>JAJYZJ010000062.1 GCA_021800035.1 archaeon
TTCAGTTCTTTCTAAGTCGGGGATTGGCAGTTCTTACGCCAAACGTGAGAGGTAGCACGGGCTACGGCAAATCATACGTCCATCTTGATGACGTAGAGAAAAGGCTGGATAGCGTTAAGGATTTGGCATGGCTCGCAAAATGGATACGCGCGTCAGGACGGTTCGATGCAGAACGCGTATGCGTGATGGGCCGAAGCTATGGAGGCTACATGGTGCTTGCGTCGCTCGCGTTCTTTCCCGAGTTCTGGAGATGCGGAGTTGAAAGCGTAGGCATAGCGAACTTCGAATCGTTCTTGAGAAACACCTCAGTCTGGAGAAGAAAGCTCCGCGAGGCAGAGTATGGCTCGCTAGAGAGAGATATAGAGCTCTTCCGCCAAATTTCTCCCATACACTTTGTGGACAGTATACGCGCTCCCCTTCTCGTGCAGCACGGCACAAACGACCCCCGGGTTCCAATCGATGAATCGAGACAGATTGTTCATGCGATAAGGTCAAGGGGAGGCTACGCCGACCTTGTTGTGTTTGAAAATGAAGGTCACATGAACCAGAACCTTTCCAGCAGAATAAAATGGGCAGAAAGGGTATGGGAGTTTCTGAAACTTCACCTACTGTCAAACGGCTAGTTGGAGCTCCTCCGCAAGCCGAGGTGCGCGGCTATTTTCTTCCCTCGAATTCGAGCTTGACTCTCTGAAGAAAGGCTGGCTCGTCCAGCAACCTTTGGGCCACCTTTGAGAGAGCATCTGAGGCGATTCTGAGAGCAACCCGTCCTTCCTCGGACGAGGCGGCCCTTGCTGACATTTCCGAATGCCAGGGCGTTCCTTCTGGAGCGATTTTGGAGGTGATTTCGAGAGAAGGAACGCGCTGTGAGATGTTCGCGAAGTCTGTGGAACCCTTTGGAATTTCTGCTGTAGATTCCGCCAAAGATTTGGGTTCTATTCCGAGCGAGCGCAGCGCTTCTTCTCCCGCTTTCATGAGTTCGAAACTGAATTTTGTAGAGGAGAACATGGGCCCAATCATGTCAATTGTATAGCTGGCGTTGGTTGCGAGCGAGCAGCCCTGCACAATCAACCGGAACTTCTTTATGAGCTCTTCAAGGTAGTCGCTGTCCGAGCTACGAAGGCCATAGACGAGCACCGCTTTGTCCGGAGTGACATTGGAAGCCTGACCTCCTTCCCTTATCACGCCATGAATCACGACATTCATGTCGCGTCTTACGTGCTGGCGCATCATGTTCACAGCCGTGTAGGTCAGGATGGCTGCGTCGAGTGCGCTCACTCCCTTTTCGGGTGAAGCCGCCTCGTGGGAAGCATATCCTTTGAACGTCACGCGCAGGTCTTGGACTGCCAGCGATGGACTGCCCAGGCTCCACGAGGTTCCGGGGTGGGTCATCAACGCCGCGTCTACACCTGCGAAGCAGTTCTTCTCCGCCAAAAGGATTTTCGACCCCGCGAATTCTCCGCTACCCTCTTCATCAGGCGTGCCATAGACGGCCACGCTTCCGTGATGGGCGGTTCTTGAGGTCTTGAGAGCGGCTAGTACCGCGGCGACAGCTATTATGTTATGGCCACAAGCATGACCCACGCCGGGCAGTGCGTCGTACTCTGCAAGAAATGCAACGGTGGGCCCCGGACTGCCGAGGTACTTGGTAGCGCGAAATGCCGTGGGTATACCCGAGTAGCCTCTTTCTACGGTGAATCCTTCCTTTTCCAGCAAATCTTCGAGAATCTTCGAGGATTCATACTCTTTGCTTCCTGTTTCTGCGAGCTTGTGTATTGCGAGTGCCATCGCCCAGCCTTCATCATCAGAGAACATGAAAGTCAGTTCTGGGCATGGGATATAAGACTGATTAAGCTCGGTGTGGAACGGTTAGAGACCTGCGAAATCTATAAGAGCAGCAGCCGGGCTCCCAAGCGAGTTGGAAGTTAGAATCCGAAAACTGGCAGTATTGCCGTTTGGCTGTGGTATTGGCTCTTTACACGCTTCCGCATCAGTGAACAATCTTGGTCTATGCCGACCTACTGCGTGTGGTGTCGCTGGAGCATGAAAACTTTCAGGCTCCTAGCAGCCACTCTTCTTGCACTGTGGCTAGCGCTCTTCGTTGCCGGAATGAGTGTCGCATCATCTGGCGCGGACTCGACAGGGGTACAACCTCAGGCTGTCTCATTTAATCCTTCAGGAGCAGAGATAAAATCTATCGGCTCGCAGCCCGGACTAGGATATCCCGGACTTGGTAGCGCGACTTCTCGGGGCGTAACAACACCCGTCGCGGGCGCTCAATCTCCGGCTGAAGGGGGAAATGGTGCGCCACCCACTTATCCGTCGACCCTAGGTTCGCTTACAGGGCCGGCACCCGGCACGCCCGGCTCTTGGACTCCAATAGGTCCCCAGCCTATCGGATATAACAGCGCGTATAACTATGGCACTCGCTGGGGGGTCGGCCCGTTCTCGGGGAGAGTTACGGCGATTGCAGTAAATTCATCTGACCCCGATATAGTGTATATCGGTGGGGCTCAGGGCGGAGTCTGGAAGTCCCAAAACGCGGGATTGACCTGGACCCCCTTGACTGAGTATGGCCCAAGCCTGGCTATTGGCGCACTCGTAATATCACCCGATGGTCACACGCTGTATGCCGGCACTGGTGAGGGCGATCCGGCTTATGGAAGTTACTACGGCGAGGGGATACTCGCTTCTAGCGATGGAGGAGAAACCTGGAGCCTCCTCGGTCAAAGCACATTCGCCGGCCTGGCCATCTCTTCAATAATCATCAACCCCTCGGACCCTTCCCAAATAATGGTTTCGACAGTGAGCGGCGGTTGCTGTCTCGGAGACACAGTTACTCCCTCCAATTCCCCGGGAGTGTATGTTTCGCTTGACGGCGGGCAAACCTGGAGCCTTTCGTTGAGTGCGCCGGAGGGTGTAGGCAGCCTCACAGCCGCACCGCAGAGCGAGACAGGGGGCGCAACCGCGGTTCCTCTCGCGGGGACCTTTGCTGGTCAGCTGTGGACCTACGTGACTCCCAGCCTTTCGAGCGCAGGTGGAGAATCCAGCTGGACGGGTGGTAACTGGGTGGACTCTCTCTACCTTAACGACCCAGGTTGCAAAACCGCAAGCATTGAAGTGTGCAGGGTGGCAGTGGCTTCGACACCCGCATTGCCAGACCATGTATATGTGGCCTATCTCAATTCAACTGGATCGGGCGCGTTCGGGGTCATGGTGAATTATGACTTCATGTCAGCGACCTACGTGCTTCTAGGGACGCCGCCGAATACAATTGATCAGGCTGGCCAGGTCGAACCCCCATGCGGTTCCGACGAGCAGGGAGCACTGGATATGGTTCTCGCAGCCGATCCCACTCAGGCGAGCGTAGTCTATTTTGGATGCACCACGCTTTACGGTTCAACAGATGGCGGGCAGACATGGGTCGCCTTAGGGGGCTATACCGCGAATTCGGTGATTCACCCTGATATGCACTCGCTCGCATTCGGCCCGGGGTCTCCGGCCGTGCTCTACAGCGGTGGTGACGGTGGGCTTTGGATGTCAAGTGATGAAGGGACAACCTGGACCAATCTGAACGCCGGGCTCGATCTTTCCCAGCTCTACTCAATTGCAGTTTCTCCCTCCGGGAACGCTTTGTTGATAGGGACACAGGACAATGCCTGCTCCTTATATACCCAGAGTTTGGGCTGGGTCGAAGTTACAACTGGGGATGGTTCCGCTGTTGCATTTGATCCAGCTGATGCTAACACTATGTACTGCTCTGTCGACGGATTTCCGAGCATTTCTCACGACGGGGGACATACTTGGCAGGGTGACTCGTACGGGCTGTTTACATACGGCCTGGACCTAAATCCGCCGCTCGCCCAAGATCCGAGTGCGCCAGGGACGCTCTACTATGGACTATACGGCATATTCAAATCCGAAAACTATGGCGCAAACTGGACTTCGCTCATAAATGACACGTCGCCCATAACCGCGATAGGCGTCGCGCCGTCTGACGCAAACACTCTCTACGCAGGAGACCTTTCCGGAAATGTCATCGAGTCCACGGACGGGGGTGCCACGTGGACTCTCTTGGGCTCGATAAAAGCCGGGGGTACGCCAGTGGGTATAACCAGCATAGCAGTTAGCCCCACTAATCCTGACGAATTCTATGTCTCAGTTTCGACGTTTGGCGAACCGAACGTGATTCAGTTTCTTAATAACGCTGCCTCTCCTCTCAGTACATCTGGCCTGCCAGCTAGCAATGTAAATGTCCTCCGGTTTTACGCGGGCAGACTCTTTGCCTGCATGGATTCGGGAGGGGTCTACTATTTGCCATCGGGGGGAACATCATGGGTGAGACTGGGAGGCCCGATGCCGCACGTAGCCATCTTCGACATGGTAGCATCAAATCATACAATCTACGTTGCTACATACGGCCTCGGAGTCTGGAAGCTCACTACAGGGCTAGTCTCTCCTCCGGAGAACTTGACACTTAGCTATGCGGTACATGGCGGAGGCTCTGGTTTCTCTGCTCCTGCGATTTCTTATGTATTTAATGGCCTCCCGCAGTCTGCGACGCTATCCGAGCAACCGAAGACGTTCCAAGTCGACTGGGGCAGCACGCTCAACATTTCGAATGTGTTGCCTGGCTCGAGCAATTCTGAGAGGTGGATAACCAATACTACGCCGATGAACGTGACAGCCTCAGAAAACTTTTCGGTTACGTATTTCAATCAGTTTGCGATGAGCACGAGCTACTCGGTTTCGGGTGGCGGCTCTCCTTCTGCACCAACCCTTAGCTTCTCGCAATTGGGCTCGCAAACATCTCTCAACTTGAGCACCTCTCCCGAAGTCTACTGGGCAGATGCCGGAAGCTCTTGGCAGGTCACGAGCACGCTGCCGGGCTCGTCATCAACCGAACGATGGGTAACCCTTGATGTAAGTGGCTCAGTGACCAAGAGCGCCACGATATCTCCTATCTATTACCATGAGTATTATCTGGTGTTTGGTGAAAACGAAGCAGCGGGCGGGTCCGTCACTCCAGTCACAGGCTGGTATAATGCCACGACCCAGGTCCACTTGACCGCGACGGCTTCGAGCGGCTGGCGCTTCGAGGGCTGGGTGGGTAGTGGACCGGGCGCATACACCGGTAACGCAACCTCCCAGGTCTATACCGTAGAAGGAGCAGTGTCGGAGTCGGCCAACTTCTACCCTGGGCTTACCATATCTGCGCAGGGCTCGGGTTCTGTCACGTATAGCTACGCATCGACAAGCGGCACCGTCAAGTCGGATACGAGTATGACGATTTACGCTCCGCCAGGTACTAGCATAACGCTTACTTCGAATCCCTCTCTTTTCCTGTACTCATTTTCGGGTTGGACTGGTCCGGGAGTCTCTGGTTCATCGCACCAGGAGTCTCTGACGCTCAATTCTCCCGGGGAGGTTGTGGCCAAATTCGGATACAATATTCCGGTGCTGGGCGGAATCGGAGCTGCGGTCGTCCTTGTGGGTATAGGAGTCATGTTTGTAAGAGGGAGAGCCGCACGGAAAGGCACTGCTCCCGCGCCTACTTCGCCTCCTTCGACTGTTGCCGAATCCAGGCCCCAAACCGTTTACTGCGCGAACTGTGGGCAGGTGTTGCTACCATCCGACAGGTTCTGCCCGTCGTGCGGCGCCAACAGACCCGGCTGACAAGGTCTGACGTCGGGCCTAAGCTCATGTTTATCATTAGCGGGCAGAAAGGCCCATGCGCCTTAGCCGAGGGAAGGCTGCGTTCGTCAAGACCCTATAGGGGGCACTTGAGCTTATGACAGGCTTCGACGGCTGACGTGGCTAGGTACAGGCGAGTTCAGATGATGGTATACCTAGTTCGTCATGGAGAGTCTGTGAGCAATGTCGGCCGTTATTTTCCAGACGAAGACAACCCAAGTTCACTCACCGAAACCGGACACAGACAAGCGGCCGAAATAGCGGATGTGATTTCCAAGCTGAACGTCCAGATGGTCTTCTCAAGCCCGATGCTCCGTACTCGCGAAACCGCGCAGCACATTTCAAACAAGCTTGGAGTTGAGGTCCAAGTGGCCAGTGAACTAAGAGAGGTTGGCTTGGGAAAGCTCGCAGGGAGAAAATATCCTGAAGTCCTTTCTGAGGACCCCATGTGGTACATGGAATATTTTGATTCAACTAACAGGTACGGACTGGAGAAGTTCGGGGACGTTGTGAAGAGAGTTTCCAGTTTCATAGAACGAATCTCACCTCAGGCGGATTCGGCAGTGCTCGTGTCGCATGTGGAGCCAATCAGAGCAGCGGTGTGTGCCTGCCTCGGAGCCCATGGAAGCTGGGTGAGGAGGTTGAGAATATCGAATGCCTCAATCACTGTGGTGCACTATGCGGGCGGTCGGTTCAGACTGGGCTCGGTCAACTGGCTGCCAGCTACTCACTATGTCAATCAGTTTCCGGTTCAGCAGAAGGGATAGTCGGCCAGTGTTCAGGATAGTGCACATTCGAAAGGAAGTCACCACAATAGAACTTGGCGTCACGGTTGAGGGTCCGCTTACTGAGCTCGTAGAAGAATTCGACGAGGAAGCGGACTGGAAGAAAAGAATCGAAGAGCTAAAGGGATTGCAGTTCGAGATACGCATTAAGGGCAACACCGCATATGCGATAAAGCCAGGCGTAAGAAGGGTCATCTAGCCCAATCTAGGGACCGGTGGCTTTTGACGCCAGTTCGAGAGCAAATGCAATACAGAGTAGGAAAGCACAGAAACCATTTATACCGAGTCAAGTGTGGCGCGCAGGATGATTGACCTTCTCGTCACCTACCTGCAGTTCGGCAGAATAAATGAAATAGACGCGTACTTTGCAAAGGTGGTGGAGGCGACCAGGCCAAAGTGCGTCAGGGTCTATGTCGATGACGTTGTCGACAAGTCACAGGAGCTACTGGCCAAGAGGCTTTACGCAGGATATGATGTCAGGTGCGGAGCATGGTTCGACAGAACTTTAACACTCTTACAAATAATACAGGACGCGAAGGCTGAAGCAAGCGACCTGCTCATTGTGGACAGCGACAACATCCTACATCCGAACTTTGCAGCTTTCGATGACGCTATGGCCCGCAAGGGTTACACTTCTTATAACATAATGGAGGAAGGTTTCGTCGAGAAGGGGAAGTACGTGGCAAGGAGCCGCCTCCTCGGCTATGTCGACGTAGGAGACAGGCGAATCGATGTTTACTCATACAGGATCCCTGGCTCATGGCACGGGGTGCTGTACATTGGCAGAAAACAAGCGGTAAGGCTCGGTTCGGAACTCCTCGGGAGGCTTGACCCCGAAGTTATGGCCGATATTGAGCAGGCCGTAAGAGGAGTGGACCCACCTCTCAGACCATTTCTGACGGACGAGACTACACTTGGGTTTCTCTACTATTACAGCGGCGTGAGGGAATTGCCTTGGAGCGTGTACTCAGTCCACGCAAAGCACGGGGCTCCCACGGGAACGCGGAGGAGCACAAGGAGATTGCTTAACTCGATGGCTTTTTGCCAATTTGCAAGAGGGCTTTCAGGAAGGAAATACCCGAGATCAGTTTGGCTTTACTGGCGCTACAAAGCATCCGAGATTAGAGCGACGCTTGAAACTGTAGCAAAATGACGAAGCATATCGCTCCGCCAGCACGAGGGAGTGAGTCTAGCCAGCGACTCTGCAATGCGCGTTTGCTAGTACTGGAGGTTGCGCAATGGCTAGCTATATCACTCCTTGCTCCGGCGACTGACGCACCCGTAATTTCTTCGTTGTTGGGCGAGCGGGTGATATTCAAAAGGTTGGGACAAAGGCTGCGAGCCGTTTAAGAACGACCAGTACTTGGGCGTGAGCGGTATGCGCCAGAAACTCCGTGTGCTCGGAGTTACCGAAGACACCAGCTTTGTGGTGGCAGGCGGTCGTTTGGCCTTCTACAATTTGATGGATTCGCTTGCTTCGGTTGGAAACGATGTGACCGTGCTTAGCTGTACGGGAGCCACGGAAGATTTGGTGGACACCCGCAGACTGAACTCGATTCGACTGAGGGTCAGTCCAAGCAGAATCGTGGGCCCCATCACATTTCTGGCAAAGCTCTTTCTCCTACTCCCTAAGCGACTGCTAACATGCGACGTGTTAGTAGTGAACTCCGGTTATCCACTTCCTGAGGCCGTGGCGCTGGCAAAGGTGACCGGGAAAAAGGTTGTTGTACTCCAGCACGATGCCCATAACCTGGAAACCGTTGAAAAGTTTGCCGCATCTACATCGAGAAAATATATGGCAATTGTAAGGTGGATGCTTATGTACCCACCACTGAGATTGGTTGATGGTATACTCTGCGTCACTGATTCGACTAGAAGAGGAGTCATGTCTCTTGGTGTTACGACTCGTGCCTTTGTGATTGGTAACACCATAAAGGAGTAGCGCGCACCATTAGCTCCAGATAAAGCACTTAAGCGTCCGCGCGGGCTACGAGGCCGAGCGTTCCGGTGCGCGTGCTAACAATCGGCATGGTGGAGAAGAGCAAAAGACCTGCGGATTTTGTCGAAATTGCCGCAAAGGTATCGAGGCGATTAGCAGGTGTCGAATTCGTCTGGGTGGGGAATGGCTCACTTCGCGAGAAAATGATTGAAAAAACCAGAAGTCAAGCGCTTTCAAACGTCAAATTTCCCGGAAGGCTGGACGCAGCAGCCGCGGGTGCACTCATGCAGGACTCTTCGGTCTACGTAAGCACGAGCGAAAGTGAAGGGTTCGCTCTTACCCCCGGAGAGGCGCTTTTGAAAGGTCTGCCTGTGGTGGTGTATGACCTGCCGATTTACCTAGAGGTCTACGACCATTTTCTTGTTACCGCCACACCGTTCGATCTCGACGACTTTGCGGAAAAAGTGCTGTTAGCGCTTTCAAAACCAGATTGGCTTGCTAGACAAATCCAAGCGGGGGCGGAGCACGTGCGCAGTGCCTACTCAGTGACGGCTGTCGGAAATAGAGCGGCTAGCGCGCTGCGAAGGATACTTGACAGAGAAAATTGAACGACTTGGCTTTGTCTTCAAAGCCAGACGAAGCCAGAGGATTCGTGGTGTCAATCTGTACTGCATCGCCGGCATGTGGCAGCGTCGAACGGCAGGTGGAAGACTGACACTATTAGAGAAATTGAAAGAATGATTCTCAGAGCGAGTTTGACTGGCTGCAGACTTAATCCAAGAGATCCTCGTAAAACCCCGAGAGGATTTTTGAAACTTTTCCTACCTCATGGTTTGAGATTACATACAGCCGGTTCGATCTGCCTTCCCTCTCAACATTCCCAGTTTCACTCAAAGTCCTGACTCTTTCCTCCAAGTTCAGCTTGTGTCTGTAATCTATTGTGGCTAGACCAACACTCATGCTCTCAAGGCAAGTCTTGGAAAAGGAATCGATGGTGAACCTGTCTATGAAGATGTCGAAGTTACGGAGTGAACTCGGCATATCACGGTAGGGAATGTTACGGTTCAGGATGTGCAGTTCGATTCCGTTGCTCCTGAGCAAATCTTCCAGCCCCTCGGGAAGACGCTCGTACTTTAGTTTGAAGTACAGAGCCTTCGGCACCTGATTATATTTGCTCTTGGGAGCGAATTTGAAGGTATCAATGGGAGTGGGAAGGTAGTCAGCGTCATCTCTGTACTTCCTGACAGGTATCTCGAGATCCGGTGTAGCGTAGATCACTTTTTTAGCGTGTTTCAGATCTCTCTTAACGATCCAGCCGAGTGACGAGTTCAATGTTGTCCTTACGTCTGACCCGTGTACGTGCAGAAGGTCAAGCTTCCTTTTCAGGGTGTCCACCATGAACGCATCTTGAAGGGCATAGTTCACATGGAAGATGTCTCCTCTGGCCTTCAATATGTCTACCAATATTCCCAGAGTTTTGGAATAGCGCGCTCTGCTACGCTGTATGAAATCTATGTAGTACGACTTGCTGAGATAAGGGATGAGATCTTCCATAACATGGGCGCAATCGTTTACTATGACTATGTGACGTTTCGCAGAAGATGCCACTCGAGTTATTACCCTGCCCCTGAGTAGCTCAGTTCAACCGAATACGTGACTTAAAGATGTTGCTCTGGAGATGGGCATAAATGCTGAGAGCGCCAGTCACGGAGGCGAGGCAAACTGCAGGAGGTCGAAGGGTACGCGGCGCGCAAGTGCAAAAAAGTCGCTTTAAAGGGCTACGCAAGCGGCATATCAATAGACTCAGTTGCTATATAAAAAAATCGCGCAGGCCGCGCGTTGGCATTCAGGAAAAATTTCACATGTTTTCGCACAATCAAAACCTCCACAAAGAGCACCGTTCTGCTGGGCCTCACAAAAGGAGCTTCAAAGGTCTGGCTTACGCATAGATGATAAGTGTAAATAGGGCGACTTGCGACCCTCGACCCTCGATTACAAATCGAGATAAGCCCCGAGTCAAGTCCGCGCTTGTTGGGGCGCTT
>JAJYZJ010000063.1 GCA_021800035.1 archaeon
CCTATTGCTGCCATTTCGGCGGCTTACGTGCTGGCACGCCTTATAGACGCATACTCCCCGCTTATCAGGAAGGCCTACAGAACGACATCGAGCAACAGGAGTACTAATGCCCCTGTGGACTGGGAAATCGGCGGAATACTGCTCGTACTTCTCGTGGTTTCTATGGGCTTTTTTGCATATCAGGGGGTCGTATCTGGAGCCAGCCCGCCGCTTATGCTGCAGGTGGGAGGGAGTATTAACAACGACTGGCCCATGGCTCTTACATGGCTCCGTTATAACACGCCCGCGAATTCTATCGTTGCGAGCTGGTGGGATTACGGCTACTGGATTATGGTGGGGGCGAATAGGACTACGCTGGCAGACCCTTCGACCACCAATACCACTCAGATACAATACTTGGCGGTAGCGCTTATGTCAAATGCGAGCGTAGCAGAGAAAATTCTTTCATTCTATCACGTAAACTATATTCTCATCTATCAGCCAGTGGCATCGGCTTCGAGCTTCGAGTACCCGTCTCTGGACGGGGACCTGGCCAAATCGGGGGCGATGCTTACTATCGCTAACAGCGTAAATAATCAGAAGCTTAACGAGGTGTTTGGTCTTAACTTAAACACTACCGAGCTTTTCAGTAACCAGTCTTACTATCTCACCCAAGCACCTGATGGCATTATCCTGCCGAATGGTCACTATGCTGGTCAGCCCCTCCTATATCAGCTAATGTTCGGCTCTGACTCGGGGCTTCAGTATTATATGAGCCAGCTCGCTTCCCAGCTATCTTCAACCTACAGCATCTCCATATCTGTTCCGAGCTACTCAGTACCAGCTGGATTCACCTTGGCTTATGCTACACCCGATTTGGCTATACAAATATATCAGATGTCAAGCAATATAACCGTGTAGGTTCAAGGTTGGAGCCGCCCGGAGTTCTGCAGGCTCGGGGTAAGTGCGGATCACAGGCATATCTCGTTAATTTCACCCGCTCCCCGGTCGGCGAAGGCGTCTTAGACTTTCGCTCATTCTTGCAAACATGTGTTCGTCAACGTTTATTCCATTTTCTTGCTGAAAGAATATTATTCCTCCGAGCATATGAGCGTCGTCGAGGAGCGGACCCCTGATTTTTGCATGCGGCAGTTTTGCCGCAAGCTTTCTCCTAAAGGCTTCAAGAAATTGAGGGCTGTTTTTGAATACGCCACCGCCAACCCCAACAATCAGGGGTTCCGATGTCATTCCAAGTTTTTTTGCTACTGCAAAAGCTCCCTCAGAGAGTTCGGCTGCTGAACGCCTCAGAATTTGTAGGCAGACTTGGTCTCCCAGCTCGGCCAGCTCTGTTACGTACTTCGCGATTGACGCAATCTCTGCAACACCAGGGTTACTGGAATAGAACTCTCCCGCCAAATCGCCGATAGAAGATACCCCATATATCTGGCAAACTTTCCATTCGAGCATGGAACGAGGGCCCCTCCCATCAAATGATTTCACTGCACTTCGAAGGGCTTCGAGCCCAATCGCATACGCGCTTCCTTGGTCACCGAGAAGGTGGCCAACTCCTACCGCTCTCCAGCTATCCCCGTCTCTGTTCCTGCCGAGGACATTAGATCCCGTTCCGGAGATGACCGCTAAGCCAGGCTTTCCCATCGTAGAAGCGTAGAGGAGAAGCTCGGTGTCGTTTCGCAAAACATGCTTGCTAGTGTGGCCGAGCCTTTTCAGCCCGCGCTCTACAATGTCGTGGTCTCTGGTGGAATCAATTCCTGCCAAACCCAAAAATATGCCGTCTGCCCTGGCGTAGCCCACTCTAGCCAGCAGATTTGCAAGTAACTGGTTCAGAGTATCAAGACACCGCTCCAAGCCCACATTGTGATAGTTAGTGGGTCCGCTCTCCTCGTAGCCCAGTACCTCTCCATACTCATTTGCAGCAAGAGCTGGCGTCCTAGTTCCGCCACCATCGACAGCGATAAAGAGCATCAGAAACTGGCGTCAACTGTCAGATATATACTGTTTGGCCACGAACTCGGAAAGATGCCTTGCCCCCGCGGGTCGCAAAGAGCAACCAGAACCTAATTCGCCGAGTCCGCAGTGACTAGTACCTTGATGGCGTTACCAGTTGCAGCTGCTTTTAACGCGCGTGCCGTGTCTTCCAAACGGAATCTCTCGCTTATCAATCTCTCAACGCCAAGCGCGTCACCCTCGTTCATCGACCTGATGGCTTCCGCGACATCTGCATCATCTGCACCGTATGACGTAATTATGGATATCTCACTGTTGAGAAGTTCGGCTGTTTCAATGTCAAGAAGATTCCCTTTGTAGGGGACGCCGAAGATACAAACTCTGCCCCCCCTCCGCACGCTGCGGAAGCCGGCGGATATTGCGGATGGATGTCCCGAGGCTACGATTACTAGGTCATAATCCTTTGCCTCATTATCGGTCTTAAAGCCCAGGGATCTAGCGTAACTGGCTCTGAGTTCACTCACATCCTTGATTGATACCCCGCAGGTCCTTCTTTTCCTGAGCAGAAGAGCGTGCAGCAAACCCATGGGGCCGGCTCCCACGACAAGAATGCGACTGTCAGTCGCGGGATTGCACTTCCTCAGGCTTCGTACAACACAAGCTAGGGGCTCGATAAAGGAACCGGCGTCATAACTAAGCGAATCAGGAAGTTTTACGACCCCACCGTGCTTAACGTTCCATTTTGGCACCCGGAAGAATTCGGAGAAACCGCCCGGCTCAAGGTTATACCTTCGATAACTTTCGCACATGGTGGTGCTTCCATGCCTACAGAGCCAGCACGAATAGCATGGCACGTGATGGTGTGGAAATACCCGGTCGCCCGGCTTAAACTGTGGGGTCTTTGATTCTACCACTTCACCCACTGCTTCGTGACCAATTACGAGTGCGGAAGCAGTATAATGTCCCGCAACCTTCTCGATGTCAGTTCCGCATACCCCGCATGCTTTCATCATAACTAGTATTTCGCCCTCGGCGAGCTCTGGTTTAGCACACTCAACGATCTCGACCGTCCCACCAGCAATTGACGCTGTGAGCATTCCTGTCGAATTATGCCTGGCGGGTCTTGGAATTTAGCCTTTGGGTAATATCGGTCGAACTTTAAAACTCCGCGGGAGTCTCACGTTAGTGGTTTGAGATGAGCAGCCCGAACCTCGAGAAAGGGGTGGCCAGGATAAACAAAGGAAACTCAAAAACCGGTGTAGTAGTCGTTCATGAAATATTTGGACTGGATGATTACGCAAGGGGGGTGGCGCGCACTTTGGCAAGCTCGGGATTCTGGTCTGTTGCGCAGGATTACTTTCGGGGCGAACGACCATCTTCATTAGAAGAGGGAATGAAGCTGAGGTCTTCGCTCGAAGAGGAAGACATAGTTAACGCTACAAACCTAGCGGTCCAAGAGTTGCGGAAACAGATTGGGTCCGGAGCGAAGATAGGCACGCTTGGATTTTGCATGGGTGGGGGCTTCGCGCTACTTTCCGCCTGCAAGCTGAATCTGGATTTTTGCGTAGACTATTACGGCGCCATGGAAAACTCCGACCTGCTGGATGGCGGGAAATTTCCGATTTTGCTTATTCTCGGATCTGAAGATCCGAGAGTCACGCCTTGGGCCTACTCCAGCTTTATGCCTGCAGCGACCAAATACAAAAGGCGCGTTACAGTTGAGCTTTATCCAAACGCGGCCCACGCTTTTCACAGGCCGGGCTGGAATGGTCACAACAAGGTGGCTGCGGACGACGCATGGAAGAGAACAATCGACTTTCTATCGGCGCTGAAATAGGTCGGTCGAGTCAGTCGTCGCAATCATCCCAAGTACTCGTAAGGGATATGGAAAGGAGAGACCTCGGCAAAATTGCTGAGCTTGAGTCAATCTGCTTTGACGATCCGTTCAGCATACGAACAGTAACAGCTCTTTTTGAAGAGGGCGGCGTTAATCTGGTGCTTGAGGACCCAACCGGTATACAGGCGTACCTAATGTGCTCTATAAGAGAAGCCACTGGGGAAATCACAACAGTTGCGACCCGTCCTGAGAAGCGCAGACTTGGCTATGCAAGGGCACTTTTCAACAAATTGCTCTTGAAGCTGTCGAAGCGAGATATTTCCTGGGTGCGCCTTGAAGTAAGAACAGACAACCTGAATGCGATAAGGCTCTACGAGAGTCTGGGATTTCGCAAGATTGGAGTAGCGCGAGCTTACTATGAGGATGGCAAGGACGCATTCGTAATGAGTATGGATCGAAGATGACTCCAAGGATGACCTGTCCGGGTTTGGAGACCCAAGTTGGAGTTCAGAATTACGGGGTGAATCAGCGTAGCTCGATACGTGCTTTTGCTGGAGTCCCACAATGGCCTGAGTTAAGCCAACTCAGGCGCGGGCAACCTAGGCTTATTAGTCGGGAAATCTTTTTCCTGCTAGTTCTTCACTTGGTCGAAAGCGATTGTCTACGGAGAAGTTCGACGCAATAGTGGTCGGGGCGGGACCTGCTGGAACGTCTGCAGCCCTGACTATGGCGAAAGGGGGGCTCTCGGTCGCCCTTATAGAGCGGGGCGAATCGCCGGGCGCTAAAAACGTGTTTGGGGGAGTAGTCTACAAATGGCCTCTGGAAGAAATGATACCCAAGTTTTGGGAAAAGGCCCCCATTGAAAGGAAGATTATTGACCACAGAATGGTAATACTTGGAAAGGACTCGGGATTTTCAGTATCATACAAGGATGATTATCTAGGGATGGAGACAAGAGGGGGGTTTACCGCTTTGCGCTCCAGGTTCGATCCTTGGTTCGCCCAGCAAGCTGAAGAGGCCGGAGCGACCCTTGTCACGTCCATGCCAGTCTCCGAGGTCATCGAAGAAGGCGGCCGGGTGGTGGGAATCCGCGCTGGCAGAGGAAAGGAGAACGAGCTCTACGCTCAAGCCATTGTGGCCGCTGATGGGGTTATGTCCACTGTACTTCAGAAGGCTGGCATAAGGGGTCCTCCTGCCGCTGAAGACGTTGCGATTGGGCTCAAAGAGGTGATTGAGTTACCCTCCGATACTATAGAGTCAAGGTTCAACCTCAAAAGAGGATACGGAGCACGGCTGGATTATCTTGGTTCGGTTGCCCGAGGGAAGTCAGGTGGCGGATTTGTTTACACAAACTCTAATACTCTTAGCGTTGGTATCGCAGTGCTCCTTAGCCATCTTCTTGAACTGCGTTGTAAACCATACGAAATATTGGATGAGTTCAAGTCTCACCCCGTAGTCGCCCCTCTACTGGAGGGCGGGCGTGTGAAAGAGTATCAGGCGCACCTGATACCCGAAGGTGGGCTCCAATCTATTCCGCCGCTTGCTAGTCGTGGTGTCCTAGCAGTTGGCGACGCGGCAATGCTCTGCTTGTATCCAGAAGGTACTAACATGGCAATGGCATCGGGTGTAATGGCTGGTAAAACAATTTTAGAGAGCAAAAAGACGGGAGACTTTTCGATCCAGAGACTCATGCTTTATGAAAGATTGATGAAAGAAAGTTACATCTTTAAGGAGCATTCTAGGAAAAAGAACTACCACAACGTTCTTACTTCAGGCGACAGATTCAACACAGACTATCCGGATGCGATTACTGAAATCATGCGGAATATACTTGTAGTTGATGGGGTTGACCGCGGAACAAAGCACGCAGCGGCTAGGAAGGTAATAAGAGACAAAGTTGGCTACGTGAGAGTTCTCCGAGACCTGTATCGCGATATTTGGTCTGCTCTGCCATGGTAAACCCTCCGTCAAGGAAGATTGATGAGCGCCTCTATGTAAATCGCTATAATGTACATTCCGAAAATCATCTTCATGTTGACCAGTCCAAATGTCAGGAGTGCAGGGACAAACCCTGCACTTTCTCGTGTCCTGTCGACGACTATGTATGGGACCCTGAGCTCAAGCGTCTTACTGTGTTTTACGAAGGCTGTGTCGAATGCGGAGCTTGCGTAGTAGTGTGCCCCTACCACAAGATAGCCTTGGACTACCCGCCTGCGGGCAGAGGTGTGAATTTCAGATTTGGTTAGTGAAGCCGGCGTTGGCCCGAACATTCTGCTTGCGGTGAAGCAGGTTCCTGATGTATCTGAGCTCAGATTGGACCCCGTGACTCATTCGCTTTTGAGAGAGGGCGTACCGAGCGTGCTTAATCCCTACGACCGTTATGCGTTGGAAGCTGGCCTCCGTTTGAAGGAAATTCATGGAGGCAGATTAACAGTCGTGAGCATGGGTCCCCCTCAGGCAAGAAAGGCTCTTCAGGAGAGTTTGGCACTAGGTGCAGACGAGGCTGTGCTTCTTACTGACCGGGCTTTCGCAGCAGCAGATACTTGGGCAACTGCATATACTCTCTCGGTTTTTGCCAAAACTATACCTTTTAATATGGTTCTTACAGGACTGAAAGCCATAGACGGAGAAACAAGCCAGGTTGGGGCCGAACTCGCAGAGTTCCTTGACATTCCGCATGCTTCCTACGTTCGAAAAATCGACCTTAGGGGGGACATGCAAGGAGTGACTATAGAGCGCCAGCTTGAAAACGGCTACGATGTTTGGGAGCTTCCCCTCCCGTGTCTGCTAATGGTGGCCAAGGAGTTTGGTCAACCACGGCTTGCAACTCTTCAGGGTTATATACGGGCAAAGAGGCAGAAGATACGCATACTTACGGCGCACGACCTGGAGGCACTGGGGGCTAATTCCGCGTATTTTGGTCTAAAGGGTTCCCCGACATTCATACCCAAGGTCTCCCCGCCACCAGCAAAGCCGCCTGGAACAATATGGAGTGGCGACCCCAAGGAGTCCGTAAGGAAGCTGGTGGATGCGCTCTCAAGGGAGGGATTCGTCTAGTGTCCGCGCAAAGCCAGTTTGGTGTTGTTACAGATTCAGAGACTCTGCGCCGTCTCGCGGAGTACAAGGGAATTTGGACCTACGCCGAAGTTGAGAGCGGACAGCTGACCGAAGTCAGTCTGGAGCTCTTGACGGGTGCGCGCTCAATTGCCAAAAAGACAGGGGAGCAAGTAGCTTCAGTGCTGGTTGGTCAGGACGTGGAGCGATTCGTAGCGGAGTTATCGGCCCTTGGCGCTGACAAGGTCTTCGTGATCCAGGAGCCCCGGCTGCAATCTTATGCTTCTGACTCGTATACCGAGGCAGTTGCGCAGCTCACAAGGGAAAAAAAGCCCTCGGTCTTCCTCTTTGGGGCTAACAGAAACGCCAGAGATTTGGCTGCGCGGCTCGCGGGCAGGTTGAACACGGGCCTTGCAGCGGACTGTATTAAACTTGAAGTGAACGAGCGTGGTCAGCTCGAGCAGATAAGACCGGATTTCGGAGGTAAGGAGCTTTCGGTTGTGCTCGCCCCGAGGCACAGACCCCAGATGACGACAATACGTCCGGGCTCTTACCGAAAGCAGGAGCCAGACTACACCAGAGTCTCTTCATCCGAGTACTTTGTTCCCAAACTTTCAGAAAATCACTGTAGAATCAAAGTTCTGAAGAACGTGCGCCAGCCCATAGATCCGAGCGAAGACATCGAAAAGGCCACAGTGCTTGTGTCTGGAGGAATGGGCCTCCGTAGCAAGCAGAATTTTGAGCTATTACGTAGACTTGCCGGGTTGTTCGATAACGCTTCTGTGGCAGGAACCCGTTCAGTATGCGAGAAAGGCTGGTTGCCGTCAAGTGTGCAAGTGGGGCAAAGCGGGAAGACTGTGTCTCCCAAACTTTATTTTGCCGTAGGCCTGTCCGGAGCGATACAGCATCTTGTAGGAATGCAGAACTCAGAGATAGTGGTGGCTATAAATTCGGATGCTGAGGCCCAAATTTTCAAAGTTTGCACTTATGGAATAGTCGGCGATTTATTTCAGGTAGTGCCACTACTGATTGATGAGATTAAGAAAGTAAGGGTCGAGCGGAAGCTAATGCGTGAGACGGTTACGGTTGGAACACCCGCGGGGGACCCGTAGGCCCGGAGCAAATAATCGTTTCACGCAATCCTCTCCCCCAATTTCCGGCTACTCTTCCCTTTATATTACACAGATAAGGATTTCAGGATATGGGCCAGCGTCTCGTTACCGCAGGTGGCGGGATGATCGATCAGCTGAGAGGTTCGGACCGAACCGTTCTGGGTGCGATCGAGAAATCGGGGGTCGGGATGACCTTTCAGGCTTTGAGGAGAGCCACAGGTCTCCACCAGGAATCGCTTGCTCGCAGCCTAAAGCGGCTCGAAGCGATTGGTGCTGTAGAAAGACGAGAAGATCACTACTTTGCGAGCCGAAGTCGCACGGGCCAGGCAAAGTCCGGAGGTGGCTGGTACGCGATTGTTGAGGGTGTATTACCTTATGGGTTTGATAAGTCGATTATTATTAGAGATTTGAGGGGCAGATGGTTCAAGAATTTGCGATGGTATGGCGCAGATGTTGTGCTGAGCAAATTGATCTGGACGAACCTGGGAGGCTCTGTCAAGATTGCGCTCTCGTTCAAGGATAACGATGTCATGGTTAGCACCGATGCCGCAACGCTCGAGAAGATAGCCGAGGCAATCCTGATGGCCTACCAACTATTCGCCCGCGTCTCTGAGATTTGCTCCTCGGCGAGCCTACTTGCTGCGGAGAAAGAAGAACTGACTGTGACTAACCGCGTCCACGACTAGTCGTTATATGCAGAACTGCAGTAGTAAATTGTCATGACTACGGTAGTTGGTATAAAGACGCAGGGGGGAGTCGTGCTCGCGTCAGACAAGAGAGCGAGTAAGGGCTTCTTCATTGCATCGAAGGAAGCCCAGAAAATCTTCAAAATTGACGAATTCACGGCTTCGGCGATTGCGGGGCAAGTCTCAGATGCTGAGTATCTTGTCCACTTGGTGCAGGCGCAGAGAAGACTGATTGAATTGGAGCGCGGCTACAAGCCGTCAGTATTCGAAACTACGAGGTTGATCGCGAACTCTGCCTACTCCGGACTGCGAAACTACGCTCCTTTTCTCGCGGAATTTATTGTAGCTGGTATAGACACTGAGCCAAGGCTCTACTCTACAGATGTGAGCGGCGCAATATCACCCGAAACTTTCGTCTCAAACGGCTCTGGTTCTCCGATTGCGTACGGAGTTCTAGAATCTACGTATAAGGATACAATGGACATCAAGCAGGTCGAGGCAGTAGCGAGAGAAGCGGTCAAGGCTGCGATGCAAAGGGACCCAGGTTCTGGAGACGGGCTCGAAGTGCTGGTTATCACTGCGGGAGGCAGTCGCTAGTGTCAACCGGCCAGGAACGCTATCAGCCGTTCTTCTACGGCCCTGAGGGTAGACTGATTCAGGTTGAATATGCCCAAGAGGCGGTCGGAAAGGGTTCTACGACAGTTGGCATTAGAACGGACAATTTCTCGCTAATTGGCAGTCACGTGAGGCCGCCGAGAGAGCTAGTCGACCCTTATGATAAAATATTCGAAATAGATGAACATGTGGGCGCAACCGGAAGCGGTTACATCAGTGATATGCTAAGATTGATTGACGAGCTAAGAATTGAAAGTCAGCAGTACAGGCTTACCATGGGAACCCCAATCGACATGTTCACGCTTGCCAAGAGACTTGGTCAGTATATTCACGAATATACTCTCTACTCCGTGCGCCTGCCTGCTTCGTCAATCATACTGGCTGGAGCCGACAAGCGGGGTACTCACCTGTATCAGGTCGACCCTTCGGGGACCTTCCTGAGAGGTTCAGCTTTTGCAGTCGGCAGGAACAGCGACAAGGCACTGGAGCTCATAATCAAAGGCTACACCCGAGACCTTACTGTAGACAAGGCAAAGGATCTGGTCTCGTCGACCATTGAAGCTGCGGTGAATGAGAAACCACTCTTGCAGTTCGGGCTTGTGGAGTCGCAGACAGGTAAGTTCAAGAGGGAAGTATAAACTCCCCCTCTAATCTTTTTCCAAATCGGCTCTTGGCAATCCTTATTTTCTATTATTCTCGGAACTATACGTGTTTGATGAGCTTAAGAAGAAACCTATCCGTGACTTCCTTCGGCCGGTTCGAGCTTTCGATGCAGACGAATCTCTTTCGCGCGTAGTTGGAGCGTTCAGTAATCCCCAAACGTTTGGGGTAATAGTAAATCGAGACGGGTCACACGGTGTGCTCGCCGCATCGAGGCTACTACGCG
>JAJYZJ010000015.1 GCA_021800035.1 archaeon
GCCGTGATCAACTTCCTTACGAGCGTATAAAGTTCTGGGCCAGCCAGCAACTCCGAAAACTCCACCCATGAGCGCAAACCTCTGCTTAACGCATTGAACACATTGGTTACAGCTTCGTCGTTGAGCGCGTCGCGAACAGCCTTAAGGGTGTAACCCGCTTCGGCGACTGCGTCGAACACGCCGTCGCGCTGCATCTGGGCCAGCCTGTCAAGTACCTGTGCAAGCTCCGGCCCCGAGGAAGAGGCTGCCTTGACAAGCTTCTTCCCCTGCTCCGAACTCACTTCGCGCGCAACTTCGAGTGTACCCCCCATGGTTGATGCGAGCGCCTGTACCGCCTCATCGTTGAGCGAGTCCCTGAGGCTCCTGATTGAAGCCAGAGTCTCCGAGATTGCTTCAAGTTTTCCGTCAGAGAACAGCGCCTCCATTTTTTCAACCGCTTCAGTCAACTTCAAGATGGCTGAAACCGGTAGCTGCGAAACAGCTGCGGGGCTGCCGCCGGAATCCTGAGCCGATTGCTTGTTTTGACTCTGTTCTGGCTGCATATCATCACCAGATCTGGAACAACGTAGCACCCTCGTTTTCGACCATAAACGTAGTGACGCCTTCGATTGAATCAATAAAGCTGGCATAGTCTTCGCGGCGTATACCGAAGAGTTCAGACGCCATCGAGCATGCGGCGAGAGTTACGCGGCCTATCGACTTGGCCTTGCGGAAGTTTTCGACGTATGCGGACTCCTTGCCCGAATCCCTGATGAGCTTCGCGGCTGCTGAATCCACGGCCAAAACAGGCGGGTTCCTGAAGGCCTGTACTCCGTCCATTGTTGCGAAGACATTCACCTCTGCTCCAAGGCTGGCCGCAGAGAGAGCGGTCATCGACGCAAACTCAACCTTCCCGAGCTCGTTTGAGCCGAGCAGAAGAGCAAGCCTAAACTTATTTCACCATCTTGGGCAACTATATTATGGTTCTCGCGTGGATGCTCCAGTAGAGGCGGTTATAGGCGAGTTTTCCCCACCAGTGTATCTGAGAAGGTGTAGGGGGATTCGGTGGATGAGTATAGTCGAACTTGATATAGGTAGCCTGGTCCAGCCCCGTAGCTATATAGCAGAAAACGGAGCCCGTATAGTCACGTTTGCTACCGCCCCCGGCTGCGTCCACTGAGACGTTGTTGGCCACCACGTAGGACTCGTAGTCGGCCGTGGATCCGGCCTTGGAAATGGGTATGTCGGTTGTGTCACCCATGACATAAACGTCGTCGTGACCCTTCATCTGCAGGGAGTACTTGTCTGTGGGCACCCAGTTGCGTCTGTCTCCTATTCCGGAGTCGCCGAGTACCTGAGCGCCCTTATGCGGCGGCACCGCAATCAGCAGATCGTAGTTCAGGCTTTCTCCTTCTTTAGAAGTGATCTTCTTTCCGGAGGGGTCTACGCCGGCGAGCGTGAACTGGCTGTGAACGTTTATTCCCCTCTGGTCGAACACGCCGGTCATCATCTTGTTGACGTTGGGAATCCCGAACACGCCCGGCACAGGATAGCAGTAATGCAGGTTTACTTTGTCCCTGATTCCCTTCCTCTTGAAGTAGTCATCCAGCATGAGCGTGATTTCAAGCGGGGCAACCGGGCACTTGTGTGGAAGCATGGCCACGTCCACCACTATGTTGCCTCCCTGAAAGCCGCGCACAGAGTCCCACATCTTCTGAGCGCCATCCAAGCTGAAGAACGTTTGGGCGCCCTCCTTGAACCCGGGTATCTCGTCCACCTGTATATGCGAACCCGTGGCCAGAACAAGGTAGTCGTAGTTGTGGGTTGAGCCATCTGCTGTAACAACGGCTTTATCCGCAGGGTTCAGCTTGGTAATCGTGCCCTTATCTCCCGTGATCAAGCCCACCCGGCGATCCAGCAGCTCCCTTTCCTCTGCGAAGGTGTCCTTTGGATGCATTTCACCCATTGATACCAGCATAAACCCCGGCTGATAGTAGTGTTTCTGGGATCTGTCCAAAACCGTAACCTTGACCTCTCCTCTGGCCATTTCGTCAGAAAGCTTCTGAGCGATTCTGTTAGCAACTATTGTTCCACCTATGCCTCCGCCAGCCACAAGCACATTTTTCGTTTCTAAGCCACCTTCTCCACGACAAGCCTGAGCTTGTCACCAACCGATTCGTCAACAACTATTTTGTGTCGGGTTTTCTTCGCCCACGCGTATACATCCTTCCTCGTGGCTTCGTCCTTGATAAATATCTCCACCCCCTCCCCCGCATATGCGTCGTTGATGGCTCCAGCAAGCTCACCTATTGCGCCGGCGCAGTTCGCAGAAGTTGAGTCAATGGATTTGTAAAGTTTGACCGAACTCATCGCAGACACAGTTGCAACCCGCTAGACGACTATAAAAAGCTGATGACTGCCATATTTCAATAGCCCTTAAAATTTTGAATATCTACATCTGGGAGCTGACTTTCCATACGACATATTCAACGGCGAGACATTCCTCAAATTCCCGGAGCCTCAGTGTATCTTCTCTATCATAATAACGAGCCCGAATGCCTTTTCAATATCAATATTAACGAGAAATTAGACTAGACGAGAAATCTTAAATCATTCGAATATTCTTATTTCATTATGAGCAAACGGTTACACCGAGAAAGAGAGGAGCTATACATCATGCACGCGGAGCTCTGTAAACTTTTCACAAACCCAGTTAGACTGAAAATGCTTGAAGCGCTTGGCGGCGGTGAGAAAACAGTTCAGCAGCTTTCCCTTGATATCGGTATAAGCCAGCCAAATGCCTCACAGCACCTCGGACTGATGCGTAAGGCGGGGGTGGTAAGAGTCAGAAGGGACGGGAACAGGGTCAACTATTCACTGCGCAATCCAAAGCTTCTCGAAGCCTTCAACAACATGAGAAATGTGCTATCAGATATCCTGAGTGAACGCCATTCCCTTATGGCATCCGGGGGAGGCCGGGAGGAGTGAAGTACGCGGTCATAATCAACACCAAGGACCCTGAGACCGTTTGGAACGCATTCAGATTCGGGTGCGCTGCGCTTTCCAAGGGGCACAAGGTCTCCGTTTTCCTGCTCGGCCCAGCGGTCGAAATTGACACGGTAGATGACCCCAAGTTCGCCGTCAAAAAGGTTGAGAGCCGATTCTCTGAGCTCGGTGGCGAAGCGCTCAGCTGCGGCACGTGTTTAAAGATACGTAGAATGAACGCGGCTGAGTATTGCCCGCTATCCACAATGGACAACCTCGTGCAGCTCACAGAAGACGCCGACAGGGTTGTGAGCTTCGGATGAATCACGAGAACACGATTGTTGTTCTCGGGGGAGGTGTGGGCGGATTGACCCTCGTGACCGAACTCGCAAAAAGTGTCCGCGGAAAACACAGAATAGTTCTCGTAGACCGTAAAACAGTATTCCATGAATGCGTCAATAACCTCTGGGCGATCACCCAGGATGTCCCGGATTACGGGGCCATTTCCGTGGACTTCTCAGCCTCCCTCCGAAAAGCGGGAGTGGAGCTGATAGAGGCTGAGGTCAATTCGATCAATCCCGAATCCAAGGTAGTTGAAACGGAGAAGGAGTCAGTCCGAGCGGACTACTTGGTGATAGCCCTCGGCGCACAGCTTTCCCCCGAATCCGTTCCTGGCCTAGCCGACGCGGGCTACAATATATATGAATGGAAGGGGGCGTGCGACTTCGGCAGCGCCCTGAAGTCGTTCGAAAATGGAAAAATAGGTATTCTCGTTTCAAGGACTCCGTTCAAGTGCCCTGCCGCGCCATACGAGGCCGCGTTCCTCCTAGATTCTGCCCTAAGGGAATATGGCCGTAGGCAGAGGGTTCAGCTGGACGTTTACACTCCCGAGTGGCAACCCATGCTCTCCGCTGGAGATGAGGTCGGAAACGTCATCGTGGGCTACATGGCTGAACGTGGAATAGGCTACAACACGGAGCGCTTTGCGCTAAAGGTAGACTCGAAAAACAGCAAAATGCTTTTCGAGATAGATGACGCAGAATACGATTTGCTCGCGTTTGTGCCACCTCACACTGCTCCCCAAGCGGTGCGCTCATCGGGTCTCACAGACTCGACTGGGTGGGTACCCGTGAACCCCAACACACTCGAGACAAGGTATAGGGGCGTCTACGCGTTGGGTGACATATCCTCGATTAGGCTGCACAACGGCTTGTTCCTCCCCATGGCGGGGGTGTTCGCTTTGGGTGAAGCACTTGTTGTCGCAAACAACATTGCAGCCCAGCTTGGATTGTGCCAAAACACACAGTTCAGCGGCGAAGGCTTCTGCTTTATAGAGGTTGGCAACAGGCTTGCGGCCATGGGTTCAGGAAACTTCTACGCAGCCCCATCACCCAAGGTGAGTATGACACCCCCCACGAACGAAAACTGGATGGCCAAACGTGAACTCGCATCATCAATAACACGCTCCCTCAAGGCCTTGGAGAGTTCATAAACGCGAGTTCTCTAGCCAGTGGCCCTGGATTCGGGAAACCGCTGCATGCATTCCGCCCGGCCAATGCGGCGCGCTGCGCAAGCCCAGGACCCACGGAGCCACGTCCTGCAGTGAGCGTAAGACTTTCGGCCTCTACCCGGCAGTCGCGGAGTTATGTCGCAGCGGGCCCACTCGAACATTCGCCGCCGAGTTCGATCCTTCAAACTCGATGTGACCGCGAGAAAGCAACACAGCACCAGACTTTCTCAAGTTAATGTATAAGAAGCTGAAAAAGATAAATGATTCGGTAGACTCATTTGCAAACGCTTTAGAGAAGGAACAAGCTCCCAAATGAACTCATGGCATCTTCCGTTATGGTAAATGACATAGGGCCAGTCGTACGGGACGTAATCACCAGATACTCTAACACGATTGGGGATCGGAAAAATAATGACGATGTGGAGAAGGGATTGCTTTGGACGATTAACTGGCTCATTGTTATGCTAGTAACTTCGCCGGATCATTTAACTTTGAGGTTGGTCCCGAAAGCGTTTGAAAGTGTTTCTACGTAATTCGAAAAGACATCCTGCAATTTCCCCCTGCTGAAAGTTGCTGTAAAGGAGGCAAAATTTTAGCTTCCCAGGCTGGTCTCCAATATTACATTAAGCAAGGTAAAAGCGTCCCATTTGAAAGTTGGACAGGCATTGCATCACTGCAATTCATCCTTGTATACTTGGGTAGATTCTCAGGCAGATACATATCCCAATTCTTCTCAATCTGTTCTCCAGTGCGCTGGTCCCCATTGTTCAAACCCATCACCTCATTCCTAGTTAGGGAGTGATCCGAAATAGTACCTGCTATGGGAACCACGCGCATGTTGTTTGATGTCTGTGCAGTGAAAAAGTGCATTCCTCTCTCCCTTGCGGAAATAGTCATAACAAAATATGAAGACAACATGCCCTGATCGATGTTGGAATTCACACTGCCCCTGTCGTATGCATACCAAGTACCAATCACAGGCACATAAGCAAAGGATCATGAACGGGTAAATCCGGTTATTATGGGTCTAATATTAGGAACATAAACATACTGAATACGGTCGGATGCGTTTTCGTGACAAAGTCTAAAGGCCCATAGAATCAAGAACTGTCAGCGGTTCTTCAACTCGCATGAAAATTCACAATGTTGAGAAGCCGCCTTTTTGTCATATCCCTTTAAATTGGCCTTATTGAGAATCGAATGTGAGCCATTTTCGGTACCAAAGTTTTGTCGCATTGTGGTTTCGCTTATTCCTGTAATTTATCTTAATGCTGATGTTTTATTGAACTCAAATTTCTACCCTCCAGGCGTCAGCGAGATCACATTTTATGATTCTTCAGACAGTTATTCCTCCATCAACAACGACCACCTCTCCCGTCACAAAGGAGCTATCTTCAGATAGGAGAAAACGCACTACCCTAGCGATTTCTTCAGGCTTACCAAAACGCTTCAGTGGAGTTCTTTCTATCATTTTATCGAAGATTTCATTATTTTTCTTGATGTACTGCGTCATATCTGTATCAATGAATCCGGGTGCAACAGCATTCACTCTAATGGATGGACCAAGGTTTAGGGCAAGTGCTTTTGTAAGACTGGACAGTGCAGCCTTGCTGGCACTGTATGATATGGACCCTGGTAATGGTCTGAGTGAGGCGGCAGAGCTCATATTGACAATGGATGAATTCTCCTCAAGCAGATCAAGAAGATTCTTTACAATTAACAAGGGAGCCTTTACATTTATGCCAAAAACGATATCCCACATCTCTTCCGTCACCCTGGTCAGATTATCACCAGCTCCTGCGCCTGCGTTATTTACTATGCCCTTTAATTTAACGCCGGCATTTCGACCTGATCGCAAAGATCCTTGATCCCGCGTGATGAGGACAGGTCGGCGTTTACAAGTACAACATTAGAACCGTTTTTCCTACATTCTTCCGCAGCTTTCAATGATGCCTCGGCACTCCGGTTATAATGGAGGATCAGATCATACCCGGATTTTGAAAGCTCAACGGCAACTGCGAACCCGATACCCCTTGACGATCCTGTAATTAGAATGTATCCGTTTCCCATTGAATAAACCACGGCTACCTTTGATTATAAATTTTATCCGTATGAGAAGCTCCCAGGACTGATTTTTTCTCATGGTATGATATATTTACGCGTCATGTTTCCCGTTTTCCACGACCTGAAGAACCGTCACTTCGCGTGATAACAATCATGTAAAACAGCTGTTGACGTTTTAATAGTAAAGTGTCTCAAGTCCTGTGTGTGTTCAAGGATACTCCCTACTAAACATTCCCCGGTGATATCACGGATATTCTCGGAAAAACAGTTACATTGTGTTTCCCTTTAAATCGGGGAGTTATAGCGAGCACATTCCAAAAAGTCGCTACTTTCTTGTCCACTGAGGTTGCCATGCAAAATCCTGATCCGTATTACTATGGTCAGATAAGTTTGTGTCGCTATATTAGTCGGATTAGATGGAACATGCACGTTTCTGCATAAATTATGATTTTCTGGGGTTTCGGGTTCCGGCGACGTGCAGTGAGTCAGGAGTCGGCTCGGCTGAACCTGAATTGTCAAAAACGGGAAGGTCCTCAGGCGAGACGGTATACGGCAATTGTTGGGCCACCGTTCAAGATTCGGGGAGGCTGGCACCGGGAAAAGTTGCACGCCAGACCCTACAGCTGCTGGAAGGCTTCTGAGACCCTCACGGAAGTAGTGTGGTCTAAGGTTTGGCCCGTCGGACGCGCATATGCGTCAAGCGTTTAGGGCGATGTGTGCACCAGAGTCGCACCTGAAGGGCCCAAAGCTTAAACCGCGAGCTAGGAGTTCCCTTGTCCGCTGGATGACTGGAATAAGCGTCATGGTGGCAGTAGGCAGCACGAGCAGCGTTAAGCTTCAGGCCGCGCGCAGGGGCGTTGCAAAGTATTTCAGGCCAAGGGATGTCGGGGTAAAGGTCGACTCAGGCGTGGGTTCCCAGCCGCTGGGCAGGGAGACTTTCATGGGCGCCGCGACGAGGGCTGCGCGAGCGCTCTCTGCCGGCTGGTTCGACTTCGGTGTTGGCATAGAGGGTGGCATAGGGTTTCAGCAGGAGGTACCTATGGGGTTCGGGGTCGCGTATGTGGTCAACCCAGTTGGTGATATTCATGTACACATTCCGCTTCGTGTTCGAACTCCTTGCGGTACTCGTCGCACTCTCATCGCCTCATGACTCCTAGGACCGCGCCACCAAGCACAACCCAAACAAACCCAAACAAACCGCAGCTAATTCCGGGCATCTGGCACCCGCAGAAACTGTGGAACACGCGCTTTCGGGATACAGAAGAATCCTGGGGGTTCGAATATGTCGAGCCCCGGCGGCTACCCTTGTTGTGTGTTGGGATCGTGTTTTTGGCTGAGCAGAGCGCCGCCGAAGCACATCGCCCAGATAAGCTCGGGGTAAACCACCATTCGCTCGGCTCCGCCTATGCCCAGTCCGAGTCCCACGAGCTCTGAATCCAGAAACAGAAACAGGATAGTGGCAGCGCCCATCGCGACCGAGAAGTAGCCGAAGAACCCTCCGATGATCTTGTAGGAGGCGATCGCGGCAAGCCCTCCGATAAGGAACGCAATAAGCGAGAACACGGTGTGCTCGGCAGGCGCGGCTTCTGTGAACACTCCCACTCCTAACACGCCCACTCCGGACAGCGCCACAAGTGGGCTAAACGCCTTCGAGCGGAACGCGGCGTAGAACAGCCCCGAGCACGCAAAAAGGCATATCCCAAGCGCTACTGACGAGTAGTCAAACAGGTTGTGGCTCGGAAGCTCCACGCACACCCTGCCCAACACCGGTGAAGTGCGGCACATCGTGCCCAAATCGCTTACAAAATTGTCCGCAACATTATACCTGGCACCATCGATGAACTCGGATATTTGAAGAGAAAAAAAGTAGCCCAAGGCCGCAACAAGAAGAAGCCCACCGCCTGCAACCGAGTAGCGTGAGCGCATGCGGTCGCATTCCTTCCTCCAGCTTAAAAGTTTCGCCTGAGGGCATGTCCCGAACGCTCTGGGTTGCGCACCTCGTCGGAAACTAATGTTTGCGACTGCACTACTTTTGGGCAAGTCCGGCTAACTGCGGGCGTAGAGCAAATTGGGAATCTGTATAGCGGGAAGTCTGAGATTTAACCCCGTGCAGGACATATGGTGCCCGGGACCGGAAGGCAGACTAGTAAGCGGAGAATGCAGGGGTTTTGCGATTCTCTCATTAGATATCTGTCACTTGGGCTAGTGCTCTGAAGCCGCACATAAGATAGCTGAAGATGCGACCTGCCACAACAACCATTATCTCCCAAAGCCGTGTCCTGCCTGATTCACTGCGGTGATACTCAGCCCTAGAAAGGCTCGAACTGGAATGACAGCTTCGGCCCTGCGCTATTCGGGGTGTGCGCTGGGCCGCCTCCCCTTGATACGCGCTAAGGGGCTCCGACCGACCCGCAGTCTAAGGCTACTAAGGGTCAATCGCGTACACGGGTGAATCGATTGATGTTTACGGTGGCCGCTCTCTGTAACATTAGCCGCTAGTCCGCGCGCGCACCTGAATCCAGCTTGGAGTCGATCCTGTCCTTGGCGCGCAGGTATAGTTTTGTGAGCTTGCCTAAGAATTCGGGGTCTCCCTTGTTCAGAGCTCGATACAGTAGCATGCACGCATTGGTCATGATGTCAACACTGCCTTCACTTGTGCCCTTGAAGTCCTAGGGAATAAATGCGTAAACATGCGACCACGGGCCCCTGCGTACGAGAAACAAGTACACTTGGTTGGGTCTTGGCCCTTTTGCAAGCTCGAACCTGTCTCCGAATGTTTCCTCAAGCAGTGCAAGCGCCATGCGCTTCGAGTGCTGGTAGGATTCAGGATCTTCGCCACTGCTTCTCAAACACAGTCACAACTTCCGTTCGCGCTGGACCAATACGGCTGATTCAGCGTTACGGGCTGCCTCCGTCACCATTTCCGCTCCGAACTGCAACAAGACGATTAGAGAGTGTCGTCCTGCTCGGATTAAAGCCATTGGTCCTCTGCCGCGGCTTCCATAGATGTTGCTCCAAATATGAAAAGGTTCCCAATCTTTTTTCCAATCAGAACAGCGTTCTGGACACGAAAGCTACTTGCGCTAGCCATACAGATCGAGCTTGGCTACCTTATTTCTTTCTTCTAGAAGAGAATATGGGCCACATGCAACCAAAAAATATGCAGCAGGCCGACAGGGGGCCGAAGGCCTGGGCGTCTACTAGAAGATCTAGAATCTCGTTGTGGTGCGACGACTTAAAGCTGGCGTCTTGAATATGAAGTAAGAGTTTTTCTTGTGCAAATTCTGATTGCAGGTTGTTTCTATGCTACTCAACACAATGCTCATGATGGCCATACCAAACATAATTTCTGGCAAGTTCTTCAGCCGTAGTTGTCGCTTGCAATCAGCCACGTACACTCATCGTTTGCCGGACACAAACACGAAAACTTCTCCGTTTCTCAATTAGAACCCCATTCTCTCCCCCTCCCTAGCGAGCCTATACCAGCCGACACCCCCCGAGCACAAGCGAGCTCGTTAGGATAAGGGGAGGACTCCAGTTTCTCGCCGCCTTTGATGACATCCAAATTACCAGGGGAGACAAAGATCTCCCTAGGCTGTTCGCCCCCGTGGCCGACACAAACAGAGACGTCAACCCCGTAGTGACTGGTTCAGAGATAGGTCTGCTCTTCGATTGCCTAGGCTTCTAGGATCTCGGTTCTTTGTTCTACAGCAGGCAAAAAAACGGTTTTCTCCTATTCCCGAGACCATCTCTTCGATAGTCAATAGAGTTTGGAACGAAGACCTCGCCTCACTAAGCACATAATCATACTTTTACAATTACCATTACTATATCTTCTCCTTGGATGAACCTTATTCAATGCGTAAAACGACTATAAAACCCAGAGTCCTCTGGGCTCGTATACTCGCACCTCTGCAGCTCAAATTAGGCGAGAATTCAGGATCAGTTTTCAGGTTTCTCATGGACCCAAGGCCAGATCCCTTGTGGAGTTTCCATCATTCCTTCGTGTTTTCTTTCATAGTCTCCTGATTCTATCGGCCTCATTTGGCTTTATCGTCTACCGGAAGATGTCTTCTGGCGTATATACTAGGTAGCCTGAGTCAAGGAGCTGCTTCTTCTGCTCTATGCTTTTTGCCATGGGGCCGTAAATCTTTTCCTTTGCTCTTATGTTGAGCACTTTGTTCTTGAGTTTATCCAGCAAGGTTTGGGCTTCTCTGAGAGTTAGCGTGCTCCACTTTACTTCGAGAGCGTAAGCGAGCTTTTCTTGTCTGGTTGTAGCAACAATGTCTATTTCGGTGTCTTTGTCGACCCACCGCCCTACGTAGCTGGGACTGAGCCTGAGTCTGCCTCTGGCTATCAGCTTTATGATGTAACCCAGTGCCACTTTCTCAAACACTCTTCCTAGGTGCGCGCCTAGTTCCTGCTCAAGCTGCTCCCAGACCACACGGTTAAGACCCGCCTCCAGAAGATTTCTGTTTGCCCAAACAAATCGGAACCAGAAATGCAGAAACGGATCCGCGAGCACATAGCTCACCTTCCCCCTTGGCTGCGTGACCTCCCTGGTCAACAGCCTCATGGTCGTCAGCGACGAGATGTACTTCGGCAGGTTTTCTCGCGGGATCTTAGTATAGTCTGCTATCTCGCTTACACTCTGCCGACCCGCTGAGGCCGCACCCATAATATCCATGTAGGCGCCAAGACTTCTCACCTCCTGCATAAGAAGGAACTCGGGCTCGTCGTAGAGCGCACCCTCCTTACTTAGAATCAGTCTTTGAGCGTTTTCTACGGCGCTTAGCGATTCCTCCACGCGCTCAAGGTAGGCTGGTGTGCCTCCGAAGATACCGTAGGTCGCCATCAATTCCTCAGGTTCCTTGCTGGGGAACCATTCCGCAAGCGCTTGCGGCTAGAGCGGGCTCACTTCGAGCGTGAGGCTCTTACGGCCATAGAGGGGTGCGTCCCCCCTCAGTGAGACCCTTTCAATCATACATGTAGATGAACCTGTGAGAACCAGTTTAGCATTGGTTTTTGAGAATCTTTCATCCCACTAATGCTGTAAAAGCGAAACTGCGCCCCGCATTTCAGACAGATTCTGGAACTCGTCGAGGACAATTATTTTACCTTGCCCAAAGATTTCGGAGAAGTACTGAAATACGGATTCTAGGTCGCGGAAGACAGCCCCCGCGGGAAGAGTTGCACCCAAACCCTTCGAGAAGCCTCTCAAGAGGGAGGCTTGTCCACCCCTCGGTACAAAAACGTAAACACCTTCCCTCGCCTTTAGGAACTCCAAAAGTAAGCGGGTTTTGCCCACGCGTCTCCTACCGTAAACCACGGCGATCCCGGCTCATTCCTGTGAGGCGAACTCTTTAAGTGATTTCAGCTCATCTTGTCGGTTCACAAACCTTAGGAATATGGCCCTAAGGATTACAATCCTATAGTTAAGTGTTTGTAGTCAGGGGGTATTATCGTCTTAATGTTGGCTTTCCGCATCGCGGATAGGATCGTTGCGTCCCCGCCTCCTATTCCAAGGAGGGAGCGCCCTTCGACCATGTCAACTGATTAGATGATTGTGCAGTAGTCCAACTGGAACGTGAATGGTTTGAGAAGCGCATTGAAAACCCGGCCTACCTCCACCTTGCAGAGTCGGGAGTACGGCGCGGTTCTTCCGCAGGAAACAAAGGCGGACGCGCTTCCTCTTGAACTTTCCACGCTCAACTGTACCTGCTTCTTGAATGCGGCGAAGAGAAAAGAGTACTCGGGGACGCTTACGCTTTCAAGGACACGCCGCTTTCTGTGTCATGCAGGATGGGGGCTGAGCTGTTCGACAGCGAAGGCCGAGCGGTCACCATTGAGTATTCCAACTTCCTCGTGGTGAACACCTACTTCCCCAGCTCCAAGCACGGGTTGACCAGGCTCGGAGAAAAACTCGAGTTCAACGGCGCATTCGAAAACCGCGTTGAGGCACTCAGGGAAACCAAGCAGGTGCTTGCGGCAGGCTCCAATGCTTCAGCTGTAGAGTAGCTCACTTAGGTACTGCGGTTATGAAGCTATTTCCTCGCATCTTGGATTTCTCTGATATTTTTTCCCTTATCAATTGGTCCATTTGCCTAGAGCAATCATGGGTTCCAGTTATGACGTCAACGAAGACCTTCTTTACTCCTTGCATGTCTCTAGCCTTAAAATAGTTCTCCTCCATTTCCGCTATCCTGTCAGTGAACATCATAAACATGGCGTTCCCGTTCGGGTTCACTATGTGGCAGAAGCTGGCCCTTCCGAAGGCCTCTTTGAGGCTGTTCACCGTAGTCTGGATCGTACTGCAGTCCATCTGAAGCATAAGCCCGTAGATAACGGTGCCCGCAAACTCCCTCATATCGAACACAGGAGCAACCAAGCAGGCACGGGCGGATATGAGCCTGCTCAGACGGTAGTTTACGGCGCGGGTGGTTAGGCCCAGTTCCTTACCTATTTTGGCTGGCGACTTCAGGGCGTCATACCTCAGCGAAGCCATGATCCGCCAGTCGGTCAGGTCGAGCTTTGTGCTTACCCGTGGCATTTGAAAATCGTACAGCTTCACCGGACGAGAGCCGGTCAGGGACTCAATCGAATGCACCAACGCCTCAAGCTGTTCCTGTGAGGTATAAGCCACGGTGGCCCTTAGTGAGTTCAGGCATACGTCAACCCGTAAAACTTGATCGAGGCTCTTCAGCCTTTCAAGCGCCTCGTTCTTGGATACATAATCTTGAAACCGAAGCAGATACGAGGAGGCACGCAAGCCCGCGGCCTCAAGATTCGGGTAAACCTGATAGTACTTTATGAAGCCCTCGCTCTCCAGCCTGCGTATACGGGATCTCACAGTCCTCCTGTCCAGCCCAAGCTCAGTAGCAATCTTGGTCACGGCGGGGCGCCTGTCGCCCAGACGATTGGGTATCTGGCGGTCGAAGCCAAGGTCCCATAGTATAGCTATGTCGATCGAGTCCACATGGGCTATGATATAGCCAATCCCCTATAAATTTGGTTAGTCCAAGGCATGATGGTAACCGGTTGTCACGTGGCCCCGGCCTAAACCGCTCAAAAATGCGCTCAGTTCCCGCTTGCTATAGCTCGTCGTCCACGGCCGCTCATCTTCCATACTTCAAAGGCGCTTAGCATCACAAGGGAAATATCGAGTGGAAAAATGATAAGATCGCTGAAATCTGGCCGGCCGCTGCCACTCATGATAGCCAAGGGCACGATCACAAGCAGGGCCACGGAATATACGAGGGAAGCCAGCGCCCCAGGGCCCTTCCGCTTCCATGAGAGGTAGATTATCGGAACCCATACCAGCGCGGCGGCGATAAAGCGAACTATAAGTAGCGCGGACGGAGCCTGTTCGTTTGGCATATACTCTGAAATCGACGCCGGGTCAAACGTTACAAGCAGATACCACGGAGCCAGCATGAACTGGACGAATGCCATAAAGATCTGCAGGAAGACCATCGCATGGAGGGTATCTGGCGGCCGAACTCCTTCCCCCACTCTGGTTCACCTCATCCTTGCAAGATTAGCCTGATCTTCCGTGTAGACCGTATCCAGAAACTTGAGCACGGTCTGTTTAACTTGCTCTCTTGGTATGAGTGAGGATGTCCATTCCCCGACCGAGACTACACCGGTCTTTTCACCTTGCGGGACATAATAGGAAAACTCCTTTGATCCTGCAAACAGCCCTTCAATCCACTCCATGGAGAATCCGAGTGGTGGGAAGGCGGTGAGCCTAATCCCATTCTTGACTCTTGCTCCATTCGGCATCAGAAGAGTACCGGATATGTAAGTCACACTGCCATCATCAGCCTTTTCGAACTTCACATCAGGCACGCTCGGGTGGACGTGTTCTGGGCTATCGTGTAACCTCCAGATCTTCTGCATGGGCGCATCGAACACGCCATCTGCATCGAGCACGAACACGAACCACGGCGAGCTACTCGCCATTTTGTCGGATGTAAAGACCTTGTTCTCGTCCATAAGTGGCCTATGACATGGAGGTTATATATTATCGCGGTCAATCGGCATGCACATGTGAGAAAGGCGCTTCAGAGACCTACATCACCGTCCTACCGCACTTGTGCCGGCTCAACAATATATGGCAGGTTTCTCCAATTCCGGATATTTGGAAACGGGACCCTTGCTGTCTGGTCCACCGTTCATGTGGTGGCTGAGCTGGCCCTAGTTGAACCCCGTGACATCCACGAGTTCCTCTAAGCTTTCTAGGCTGTCACCTGACTTGTGTATCGCCTGCAGAATCGCCAGCTTCACCTCCGAAATGGAGCGGCGGTATCCGAGTTTGATTATCGGAAACACGTAGGGTCTCTGACTCTATGTCCAGAAGGCTCAGAAGTCGAATATGAACGCGCTCGACAGGCAGCTGCACGTAAGTATCTTGCTTCCCTGATGATTCTCGCAAACTCTTCGTCACTTATCTTTCTGAGCTTTTCAGAAATCTGCTGCATGTCTTCGTCAACTTCTTCAAGCTCTCTTCTTCTTACCTCCATTTCCATTGTCTCCCTGATTAAGGAATCAACTGGAATGTCATACCTTTTCAGCTTCTCTTTAAAATCCACTGGTACCTTCGCTGACACCGTAATGTACCTAGCTATGTTCTCTGGCACGTGTTTACCTGTATAACGTTTATCAATCAGGCCTTTGTAGAGCGCTCTCGGTGGAACAACGTTAAAACGTTCACCTCACTGGCTTTCTGACCGGGTCAAGCCACATTAATGCTGATGGATGCGATCTGCTTATCCATACCTGATATTTATGCCTTCGAATCTGAAGATCAATAGCTCATGAGGACCGCTCGTAGGGCCACCCCTGTAAATCAGTGCCTCTCCGCTAACAAGTAACACTGAAACCCTATCTTTCAGAATTCCGGTACACTTGGAGGCTGTCTTTGACTTTTCCAACCCGTCCCAAGCCCACTCAGTCGACCGTGTTGACAGTTGCGGCGCGCGACGCCTCAACGTTACCTCTAAGTTTTAATTTGGTTGATTATTTTCTTGCGGCTCTTCCCACGCTCGGAGTTGGGCCTGCCACCGAAATCTGAGACGCGAACGTCTTTTAGTGAGCGGTTTATCGCTATCTACATACCCCGTTAGGTGTTGGCACACATATACTGGAACTTCTAGCTGGGGGTTGAAACATATCTCCAGAATTCCTGTGGCTCGGTAAAGATGCTGAGGATTGGGAATAGTATATGTTCCGCATCAATTCTGCGGCTAATTTCTTGGTGGGCCCACCCCGATGCTCGAGCGAGTCGACTCTTGCTTCCACCGCATACTTCATGGATTCTGGCCCAACGGTGTGTGTGGCCACCTTGCGGCCGGAGTGATGTGCCTCATCCACTAGCGTTTCGGCGCTTATATCCATAGAAAATTCTTTCAAAAATTATGCTAACTCTAACCATAGAGAGCTTAAATTTGCAGCCTATGAAAGGAAAGAGATTAACTAGCTGTAGAGGTTATAAAGTATCCGTGAATAAAAAGGAGGATAAACCTGGGCCAGTCGATAAGACAACAATTCTTAAAATGGATGAATCGACCTTCAGTAAATTCAAACGATTGGTGCCCTCTGAGCTGCCCAAATGTCCTTTGTGCGGGGGCGATACACAGGAATTGGGCAGCTATATGCGAGACGGGTCCAGCGTACTAATATGTCTAAATGAGGAATGCGACATAATAGGGTTCAGATCCAAGAGTCCTCGTGGCAGCGCTTAGCGTATAAATCGTTCTTAGTTGATTCCAATTCTGTAAATCCATGGACAACTCTGTATTGCGATACTATTCAAGACCTGGTTAAACGGTTCGCCTTGTACCCGCAAATACGACGCCACGCATTTTCCAAACAACACTTTTTAACTGAATAGTGTCCGACCGCGCGCTCAGCTCACACCATAAATATGGGAGAATAGTCCTATTTGCCTCAAATCAATCTCCTTCTTACTTTAAGTGGGGAGAGGAGACTTACCGACAAGACGTTGAATTAAATTGACACGGAATCCGCAACACCAAGCTTTGGCGTTTTATCCGAGAAACGCTTGGCAACTCGCGCCCAAAAACACCCACTCGTCCACGTTACCCCCAAATCGCCGTTTTTCTGTTGAAAGCGTTCTTCACGATTTTGTACAATGTGCAGCCATTGTTGCACCGTGAAATGGACAAACGTAAACACCATTACACATTACGCCGCAGGCAGTAATAGTGTTCCTAACTATTTCCACAGATCTGAAAGCGTCTTGAAGTCACTGAAAACTACTGTTATAGATATCTTTCTCTCGTGCACAGTCTGCGACCGCCAACTGGACGAACCATATGATCCATGGCGTTTGAAGTTCAGTGACGAACAAATCGGCTGAAGAACCCACGCCTTGCATACCCTTTATGGTGAAGGAATCGCACACCGAAACCGGTCTTCCGCCGTCAACGGAGCATATCGCAGAAGTTATCATGTTCGCTGATGCCTCAATTTGGGTTCCCACACTTGTGTTGGTGTGTATGTATTCGATGATCTGTGTCCAGTTGTACTCGTCGAGTAGAGCGGGGTCATAGGGAGCCCCCGACATCACAACTTTGTTCGCGAAGTCTACGAAGGGTATTCCGCCGTTCGCCACCTGATTCCAAACCTGAGAATAGTTCGTGGGCACGCTTTGCAACGGCTGATACTCTCTGTTTTCGTACTCGTATGACTTAAAGACCAAATAAGGACTGGAATAATTGGCGTTCACGAAAGTAAAGGTGGGCGTGTCAGCGTAGACATCGGTGGAAGAAGAAAGCATATACTGTAGCCCAGTAAAGTTTCCAAAACGCAGAAGCGCCACTATGAGAGGCCATCGCGCTGCGGCGCAGTAAGGGCAATACTCGGCACCCACGTAGACTATCAGGGGTTTTCCGCCAATGGACCACGGCAATCCGCTGTACGGGCTCAAGACTTTGTACGTATTCTCACTGGGGGCGTAGTACGGCTTCGATGCGCTCACCAAAGTTGAGTACACCGTTTGGGGGACTTCAGCGCCGATGTACGAGGTGAGATTTGACTGCGACTGTAAGGTGGATTGGGGCGTCGCACTGAAGTCCTGCAATATTGAGCCCAGATAGGCACCCAGGCCCTGGTTTTCACCAACAATTCTTTGATTCGCGTTCACCAAGTAGAATATGTCTAGATATTCTGATGGATTATACTTCTGTGTAACCCATTCGGGCGCCGTGCCGATCAGCCACCCAGGCTGGTCTAGACCCCCATACTGGTGGGCGAATTGAGTCACGGTCGGACCCTGTTCGCCGAAGTCATCGTAGTTTTCCACTGCGACGATTATTATACCGTGTGCCCTCAGCGCGGAGTAATATTGCGAAGCCAAGAGTTGCTGAGACTCGATACAAGAGGAGCACCACGTGGTAAAGAACCAAAGTATAAATGGGCGTCCCCTGAGTTCGCTTAGACTCAGTGAGGTACCATTAACCAAAGTGACCTGAAAGTTGGTGAAAGGTGTGCCATCGCTGCTGGCAACAAAGCTAGGAGACATTTGGCTAAAATGCACGTAAATGGTGCCCAAGGCAATTATCGTGGCAACTGCCACGATGGTACCCACAATGGCTCGGTTGCGTTTTCTCCGCTTCCTTTGCATCCGCTCCTCCAGTTTGCGTTTGGTCCACTTAGGCATCTTGACTCCGCCGTGCCAAAAATGGGGGCTCGCAGCAAGCCAGGTTAGAAAGCATCCTGTGCACAGCGTAAACCAGCGTCGCCACCGAGAAGACGTAGAATACGAAATAGTACCTCTCGAAAAAGAATTGGACAGACGGGGACAAACCCGCCGCGACAGGCACTGTGCCGCTTATTATGGCCAACGCGATCGGGATGACGGGAGTACAGCATAACACGTTCACGGCGCTGCTTATCACAGACGTGATGGGAGCCACTTTGTTCATCTTGGCACCAACTTTGCGTGCATACACATTCGCTGTTACCAACAGTCCGAGCAGCCAGCCGAACGCGAAGGCGAAAACCAGCTGAGGAGGCGTTATGAACCTGACCGCCTGCGGCACGAAGGCACCGAACGGAAGCGTTGGCAACAAAAAGATATACAAGACGGTTACCGAGGTGGCCAACGCCAAATACATGGCCAGATATTTCTTATCTCCGAGCATACGAGCAAGAGTCGTCATTGTCTCCATTCTCAAGCGTTCCTTCGAACTCAAATAATCCGGATTTGTTACTTCGCTTTGGATATAAAGACTCATGCTAAACCGTTGAAAGACGTTCCGTCAAACCCTTTCATCGAGTAAAGCAAAGTAGAGAACACCGCCCTTCCAATTCTAGAAGTAAAAAATAACACTTCTAAAAGTTAGCGGTCAACCACGTCCATGCATAACGATTGGAGAAAACGGTCGCATCGCACTTCAGCTCTCCGTGTGACCGCAGACGTGAACGCTGCATAACGCGCAAGCCGCTTTAACTAGCCACGCGGGGCTGCGAATTTTACTAATTGATGAGCATCACTTCAAGACGATTCGCCTCCCACCCCCCGAATTGTGGCTCTTTGGACCTGCAGACTCACCCAAGTATTCATGCGACGCAATCGAGGAACAATGCCTCAAAGAGAATCCTCTGCACCACCAAAGGCCCAGAAGACCACGCCGCCGACAATTACAGACAGAGCCTGACACCCTCCTGCCTTTGAAAGGTACATGATTCCCGACTCCTCGAGATCTGCGTGCACGGTTTTCATGCTACGGGGTTCTGAGCTGGTATTGGAAACAGCCTCTGCCGTTGGGGATGTAATGCGTGGCCCGTTTGGCTCTCTGCTCTCTGGAACTCTCTCCCACTTCGACCCTCAAGCCTTATCCCGCTTTTGATCGTTCAGGCCGCACTCATCCGATCTGGCCGGACCCGCCCCATTCAGCGTAGCTCAGATGGACATCTAAGCGAACCCATCCCCCACTGAATCAGCAGTATGGGTTTTCGCTCGACTTGATTAAGATGGCTACGACCGCCGTGTTTCGCTGCACGTCCATACAAACGTGAGGCTGGCAAAAACCGTGCAGTAACAATGTCAGAGGCCGCTTGAAGAAAGAAGGGAGTAACCACGAAGCGTCTGTGCCCTCCGCGGAACGTCCATAAATAAGAGTCAAGCGCCATTTCCCGGGTGACCGCGGCCAACCCCTTGCCCAGCGATAAAAAATGCCCACCCTATTGGAGCCGGTGCTTAAAACCTGAGCGCCAAATCTATTTGGGCACATCCGAAGCGTTTTCTTTCTTAGCTTCAGCCGCCTTAAGGACTCTCCCATGACTTTCTTTTGCGCCGTACCTTTGATCCAGCCTTTCTTTGAAGGCCGACGCGCACTCTTCTCCCGAAAAGTAATATTTGCCCCCATAGTAGTGCCTGATAAGTGGCTTACCGTATATTACGCAGTCGCAGAATCTACACCTGAACTGTAATGGGGTGTCGGGTTTGACTCGGCTTCCGTATTCTTCTTTGAGAACCTTAGTGGAAACGTAGACGGAAAAACCACTGAGCCCGAACCCCTTGCTTAGCTTGAACATAAGGGTGTTTAGGTGTTCCATGTCCTCTATGTCTACCTCAAGCATAACGCTTTTGCTTCCCGCCACAAAAGAAGCAGCTCGGATTTCTTCGACTTTTTCGAGGTTCTCTTTGAATTGGTCGGTGTTTTCAACATCCACATCCGCCAGCACAAAGGCCTTGACCCTACCCATAATTTTTTCAGAGTCAACAACCACTGTAAACTTTTTAATGAGTCCCAGCTTGATCAAATTTCTCAGCCTAGCCCGAACAGTGGGTAGGCTCACCCCCACTCTGTCAGCGATGTCTTTATACATCATTCTTCCGTCTTGTTGGAGTAACTCGATGATCTGTGCATCCACTGAATCTATTCGATAAGACATATGCTAGGTTTCCCCTGCCCAATTTTGCGTAAAAAGTCACCACCCAAAGACAGTTTGGAGCGAGCGTATTTTTGAGTTTCTCTCAAACTCTGAAAGCGCGTATTTGGTTGGCCCACGACGCATTCGTATGGGTCCCCCCGAAACTCGTGGACACGTGGTAAGAACGTAAAAAAGTGCTGCGCAGAACCACCTTCGCTTCGTGGGCTTTCAGCGACTCGCCTGTATCTCAGAAAACCTTCAGGGAACCGAGGACAAAAGGTGTTTCGAGACAAATTGAGCGCTTCTCCCTGAGAAGCTTCGAGCATCCAAACCGCACTCAGTGTCGAATACCGAAGCACGCGAAACCGGTTGAGTAAATGCTCATTCAGGCCAAACCTCGTTGGATGGCTCTGAAATTGCGGATAGTAGACCGGTTCGATGAATGCAAAGTATTTGCTGTTTTCATCTCCAACGTTACTCGACACAGCAGCTCATCCTGTCCACGCTTCTAACAAAAGCCTGAGCGGCCAGTTTCAGTGCTTCTGAAAGCGTGGGGAAAACATGCGTTGTTTCAACAATTTCTTTGTAGGTCGAACCGTGCTTGATAGCCAGAGCCGCTTCAACTATGTACTCCGTGGCATTGGGAGATAACGCGTGGGCGCCCACCACTTTGCCGGTGTGGGGGTCGAGAACAAGTTTCACCAAGCCTTCGTCTTCTCCGAGTATTTGAGCCTTGGCCACTTTATCTAAACCCACTATTCGACACGAACACGCATTGGTCTTGGCCATCACCTCTTCTTCAGTCATACCCACCGAAGCCACTTGAGGATTTGTGAACACAGCCCACGGCGCCGACGTGTAGTCAACCCGTTCTTGGCCGCCCAGGATGTTAGCGGCTGCTACAACACCTTCCCTAGCGGCCAGAGTCTCAAGCATGAGCCTCTTGGACACACAGTCCCCCGCAGCGTATACTGACCGACCAGTGGTTCGCATTCCGGAGTCCACGACAATGAAACCCTTCCTGTCAGTGTTGATCCCCGCCTTTCCGAGTTCCAGTTCATCTGTGTTCGGTCTTCTCCCGGTGGCCACAAGTATTTCGTCAACCTCAAGCCTTGTCTTGCCTTGGGGTGTGACCACGTCGAGAACCTTGGCTCCACGGGCGCGGCTCACGCTGCTAATCCTAGCCTTAACGTAGAATTTGACACCTTGAGACTCAAGTCTGCCCATCAGCGCACTGGACACTTCTGGTTCAGCGGTGGGCAGTATGCTGGGCATGGCTTCCACCAAGTGAACATCGACGCCCAAGTGGGAGAACGCCTGCCCCAATTCGAGACCTATTGCACCGCCGCCTATCACTGCCATGCTTCCGGGCTTCTCCTTCATATTCCATACTGTATCACTCGTAATGTACTCGGTGTCAGCCAGTCCTTCGATTGGTGGAGCTGATGGCCTAGAACCCACGGCTATCAGCACATTTTTGGCAGAGAGCTGTTCCACCTCACCGTTGGAAATGGTGACGGCACTCGAAGAATCGAACTGCGCTTTACCCTCTAAAACCGTTATGTTGGGATAATAACTCAGAACTTTGCTGTACTTTTCAGTTCGAAGCTCCGAAACCAAGTCCGCGACGCCGTCCATCAACTCGGGAAAGTTGAGCTCTGGTCTAGCTACACCCACGCCACGGAAAAGCTTGTGTTGAGGATAATAGTACCTATGAGAGGCTTCGAGGAGATATTTGGATGGAACACATCCCACGTTGACACATGTTCCGCCTATCGGCCCCGTTCCAACCATGGCTACCTCCGCCTTGCCTTTGCTCAATTCGCTAAGCCTGATAGCCGCGGCGAACGCGGCCGCACCTCTTCCTAAAATCAGTACGTCGTACGAATTCTTCGTCGTCTGTGACCACCGGCACTGTCTTCGTGCCTTAAAATATCAGCCTGTCCTTTTAAGAAATGAAAGCATAGCAACTCATTCTTCCGTTCGATGAAAGCATAACAACCCTTCTTTCCTGTTCAACATCCGACGGGCACACCTTACCTTAAGCCACCGTTCGTTGGCAAGGAATTTCTAGCAAGAACTGTTTGCAAACTATTCTGCTGTTTTGAGGAGGTGGTCCATCCTAAAAATGACCGGTACTTCGATTCTTGGGCGTTAGTCCCTCTCAGTGTTTTGTGTACACCATCAATGCCCCCACACAATTTTTCGTTGGCCAACCCCTGTTCTTACAGTTTCTTTCGCTCGATGAACCAGCGAGCAGAAATGTAGGATAAGCAGGGTACAAGCGTGCCGAATTCTAAGCGTCCGAAAAACCGGTTTAAGCGCCTCCGCCTTGAAAATCCCAGTGTTCGAAGCCCCTACCGGTATCGCTTGTCGACAGCACGGAAAGACGGAAAAGTCGCCCAGAATCAACCGCCTCTAACCAAGAAAACTTCCGTAGGCCAAAGTCAACCAGTCACACATGGATCGCCGAGCCCTTTACCGGTAACATTCAGAAGTGTTGGATCCATATGTTGTTCAGCAACCAAAAAGTTGGTTTATTCCACGAAATAACGGCAACGCCCCGTAAAGAAGGCGACCGCGCTACGGCTAGGTTCGCTGGGTGTGGGTCACCATTTTAGAGAACGCCCGTGACATTCCGAAAGGAGTGGCTTAACGGTGTACACACCTATCTGCCCCGGTTGTGGTTGCTCGCTAATCAGACTGGGTATCGTCCGTGAAAAGGCTGTATACTTCGTGTACGATTCAAAAGATTACTACTTTTGCTGCCGTGACTGCCTGTCGTCGTTCCTTGATGACCCAGCCACCCACATTCAAAGACTCGAACGCATGTTTGTTTGCCCCGTATGTTTGGGTGAAAAGGATGTGACGGAAGGTGTAAAGCTTGACACAGAAGGAACTGAGCTGCTCTTCTGCAAATGCCCGATGTGCGTACGAAAATTCGATGGCAACAGAGAATTCTATTTGAGACAATACGTTGGAGATTATCTGGAGCAAGAACAGTCTTGGTACGCTGCGTGTTGCTGAAGTCTTCGAAGACGGAAACCAGCCCACTCAGCCATATGGCGGGCCGGGGCCGAAACGCATTCTCATACCCGAAACAAGCGGGACACAAAATTACCAAGAATCACGGAGAACCAGCTACGCGCCCCTGATACGGTTACGCTGACCACGCCGCCGACGTGGATGAGCGGTTGCCTACGCCTGGTCCTCGACCAGTTACAGCGCCTCGAATTCTGCATAGGCTTGTCCTGCCATTATCCCATTTCGTTTAGGAAAAAAATATTTACGATGCCTTTTCGATTTCGAAATCATCAGGGATATTTCTAGCTATAAGATAAGTATAGATAAAGGAGAGCAGATTATGGTTTTTAAATACGTCTTAAGCGCCGACCGCTCGCAGTTATCCAACTACAGGGGAAACTTTCTTTATGGGTTCCTATCCTGCGGACCCGCGAAGGTTTCGCCCGAACCCGTGTACAGCATGATCTGCCCTACCAGGGATACTTACGAAAGGAGAACGGGCGTTTTGAAGCTTGCCCCCGTAGGATTGAGACGCGTCGAAGGCGCACTTGAAAAAACGCTGGGTTTGAGTTCGGTTGTAGCCCAGCACCCGTTTGAGATAGAAGGGGCGATCGATGAGAATACGAAGATAGTGGGTTTAACAGAGATGAGCCCCTTGGGCATTGGCACCGTGGACACAGCCATTAGCTGGCGTACAGACAACTGGAATCGAAAGTGGTTTATGACCCTTATGAGGCAGCTGAAGCAACTAAAGAAGCGGTTCAACTTTAAAGTCGTGGTTGGAGGACCCGGCTCTTGGCAGCTTCTGGGCCCTTTCACAGACTATCTGCGTGCACAGGGAACACCCATCGCCGCTAAAGCCTCGCGTTTCAAAACAGCAGTGAACGGTTCGTTCACAAGGTTGAAGGCAAGTATAGACCCCTGGGTGAAAGAAGAACTGGGCGTCGACCATGTCGTGGAAGGAGAAGCCGACGTCTTAGCACCAAGCATATTCGAAAACGTAGAAAACGGCGACGCACCAGAAGTCATACATTGCCTGACCAACTCAATCAGGGATTTCGAAGACATACCCGAAATCCGGCGGGCCACTCTCACGGGCTCCGTCGAGATAATGCGTGGCTGCGGGAGAGGATGCGATTTCTGTGCGCCCAACCTGAGAACGAAGCGCGACTTTCCAGTTGAAAGAATTGTTAGAGAGGCCAGCGTGAACATCCACATGGAACACCGAGATGTCTGGCTTCTCTCGGAAGAGCTCACGTTGTACGGATGCGACAATAAGGATAAGGTGCCCAATCAGGACGCGATAATAGATCTTTTCACGGCTCTCAAGAAGGCGGGAGCCAGTAGAATAGGCTGCACCCACTGGACATTCGCAGGTGTGCGCGCAGCGCCCGAACTCATACATAGACTGAGCGAAATAAACGGTTTGCATCGCGACTGGATGGGTGTGCAGCCCGGATTGGAGTGGGTTTCTCCCCGAATGGTCAAGAAGTTCATGCCATACAAGGTAAAGCCGTTTTCGCCAGAAGAGTACCCAGAAACCGTGAGGGAGGCTATAAAAATAATGAACAGGAATCACTACTATCCCGCGATAACTCTTGTTGTGGGCCACCCCGACGAAGAAGACGATGAAGTCGACATGACAACAGAGTTCATAGAGCGCCTTTCAAGGTTTGATAATATGAGGGGCATAGTCGCTCCCCTGCTTTACGTGGACTACTACAAACCGCACAGAACCATGGACTACGACAAAATGAACGAGCATCACTGGCGGCTGTACTATACGGCGTGGAAACACAACGCAAAGGAATTTGGGGACACAATTTGGCTCGCCACCCAGAACTTCGACTTCTTCAGCAGATTCGCAACCATACTCGGCGTCCATGCCCTAGACCACTTTATTCTGCGGTTCCTCAAGTCGGAGTTCAAAAAAAGATTTCACTATGTCCCCGACTGGATGACGACCTGACATCAGTTAACGCTTTTGGAGAGCGTGTACAAACGCATAGCAAACAAGATACCCGGGCCATGCGACTGGGCACACCGAATGCAACGGGTCTCTGGACGCGTCCATCACAAAGAAGCAGAGTTCAGCTATTCATTCATGCATAACGGCTTGGCATCTGCATTAGTGCCAGTGCTGCGCCTTATCTCGATGAACCTGGGAAGAGGCGGGAAAACTTGCGCGATGTCCGAAAAGTATTCTTACTGTGTACCCGCGGTCCAGGTTAGGCGCGGCTTCTGCCCGGTACTTCTGTCTCTCTAGCGCGACGCCACGACTAAGCAAAGTAGGCCCAAGAAAAGTGGGTCCACAGACATATCGTGGCGAAGCAGAAATCTACGAGCGCTCGAATGCGATTGGGATGCTGAATGTACGTGACTATGCTGTAGACCAGAGGTCAAATATGGAAACTAGAGTCGAAACCGCGGCATATCTCCGACTATCGACTCCACCCAATGACCGCAGCAAAAATTTTATCGAGACACCACAGCAAGCGGGTGACCGCAGGGCCGGAGACAAAATCTTGATGGCTCAGACGTGGTTGCGGAATTGCTTGCAGAACGCTCAGCAGTCCGGACCGAGGCGGGTTGAAAAAGGAAACAATGGATCCGCAAAGGCTTTGCTCGACCTCGCAGTTGTTCAAAGAAAAGGAACCGACGTGATTTTTAGTCAGTGAAAATAGAGACGTCGGCATCTTTCTACTGCTAAACGATTACGTCCATTAGGCTCCGTTAAGACTAACACCCATGGTCACTGTGCCGTCTGATAAAAGAAACCTTGGCGGGGCTGTGGCAGCTTCAAACGTCAGAGTGACGAACGGCGGGGTCACAGGTCGGCTACCCATGTTTCCGGGGTTTTCTACGAATATCCTACCGGTTTTGGTTGCGTACTGGGTGGTCGCCTCTGGAGTCGCAGCGGCGTATTCGTCAGGTTTACCGCTTGTGATAGCGGGTTGGCTCTCACCCACGACGATTATGCTGTGGCCAGTGGGGCGTAAATTTGGGCTGAAGTACACCGATTATAGGACGCCATGGTTTCTGGCGTCCGTTGCTTCCATGGCTGGCGTTCCTTTGTGTGTGTTCTGGATAATCTCGACTCCCATGTCTGACCCGTTCGAGAAATATTTGGCGCTGGTGTTGCTCATCTCAGTAGTAATAGGACTGTTTGGGGTGGAAACCGCGCATAGGGAGGCCTATGGTAAGCCTTTGCGAATGTTCTTTAGGCCCGACCTGATACTCGGAAGCAACAGGATTCTCGCAGGAGGTCTCGCCGCTCTAGCCATAGGTATGAAGTTCATGTTCTCAGATGCACCGCCAGGCGATGTTCCGCACGGAGACTGGTTTGCGTTTTTCTTTATTATAGTTCTGGGTCTGTATCAGCTGATTCCGCTGAGAGGGTTAATCAAAATGAGGAGTACCTTGACAAGGATGCTCCATGGGGGAGCTGGGCTCGGGACGACGCTTCTCAGGGAGCTTTACCTTATAGCGGGCGTTTCTTTGATGCTTTTCTCGGCGCACAACTTTTTTGGTGGAGCTGTCCCGTTTACGCGGAACGTGTTGCGCGGCAGTGAACTTGGCGCCATCGACATGGTGGCGGCGGCTATATTCGTGATACTACTCAGATCGTGGTACAAAAGGCGCGTAGGCGACCCCTTTTTCAAGGAAACAGTGAGGCAATCACTTATCAAGGATCTGATCCTTGTAGTGGGCATGTCTGCATACTTCTACGGCTTTATAGCGGTGATGGTCGGGGGCTTTCCGCGGCCACTGAACTTGGGAGCGAATCTGTATCTCAGCCTGATAGGGCTGGGTCTTTATCTGTGGGGATTGATCCTATTGATTCCCCTCAGAGCATGGGCTCGTCAAAACCAGAAGACCGGAATCATGCAACAGATGATGGCTGTAATTCTACCATCACTCGATTCTGCGGAGAAAAACGCGGCGATCAGAAAAATCCTAACCGGTTTGCTCGCTCTGACAGACAGTGAACTAGCCAAGGCGGCTAAGCTAATGGTGTCCGTGTTGGGAAAGCTACCCGAGGAGCAAAGAGGCTCGGTGATGGATGCACAAATGCGTGTGCTTGCTGAGCTACCCGCCGAGGACAGATTGAGAATGATGAGGGCAATGGACTACGCCATGATGCAACACTGAAGAACCGCTACAAAAGCCGTTGTCCATAGACAGCAAATCGAGGCGACGCTGAACATAGTCCTCGGAGACCGCAAACCATGGATGTCACGGTGAGACAAATAATATGTATCCCGGTTACTGGTTCCACTTTTGGTACGTCGCACCAGTCTCTGCCTCCTTTACGTACTTTGGTGCACGCACCGAGTACAAATGGTCTCCTCTTCTGTGCATCACGCTTATTCTGATTGTGCCACTGTTCGTCCCTCCCAGTCCTCTCGGACTCTACGCCATCGTGGCCACCCAGCTAGTGGATACAGTTACACTGAGCGGCTACATTCGGCGTGGGACAAGAAGCCTGCTCTGTCCCGCGAGTAATCGCCTCACCGTCGCCACCATCTTCTTACCAGTGGGTGGTGGTTCACTGCTACTGTTGTCATTCGGTTGCAAAATAGGAGTCTTACTTTATTCCCCCGCTGCACTGCTGTTTGTGTTTCTCTTTGCCTTACGCGGAAGAATCAAGTCCAGCACGCAGTGTGTATCACTAGGCCGTTACGCCTCTCTCGTAGTCTTGTCTGCTACTGCTTTTGGACTACCATACCTCTTTACAACCCCGCAAAAGGAAGCCGAGAGTGCTCGATTTGAGAAACTCGCACTGGCTACTCTTAGCGCCGCAGTGGCCAACACTGTAGTGGCCCTGCTACGCCTCGGTCCATCTTTTCTACAAGTCGACCTGGCCGCGTGGGCCGTGGCTGGAGGTGTGCTCGGCGTAGCTACCGCAAAACGGTTTGGGAAACCTGCGGGGTCAAGGATGCTTTTCAGAGCTTACCTCGGCGTGTTGACTGTGTTGGGCTTTACCACTCTTTTGTTCTATCCCCGTATCCTCGGCCTCCTATAACACACTAAAGAGACTCCACCCATGAAAAATCCGTTCATCCAAGGTGGATACCGAAGACCCCGACTTCAATATGCGTTGACGAACACTTTTTGTATCGGCTGCAACCAGACTTCAAATACACTTTCGTTACTCCCTTACCCGTCGGGCCCTAATCAAGGCGACCGCGGAACATTAGGGGAACACACTCATTCTTCAAAGCGAGCGGGTCGACATGCACAGCGGACGTTGTAGTGAGTGTGCCAGACTCAGTAAAGGTTACCGTTCGATTTGCATCTTGAGCGGATTGAAGCTTCGGGTTTCCAATCGAAAGAGGTTCGGGGCTCTAGTTTCATCGGCAAAAGAGTGGTGCTTATCGACAAATGAGTGTTTTGGTCGGGTGGAAAAAATGCCCGAAGAATGTTGCGCTACAGAGGAAAGACATACAGGGTCCGCCTGCCCCTCGTGTCTCCGTTTAGGTCGACGGATTAAACCGATAACCGTTGCGGTGATGGTCAAAGAAACAAGGTTTTACCTGCACGTTGAGAATCTACCACAGAACAAGATGTTCTTTTGCCCCACAGAAGACTGCAACGTCGTCTACTATGATACAGAACACCACCTGGTATTCAGAAAGCCAGATATTAGAGTCAAGGTGTGGCAGAAAGAGAAAGTGCGGGACGACGTACCCGTCTGCTACTGTTTCCACCATACGATTTCCTCCATCAGAAAAGAATACTTGAAGGAGGGCAAATCCGATGTCACAGCAAGAATCAGCGCCGAAGTAAGGGACGCGAACTGTCGGTGCGAAGTCGCAAATCCTCAGGGGTCGTGCTGCTTGGGTAACGTGTCGATGGCTCTGAAACTGGTCGGAATCGGCATGCAATCCGTTAAGCCGCGTGCAACTCAGTGACGTACTTCCACACGGCTAAAGCTGGTGGGTCTCCCCACTCGCTCACGGTAAATTCGATTATATTGATAATGTCGCTCGTAGAAAACACATTTAGCCGATAGCTTAGATACATCGGAGAGGAATCTAACAATCTGGATTGGGGATCAATGAGATGGAATAGACGAAGACTATCTGAAATATGAGAACATAGAACAGCTCAAGCAATGGATACTGTCGTTGAGACCCAAGGACATCAAGGAGAGGGGAACATCGGAAAGAGGATTAGGTAATTTCAAACAAAAACAGAAATATTGAGGTACTAAAAGTAGGCCAAAGACAGCATCTGTCTTTTTTGAATTACATAAATCTGAAAATAACAATTAATATTTGCAGAATTCAATGAAACCTGCGCCTCAAGTGGTCTATGGCGGGATTTCAAAGCATCTGTGAACTCTTTGGTGTCCGGTAGTGGATAAAGAAAGCGAAAGACGATAACGCCATCGCGTAGCGCTCTACGCATCTCTACACTCGTCTCTTTGAAGCTGCCCAGAATATCCTCTGACAGGTTGGGGTAGGCCAAATCTCAACGCAGATGAACAACCCCCATTGACGGCACATAGTGGGCAACAACAGAATCAAGATATCGTCTCTTCGGGCGCGAACACTGAGCAGGGCGAACGCTCATCCGAACACCGCCGGGACTGCTAAGGAGAGATTCGCCTTTTAGTCTTCGGCCTTGGGAAACGGCGACTCTTACCAGCTTGTTGAATTTTGAATATATTGGTGTAACATGCGGCTGTAAGCGACCGTGCCCACGTTTACGCGGAGCACTCGTGTAAGTCTCTCGGCGAGGCTCAGCTGTAAGATGACCAACGTACCCCTTTTCACAAAAGGTGTGTTTTATCGACAAATCTTACGGTAGTTAAAGCGTCAACTATTCATGGACGCCGGCGTATAAGAAACTATGAGTTCGATGCTTGATGAGATGGTTAAGACGCTGGCGAACGTCCCGGAAAACCAGCGTAGAGAGATGGTCAAAGCAAGACTGATGACTTTCATCGATATGGGCGAAAACGAAAGGGCTCAGAGCATTGCCTCAATGGTGGCTGCTGTGCACAAGCTTGACCGGGACAAGGTCGTCAAACTCACTTACACGCGGCTGGAATCTCTGGCTGAGGACTTCGATGAAAACTCAAGGAATCGATTGATAAAGGGTCACATGATGGCTCTTACGGGGTTGCCAAAAGAAATTGTCAGGGCGGAGTTCGACGCAATCGGCTCAACCATCCCACAGTGCCACGAAGGCTGCAGAACAAAAGACGTGTCCTCGATGCGGAAGGTGATGGAACAGATCCCACAGGACAGAAGAGCGGGTTTGGCCCAGATGCTTCCGGAAAGTGCCAAAAAGATGCTAATGGGTGGGTAAGCTTCAACGGCATTGTTAAATCCGTGAAACAAAATGGCAAAAGCAAAAATTCGTCGGGGGAATAAGCTTCATAAAGGTGTAAATGAACCAAGGCCTTCCACGGCCTCAGAAAACAGCGCTGGCGGATGCGGTTGCTGCTCGGATATCGCAAGTGAAGAAACCGCGGAGGCAGGAGAACGCCATGACCAGTAGAGAAGGCTCTGACACACACAGAAAAAAAGACCTTGCGGCCCTGCTGCTCGTGTTCGCTTGCTGCGGTCTCCCCTTGCTCTTGGTAGTGGGCGCTAGCGCGGCTTCGGTTCTTATCAGCACAACCACAACTGACATCGCGGCTGTGGGTATCTTGGTTTTAGGCGCCGCCGTATACTCCGTGAATAGACGTCGAAACAAGAGACAATCGGAGCAGACATGCTGTGAGGAGTAGTCAGCCTGGCTACAGAGAAGGCGCGGGGAAATGCTCACTTTTTTAAACGCAGGAAATCGCTTGCAGCAAAGTAGCTCCCCTTCGTCTCGCCGATGAATCAGAAGCTCGGCTGCCCAAGACTCCCGGACTCTCGGTGGACGGGCCCTAAGCATGTCAAGCGGCGACGAATAGTGGGATGTTGACCATGCCCGCAGGGCTCCTGACGCGATCTTCTCGTCTCTACCGTCTGGTCGGATGGATGTCGAGGTTCACTTATTGGGTTCCGCACGTCTTCTGCCACGGTACGATGCTGTTAACTCACTGTGATTCCTCACGCAGAATCTTCCGGATTTCCAAACCCTAATACATTCCGGAACCAGGCTGGAATAGAGGGGCTATACAACTCTGAATGAATCACATGGTTTCCAAACGGGCACTTGGAACTAGTATTAGCCGTGTTACTCCTGTTTCTCTGTTTTCTGCTATCCAAGCTGTTCTCCTCTAAAGCCACGCTCACGGCACAACTCTTTAAAACTCAGGGTGAAGTGGGTGGCACGCGCCCCGCAGAATTTGTGAGCATATTTCCCACAGTCATCAGTGTGGGATACTACGCTTAGGCACTGGGCTCCTTGGTGCTCGGACCACTGAGTACCTTTACTCCCCTGCTTTCAACCGAATACACCCATCCCTTCTTCCTGAACCTCGTAGCTGCCATATTGATGGTGACCCTATATTTTTATTTGGCAAGAAAGTTGACTCAGCCGGTCTATAACAGTTCCGAGTAGGCAGCAATTCTATTGGCCCCAAAACCTGTTTGAGTATATTTAACGAAAAATGTTTGCGGGAAACGCTGGGCTCAAGAGCTGAAATCGTGTTGCGGCAACAAATGCTATGACGCTTGTTTATGCGGTATTCACCGATATGAGGGAGGCCAATCGGCGGCTTCCCACGGATTTTCAATAAACAAAATGACGCGGAGGGACGCCTGAGGCTTGGAAGTCTTCTGGGCGAAAATTTGATTGTGTCATTTTTCGGCGGATAAGCACGTGGCGCTATATATCGCATGCTAGAGTATGTGTGACCTGAACAGTGCGCACCTCAAAAGACCATGCGGATGTCTTGGATGCTGTTGCGGACAAACGTAGGATGCTGAATCTAATTGTAAGTGCTGAGCCCACAGACTTCAAAGTGACTGTGGAAACAAAGGATGGAAAAGTCTTCTAGGTATATTGTGCGTTTGACACCATCATATACCACATTCTTACGAAAGAGACAATAACGGTAGAAACTTTTTTGGGGAACGAAGAAGCGGTGATCAGAATCCCAAGGGATAGAAGGGTGCTTGTCTCGTTTGTGCAACCCAGCTATTGGCACAGCTTACCCAGTGCGGCCGAAACGCCTTCACCCGTATGCCGTTTCCTTAAATTCTTTGGCAGTCGCCGAGAATTTGATGATTGGAAATCCTCGCTGGGGCCAGGCACGCAAATGTTCGTAGAGGTTATGACTGTCGAAGATGCGATGCTGTTGGTGGACAAGGTGTTCGGCGAAGAAAGGTAGCGTAGCCAGAAAAATTCGAGTTCAGAAAGAAACGGAGCACGATAAAGCCAAAGAATCGGTGTTTGCAATTCTATATATACGCGCGTGTCCGCATATCGCAGTGTGTCCCGACGATTTCAGCGGGTTGCTCCTGTACGCTATCAATCGTACGCCGCCTTAAACGTTGAACCGCCTGTTCTGTTTCCCTATCTTAAGAAACGGACTCAGCGAGGCTGGACCGACGCTGGCCCCCCATGCCGTTGCAACACGCTATGGACAACAAAATTCAGCGACACTCGCACCGCAACGCGGACATAATAAACACCGTTTTGTTCCAGATCCTTTCGGTCAATACAGCGAACCAAAAGTAAGTAGAGGCGAAGTGGACACGGCGAGCGCGTCGCTCACGCGTACCATGACTCATAATGCTCGGAACTCTGTCTTGTAAACGCCTGTATGAAATCGCTAAGGAACCCAGCCTTGTCGGCTAGTGCGCTTGCTATATCAACAAGCGAAACGACACCTTCTAGCTCATTTCCCTCTACCACTGGTAGACGTCTAATACGCCTGTTTGCCATTAGCCTTAACGCCTCCTCAATTGTTGCATCGGGTCCTATCACGATTAGCGGGGAACTCATGACGGCTCTTACCCTTGTAGTTCTCAGCCTAAGGCCCTTAGCGGCTACTCGACGCACTATGTCCCTTTCAGTGATTATTCCCACAATCTTTCCACCGTGCTCTGCAAGTACGCAACCGCATCCCGAGTTCTCCATACCCTTCGCGGCATATTCCAAAGTTGCATTCACGTCGATCGATACAGGGTCAACGGTCATGATTTCTTTAACCCGGACATTCAACTTGATTCTGTCTTGACCTTCGATATTCATTGAGCCACGCCTCGATCAAATGGGTTGATAATTTCGCTTTTGGTGCAGATACTCAAAACAATTTTGAGCGGTGCATTCTTTGATAGCAGAATCACGTCTACACTTTTTCTTGCCGCACAAGGCACATTTCGGACAGCGAATAATCTTTTTGAACACTTCATTTTCATACTGACACCGATGATGTGGTCCGAGTGCTTCCAGTCAATCCGTAGCGTTTGACTCTGTCTATATCCAAGCCTCTCTTCCTGCAAATGGACTCCACCACTTTCATCATGACCCATCCGCCAAACCTTATGAGGCCAGCGGTACCCATTCTCACAAAGGGGTTACCGCTACTATCCTTGACAGAGTCCCTAGCCGCCATCTTGGCCAGGTGTCTGTAAGACGCGTAGTAAACCGCCAGCTGAGACTCATCCAACATGTTCGAGCTGAAACTCTGACTTTTCAACACGCCGAGGGGCACGTGCTGCATCGGGGTCACAGTGAACTCGAAGGGCCTCCCGTCCACCTGCGAGTTACTCATCCTGTTGATGAGCGCCACGGTGTCCCAGTTATCCTCCGGATCCTCCTCTTCTTGGCCAACCTGAACAGTGAACGCGGGGCGCCAAAAATAACGGTTAAAGTTACGCGTCCCCTCCCACACAATGTCGGGCCAAGCCCCGTCCGAGCCTATCCGCAGCGGAAGGGTTTTGTTGGGCATATGAATCTTCGCCAACCTATCACTACCCGTCTCGACGCCCACTTGGACGCCTACCCAGTTAGACGGACCCGCGTGTACTATTCCCGAAAGCTTCTGGATGAGCTCCGGGTAAGCCGCCGGAATAGATATCCTACCATGCGTAGGGTTCGCGCTTCTAACACCCCTCACAGACATAACAGCAGACAGTAGACTAGCTAAGGCGTCTACATTGGGCGTATACAAAGGTCCGTGTTGATAAGCAAAGAATTCATCGGTTTGTAGCCAAGCATTTGTAAAGCCGCCGTATTTCGCATTAACAGCCACTTCCTGAGCCACGCGCTCAGGAGAATAGTAGCGTAGGGGTCTCAGCGTGACTTCGCAGAAATCGCAGCCTATACCACAACCTCTCATCACCTCGTTGAGTCCTTTGCAAGCGGGGTGTACTATGCTGGCTATCTCCTCCACTCGTGGGGAAGCTCTGCCAGAAGGCTTTCTTGATACGAAGCGTCCGTGAGGTCTGTAAAACCTTCTGAACCTGTCGTCAAAACTCATGAAACCCTGAGTGAATACGTTCGGGTCTAGTTTGCCCTGATAAACTTGGTCAAAAAGCATGCACGCAACGTCGTCCACCTCCCCCTGATACGCAAAGTCGATTCCCAGCCGCTCCAATTCATCAGGGAAAACCATGAACTCCCATACACCTGGACCTCCGACAAGTATTTTGGCCTTGGTCCCCCTGCGAGCTGTGTTCAACCGACTAATCAGCGCCTCCCATTCTTTCCGAACCCAAGGATAAGAATTTGAGCCAAACAACGCAGAATACGACATCGTGAGTGGCCCCAGTCCCAAAGGGTCCATCGTGGATACACCTATCACCTCCGTGTCTTCTCTTATAAAGGACTCAAGGAAGTCTGGATGCGGCACGGTCACTTCCTTCTCCGAATAACAACTCAACAGAGAGGCTTCCAGCTTACGTAGTGGATAAGGTGCCAATAGGGCCTGACCGTTTCTAAGAGGCCTGGGTACATCTCCTTTCAAAAAATAGTATAAAGAACGCGGGATACTGCTGCTGGGTGCGCAGGGCAAAAAATCGAGCAGGGGAAAATTACGGTAATCAAACATAAGCGTTGAGTCCGACACCAAGACGTATTTGGCCATCACCAGTTCGCCCCTACGTGGTACGTTGCCCCCTATGTTTGGCGTTGACGGCATGAGCGACCAGTAGCGTCAAAAAAACTGCGTCGACAAGTAGAAGACCACTCTGTGAGCGCACAAAAGAAGGGTCCGAAAAAGACCGCATGGCTTCTTCGTGGGCAAGCGGCAGTCCACAGCAGAGTAGCATAGCCAACGCGTTTACAACAACCTTTGCAGGTAGTCTGCCGCCTAAGCGTTCAACCAGCTCTGCAGCTAACTGAAGGGTTAATTTGTGAGCCTGAATATGAGTTTCAGATCCAACCTTAAGACTTCTAGTCGGTTGGCTTAGTTTTCTAAGAAAGAAGAATTCTTCTAAGCGCTCACTTGTTCTCGTGCCAGAAACACTCATCATTATTAACTCTGATTACATGCCACAAAATACAAATACCTTATTCTTGCACGCTTGAAAAATTATCTGAGAGACTTTTCAACCATCGCAAACGCAAGCCAGCCGTGTGCGGTTCAGTCTCTTAATCATTCGCATGTTTTCCTGTGATCGGCATCGACCACCATATCTGATCTATACGTAGCAGCCGCACTGCCGCGTTTACTGAGCTTTGCTGACCCTAGCCACCGATCGTCGCAACGGTTCAAAAAAAATCGCTTGCACGAGATAGCCTATTAGGCCGAACAGCGCAGCATGGCCCCAACTGAAGCCGTAAAGGCTTATCAGACCGTTGTAGACCAACCAACCCACTATTCCCTCCACCGCGGGTATCACAATGGGTTCGCGTAGTGTTGCTCTGAATAGCTTCCTTATCGACACTCGGTATACATCACCGTGAATTCGCGGTTGCAGCAAATGGATTTTATCCATACAAGACTGAAAAAAGTTTGTTCGCAACTTTCGGGCGTGGTTGCCGCTAAGCTGAAAGGGCGGGGATTGATAACAAGATGCCCGAACGATACACGCAAACCGCCAGAACAAACTGATGCAAACCAGTTTTGACAAGTTTAGGCGCTTGCTAAGTATCCTAGATACAACATTCGTTGTTCAACTCTCTGCCCAGATGCATCAAGCATTTATTCGGAATGGTTTTACGGTTTCTGAGTGGGTGCCAGCCTCTGGAGGAGGAAGCCACCGTCCGGCTGTGGGCCTACCTGTAGGTTCCCCCGCCCACGTTTTTAAGCCCGCCCGCATATGTCGCTGGGGCGACCGTGCGTGGACGCCCTAGACATACCTCATGCATATTCGTCCAGCTCTGCCATCCTTTTTGTCGTGGACCAACCAGCCGTAGCTTCGGAGCTCGATACTGCGCTCAACAAGGATTGCCCCTGGTTTTTTCAACGAACTCACTCCTTGGTTCGAACGACTTGATCATCAGTAACCCTAGGCTTGCGCCGATCTGCTCGGCTTGTAGATTCCCTACCTTGGCGCAGAACCCCCGGGGCCTTTCGTAACGAGGGATATGCCGGCCCGCGGCATTTACGTTTTAGGGTTCTGTGTCCACCCTGCCTTTCCGACAAAATGTCAGCCCTGTAAGCTAACCCAGAGCGTGCCAGTAGTTTTTGTCTCTAACTTTCGGTTCACGCTATAATACACGCTAAAACTTGCACTGTTTACCTAACTTTCTTAAAAAGGCTCAAGCTGGGAGTGCGCCAAAGTTCTTTACAGAATCCTGAAAGAACGTTTCGGAAGTATTCTACTATAGCCATAAACTTTCCATTATACCCCTTCGCCTTCTTCAGGCTCCGCAACATTGCGGAGTACAGAAGGGCACCCGGAATGGAGCGCCTGCGTGCAGCAAGCACTGTGCAGACCTACAATGAAGACATTTCCCAAGCCCACCTTCAGGAACTGATCGGTTTGGCGGCATTGATGATAATGAACCTACAGGGAAGGTCAACGGTAAATGCTGCCGGTGACAGCGCAGGGTTGTCAACACAGACGTACGGAAGGTGGTACACGATAAAATACGGT
>JAJYZJ010000016.1 GCA_021800035.1 archaeon
ATGAGCCTCCTGCTGAACACATACTTATGCAGCTTTTTCTGCATGGGAAACCCTCAAGTGCAGGGAGTTTGCCCTTTGAACTAGTAAAGTGGCAGCGAGCTGCTTAGCATGTGTTCTGGCTCATAACGGCGCTAGTTGGATTATACTCGCTGTCGGCATCGTCGCCCCTTTCTACATACTTTTCAAGCTGCTCGGCTTCTCAGGGTTTACTCAACTGGTCAGATATGCGAAAGGGCAATCTTTCCTCTACCGACTGCATCCGCTCTCGAAGCTGGTCGCACTCTTCGCGCTCAGTCTGGCACTTCCGGAACTGGACTGGTGGGTGAGTGCTTTATTCGACGTACTAGTGCTAATCGCTTACTTGACGCTCGCTGGCGGCCGGCGGAAATTCAGGTACGCTCTTTACCTCGCGGCCGCTATTGCGTCTAGCTATATTTTGGCCCTTTCTCCTAGGTTTGACCACAAAGTGAGCAGCTCGGGTGGAATTCTGAGCGATATAATTTGGGTCTGGCCGCAGTATTTTCGCATGCTGGGATATGCTCGAACCTATACGGTTGGGTCGTTTCTCTTTGCTGTACATTCAAGCTTGGTGGCGATGACACTGCCTCTAGCCGTGCTCCTCTTGCTGCAGACGAACACTCCATCTGAAGTGTTTCGTGCGTTTTCAAAACTGGGGGTGCCCAGCGCTCTCACATTCTCATTGATAGTCGCAGTGAGAACAGTACCAGCCGTGGTCAGTGCTGCTGAGTCAGTGGTGAAAATTCAACTCATGCGCGGCCTAGGGTCTAGATTTCCCTCCTTTATCAGACCAGCTTTCTATCTGGAGGCCGCTATCATGTCTGTCATACCTGTAATGGTGTTCCTCGCACGAGATGCCAAGAATATTGCAGTCTCTGCCGACACACGCGCATTTAGGGCATTTCCGAAAAGGACGTACCTTACTCGGTCGAACTTTGGGTATACCGATGCCTTGCTCTTGGTAGCCTGCGTGGCACTGCTTGCAGTCGCATATATTTGAGCGGCTAATTTGTTACAGCTAGAATAGATTGTTTCAGGTGATAGAAGATTGGCTTCTGCCGGGGGCCCAGTTGTCTCTAACTACTGCAATTGCGACAAGCCCAGCCGAGTCTCGAAGCACAAATCGCCCGAGCTCCCGCTGTTTGTCAGACGTCACTATTACTCGCGGCGATTCCAGAGCGATTCGTATGATGGCGGCCTGCAGCGGCTGAGGGGATTGACCTGGAACTGTGTTACAGGTGGTAGGGTCAATTGCCTCTAGGAAATCCATGGACTTCACACCTGTGCTGGAGCCCATTGATACCAGTTCCATGTGTTGAGTGGGCGGGTTCAGAAAGAAAGCTATTGCTATCACTACTTGCCCGACGGGCGGAGGACTCGCGAGATCGCAAATCACGCTACCTTCGACATCTACAGGAAGGTCGCCCAGCAACTCGAGCGCAAATGATTCTGGCGGAGTCGTTCTTTCACGCTCGGTTCCGCCTACCCAGATTCTGCCTACTGAAAATTGCTTTCCAGCTGGCAGAAGAAGCACCTTTTCGCCCCTAGTGACAGACCCAGAGAGCACCCGGCCGCTTATGATTCGGGGCCCTTCGATATAGCCCTGCACTGTTGCAAGGCAGGCTCCGCCACCTGCCGTGATGTCGCTGGACTCGAGCGACATCAGTGTCTGCATCAGTGGCTGTCCACTATACCATGGCATAAATGCTGAACTCCGAATGAGGTTTTGGGAATTGTAAGCCGATATTGGGACAAATCGCACGTGGCTCGGGTCAAAGCCCACCTTCTCCAAGAAACCGCTCAGACCATCCACTACAGATTCGAAGGCATGACGAGAGTAATCCGCAACATCCATTTTGTTTACGGCTACGGTTAAGCGGTCAATGCCAAGCAGTTTTGCGATGAACAGATGACGCTTCGTTTGGTCCGTAACTCCTTCGGAGGGGGCGGCGGAAACGAGTAGCAGCGCGGTATCAGCATAGCTAGCTCCGCTCAGCATGTTAGACATCAGCTCCTCGTGTCCAGGCACGTCGATGAATTCAAAGGCCATGTTTCCAAAGGGCACCTGTGCGCGAGTGGTGTCCACAGTCATGGCATCCTCCCGTTCTTCCGAAAAACTGTCCAGAATAAACGCAGGCTCGAATTTTCTACCGAGCTGCTCGCTTGCACGCCTTGCCTCCCTGATGCGCGCCTGCGAAGCCGCACCGGTCTCAATCAATAAAGAACCTAGCAGAGTAGACTTTCCATGATCCTTTTGCCCGAGGAGAGCCGTTCGTTTTAACCTCAACTAACTCTCACATATATCCGAGGCTTCTGAGTTTTTGCATCACGTACTCCTTCTCTTTGTCCTGTTCCCTCCCTTCCCGCTCTTCACTGGTGGTGACCCTTAACTCGGCTATTATTTCTCCGACATTTGCGGCGTCAGACTGCACGGGAACAGTGCAGTGCGTGCATCCGAGACTTCTGTAGCGGAACCCACTCTCCGAAAAGTAAAGTGGGTTGACCGGAATTTTTTCTCTTTCTATATACCTCCAAATATCGATTTCGTTCCAGTCAAGGATTGGATGTATTCGGTAATGACCTTCCTCATCTAGACGTGAGGCATAATTGTCCCAGAGTTCAAGCGGCTGATTTTTGTAGTTCCACTTGAATTCCTTGTTTCTGGGGCTGAAGTATCTCTCCTTTGCGCGGATGCCGTGTTCATCCCTTCTGATTGATACGATTAAGGCTTCGAAACCGTATTGCTTCATTACTTCTTGTAATGCTTTGGTCTTGTTTTCCCCACAGCAGCTGAAGCCGGAGAGTTCGTTCTTGATTTCGCTCTTAGCGACAATAAGCTCAAGATCCCACTCGTCCCTCAGTGACGACCTGAACTCGTAGGTTTCGGGGAAGTCAATGCCATTGTCTATATGGATGACCGGAAATGGAACCTTTCCCATGAAGGCCTTGCGAGAAAGCTGAAGCACAGTTGTAGAGTCTTTTCCCATGCTCCATAGCGCAGCGACCTTAGAAAATTTCAGCTTTCCTTCCCTGATTATGTAGGTACTCTTGTTTTCGAGTTCATTGAGGTCTTGCTCTATCATATTTAAGCCGCCAAGTCCAAGCTACGAAGGCCCGCGAGGTGCGAAAGGGCTCCTTCCACTCTGTTTTCTGAGCGTTTGAATACGGGTGCCGTAGCAATAAGTTTCTTTTCTGCATCGAACAACTCCACATACGATGAGGTGAGGTCCTGAGAGGAGTTCAGTTTTCCTGTAACGTAATAAATTTTATAGTACCTTGCGCCACAAGCTCTGTATGCCCTCTCGAACTCAGTCCAATTATCTTCAGTTGGGAAGTTCCGGAGCATTTCAGAGGAGCGCTTGACAACCTCTTCGCATGCGGAACGCTGCGTATCCATGGGTCTGAGTTATGGCCCGTGTGCTTATTTAATTTACTTCTGAATAGCGTTGTAACAGTGATTTGTATATGGATACTTTAGGATGCATTCCGAATAGGGAGCAGTGCTACGAGATGATGGTCCAGATTAATTGTCCGTCTAGAGGATTCATTTCTGCGAATTCAAGTTCCGTTGAAACGCTAAAACGATTTAGTTCTGATACTCATCTTTGGTGCCAATACGCGATTAGAGACGAGTCTGCCACCGCCAGCTCAGCGTCTCGCCACAACGAATGGGCTCCTATAAGGCGATGCTCTTTGACGAAGACGTGGTTCAGATCTTGTAACCTTGATGCATGGTGGTGCGTGTCAGTCCTGTTGCGCCGTGCACTATTGTTTAGCCGCTCTATCGAAAGCCACGCCAATGACCTTGGCCTTGCATCAAACACAACATCCCGCTGTGTTCCTCGATTCCAAGCGAAGAACTAATTCGGACAAGGGGAAAGACCCCTGTGCTTTGGACGGTCGGAAACGTCAGCTGCCGCTACTCTATTTTCCCAGACCTATCCGATAAATCGTCCCATCATTTGGAATTAACGGGTGGAAAAGGGGCAGCTTTAAGAAATGGAGTTGAGTCCATTGTGTGAAACTAAGATGGCTACTCATGCATCTGGCCTAGGCCGTTCATTGACTCGGCTGTGCGAAAAATTTCCGGGAAGGGTAGGAGTGGGATACAAGTCGTTAGAAAACGAGGACTCGGTCTTTTTGAATCCCGACAAGCCCTTTCCCACGGCGAGCGTGTTCAAGGTCTTCGTTCTTGTTGACCTTTTCCGTCGTGTAGCCGAAGGGAAGCTCGACCTAGACAGTACACTGGCGCTCAAAGATACCGACAGGTCTCCAGGCTCAGGTGTTCTACAATATGTAGGCGAGGGTGCAACAATGAAACTAAGGCAATACGCCAGGTTGATGATGATAATTAGTGACAATACCGCTGCTGACGTACTTTTTGATTTCCTTGGTCCAGAGAGTTTGGCTGATACAATCGGTTGGCTCGGCCTCAAAAATACATCCATAAGATCAAATTGCAAAGATATCCTTACGTATGGACAGCCACCGAAGGAGCTTCGTCGTAATTTAGAGTTGTTAGGGTTGAGCTCTCGCGGGCTCAGGCCGCAAGACGCCATGATGTTGCTGAGAAGAAACGCTCACAGGCTTTCCGGCATTCATACTCTCACAGAGCTAAGGAGGTTCCTTTCTAGCCAAGCAGAAGAGGAAAGGCAGACTCAGAAGAAGAGAATCCCAAACGATGATGTCACCTCACCTAGAGACCTGGTTACAACATTTGAACGGGTCTACTGTGAGCGCGTTCTGGGCAAGTACACAGATGAATTTCTCGAAATTATGGCGTCCTGCGAGACGGGTCAGAACCGAATTAGGAGAGGACTGCCACGGGACGCTATCCTTGTTCACAAGACGGGGACCGTAAGGGGAGTTGTAAATGATGCTGGGATTGTTCTTGGAGATTCTAAGCCATATGCGCTTGTTGTGCTTGTGAGTGATGTTCCAACGAATGTAAGAGGTGGATATGTTGCCAAGGGCGAAAAGATCATATCTGAGATTTCTGGTCTAGTATGGAAATCTCACTAGTGACGGTTCGCCTCCAAATGTAGACGGAGAGCTTTGACCGGAATCCCCAACTAGTTTTTGGGTGGAAAAAGATAACGGCGATATCACACGGGTGATTCTGGGGCTTCAGCAGTTATACCGCTCGGCTGAACTACTTAGGAGGCGGGCACACTCGTAACTTTACCTACGCTTTCCTGTCCCGTGCTACTCTGGTCAACTATCCCGAGATTGCTTGTGAGTGGCCAGCGGAAAGAACTACAGCGCAAAACTTCGTTTGAGTGGCGCACTTCCTTGGTGTGACTTGGGGATTTGATTCGGACAGAACCTGTTCAGTTAAAATTCCACTTGCTCCATTTCAATGCCTCGTGGGCTGAGTGTTCCGCTTGCCAGATTCTTTCGTTCGTCAGACCGTAAAAATTAAGGTGGAAAAGGCAGCTAAGGGGAGTGCCGTTGAATCTTGAGTCATACCCATGAGCTCGCGTTTTTCCGCTGGACGGGGCCAGCTGCTGTAGTTCTGGCTTGGGTTGTAATTTTCGCGGCTGTTTCGCAGAATCACTGGTTCGTCTTGACGAAGAACGCCCTGAGTGATCTGGGCTCACCCGCCGCCAATATCCCGGCGATTTTCGATATTGGGATGATGATAACCGCGGTTCTCGCAGGACTTTTCTCTGTGTTTCTTATGTGGGTAGCCGATAACAAAGTCAAGGTGGTTGCAGCTACTTTCTGGCTAGTCAGTAGCTCAGCGCTGCTGTTAATAGGCTATTTTCATGAGGGGACTTACCCCCATTTGTTTGTGTCAGGCTGGTTCTTCTACCAGTCGGATATCGCGATCTTTTCTTGGGGAATAGGATCATTAGTCTCAAAGGAACATAGGTGGGCGATGTTTTCCTTAGGGCTGGCCTTGGCTGCGCCAATTGTCGCTTTCTTCGTGAGATGGCCCTCAACCGGCGTCCTTGAAGTCTATGGAATATCTATTATTGACGCGTGGACGATTTTGTTCACTCTGAAGCCCCTCCGGATTGATACCGTTTAAAGAGGTGGGGATCCGTAGCTCGAATGGGTTCGCTGACGCCGCCATTCCTGTTATCCACTCTAAGCATTGATCTGGAAAGCAGGAAAGTGAGCCGGTGGCTGAGCACAAGTGGAACATTCGAGTCGGCGGCTGCTCGCCGTATATCATAGTCAAGCTCCGGGCAGTAGCCACATGTCGCCACCAAATCGACGTCACCTCCTCTGATCGCACGGAGAGTTTGCCCCAAGTCTAGGGCGGAGAACCCCGGAATTTCAGAGTTTTCGAGCTCGACGGTCGACACACTCTTACCCAGTTTGCTAAAGTTATCCCCTGAGCGAGCGAACGAGTCTTTATTCGCTTGGGAATATATGATGATGAGACCGTCCCTAGGTAAGCGATTCGGTGGCACGGATAGCCAGCTGTTGATAAGCGCACCATCAAAGTTAGCAGAAAAGTGAGCCGCTTCGCCTGTGCTCCTCATCTCTGGACCTAGAAAAGGATATGCCCTGACGAGTTGGCTCCAAGAAAATTGTGGAGTCTTTACCGCGAAACTCGACGGGTTGAGCCAGTTCACCCCGAGCGGCTGGTCAACTCCGAGCGCGCACGACAAAGATAACTTCGCGAGATTTGTATTGTAAGCTCGGCTCGTAAAGGGCATGCTCCTGCTCATCCGAAGATTCATTTCGATGAAGTGGACGACCCCATTTTTTACTAGGAACTGCAGGTTAAAGGGCCCGGCGCCGTTTAGTTCTGCAAGAATCCTGAGGCAGGCTTCGCCAACTTCACTTCGCACTGCCTCTAACTGTAGTGGAGGAGTGAACATGACGGCGTCTCCGCTATGGATACCGCCCTCGTCAGCATGTTCTATCAATCCCCCAATAAATCCTTTGGGCCCTCCAACCCCATCGACTTCGCCTTCCAGACTGTCCTCAACGTATTTGGAAATGGTCACTGTTTTAGAGTTTGAACCCGCAGCAGCTAGTCTGAGCTGCGAAACTAGTTCCTGCTTGTCCCTCACGGCCCGCATCGCGAACCCGCTGAGCACGTAACTTGGTCGGACGAGAACAGGATAGCCAACCTGTTCAGCGAATTCAATGGCTTCCTTTTCAGAGCGGGACTGGATCCAGGGAGGCTGCTTTAACCCGAGACGTTCAAGAAGCTTTGAATATTCGCTCCTATCCTCAGCTTGGTCGATTGATTCGGCAGAGAATCCGACTAATCGAATTCCCTTCTTAGATATGGCGCGCGCCATGTTGTTCGCAAGCTGGCCCCCTGCGAAGCCAACTACCTCCGAGGCAGAGAGCGATCTGGTCAAATTCTCTACCACCTCGGGGCTGGGCTCATCCAGTATCAACCCGTCTGCGATGTCCCAATCGGTTGACACGGTTTCGGGGTTACAGTTCAGGATAAATACTCGGTTGAAGAGCGACGCCTCTTTTGCAGAATGGGCGGTGTGAACTACCCCCCAATCAAACTCTACTGACACGCCGATACGAAACACTCCTGAGCCGAGCACGATCAAGTTACGCCCCAGAGAGGCCTTGAAGTCGCTTGACTGGCCCTGGTAAGTAAGATAGTAATAGTTCGTGTCTGATGGCCACTCGCCCGCGAGTGTATCCACGCATTTCAGTGCAGGGGTAATTCCCTCGCTCTCTCTGAGCTTTCGGACGGCATCTTCACTAAGTCGAGTTAAGTCAGCGATTTGGGCGTCGGAGAATCCCTTGAGTTTTGCTTCTGCAATCAGTTCGCTTGTGAGCCCACCTCGGCTGAGTTCTGCAGCAATCTGGACGAGCCCGAGAAGCTTCCGGATATAGAATACGTCAATCTTGGATGCTTGAGAAACCGTTTCCACACTCGCCCCTTCTGCTAAAGCCCGGGCAGCGAAAAGTGGCCAGTACGGGGTCCTGTTTTTGAGCGCGTCCAGAGGGCTCCCCGCTCCGCTGAGAAGTAGAGGGAGCTCTCCAAGATGTTTGTAACCTGGAATATCCAGCATACGCGCCGCCTTTTGGAGCGCTTCTTCGAAATTTCTGCCCAGGGCTAGCACCTCGCCTATGCTCTGCATATTAGTTCCTAGAGTGTGGGCGCTTCCGGGGAATTTGTCAAGGTCCCACCTAGGCATCTTTAGGGCAATATAGTCTAAGCTTGGCTCGAAGTGAGCCGTTGTCTTTTTTGTGACGGCGTTATTCACTTCTGAAAGTGAGTAACCCAAGGCGAGTTTGGTGGATACATAGGCAAGAGGGTATCCCGTGGCCTTACTTGCGAGTGCGCTGGACCTGGACATTCTGGGATTCGTTTCAATCACGTAGAATCTATTTGAGCGGATGTCGAGCGCAGTCTGGACATTGCACTCCCCGATCAATCCAATTGCTTCCGCCACTCTTAGGGAGGAGTCGCGCATGGACTGGTATTCCACATTTGGCAAGGTCAGGGCGGGGGCTACAACTACTGAATCTCCTGTATGCACCCCCATTGGGTCAAGATTTTCAAGGCATGCCACCGCTACTGAGTCTCCATGGCAGTCGCGCAATACCTCATACTCTATTTCCTTCCATCCGTCTAGATATTCTTCTATGATCACCTCCCCGATTTCACTCTGGGCGAATGCCCGTAGCGAAATACCTCCGAGCTCGTCGCGTCTCCTGATTACGGAAGAGCCGCGCCCTCCCAGATTGTGGCTGACCCGAACTACTGCTGGCAGTCCAATCTGCTCTACTGCGTCTTCCAGTTCGGCCACACTTCTAGCAGTGCAGCTATTTGGAACCGGTTCATTCCACTTTCTCATGAGGACCCTGAAGGATTCTCGGCCCAGAGCGGCTCTGATGCCGTCGATGGGCGTACCTGCTACTTTCACACCGTACTTTGCCAGAACTCCGCTATCATAGAGTGCGAGGCCTGCGTTCAGGGCGCTCTGCCCCCCGAATCCTAGCAGCACAGAGTCGGGTCTTTCGAGCTCTATCACTCCAGAAATCTCCCTAGCATTGAGCGGAACAAAGTGCACGACATCTGCCACCCCTTTGCTAGTCTGGTAAGATGCAACGTTCGGGTTCACGAGAATAGTTCTAATTCCCTCTTCCTGAAGCGCCTTCAATGCTTGATTACCACTATAATCAAATTCGGCAGCTTCGGCAATCTTTAGCGCTCCTGAACCGATTACGAGCATGCTGCGTAGGCTCTGAGCCCGCAACGGTCAGCGCCCTCCCGTAAGGAAATTGTCCTTCTCTGCGGTCGCGCAAATAATCTTTCGAAATCGTTCGAAGACCCATTGTGTGTCATTTGTCCCAGGCCGGGATTCTGGGTGAAACTGTACGCTCATAATCGGCTTTCGGTCGTCAAGGCAGCCTTCGATGGTGCCGTCCTCTAGTGCCACAAACCAAGGGCGCCAAGAAGACGCAGGGGCGCTCCCGAATTTGATGGCGTAGCCGTGATTGTGCGACGTGATATACTTTCCTCCGTCGGTCAGGTCGAGCACAGCCCGGTTTGTTCCTCTGTGTCCATAGCCAAGCCTTGTTACTGAGCAGCCTAGTGCCATGGAAATCAGCTGATGGCCAAGGCATATTCCCAGGATAGGTATTCTGCATTCGAGGAGCTCTTTCACAAGTCCAACCTCATCCGAGAGAAGATTGGGATTGCCCGGCCCATTGCTTATCACTATGCCCAACGGCTCCTCTGAGAGCAGTGCGTCAACGCCGAGAGTGGGGGGCACGCGGGCTATCCGGTATCCCATTTGAGCGAGCGCTCTCAGGATGCCATGCTTGACGCCAAAATCGAGCACCGCCACAGTGGACTTGCTTTCGGGATTGTGCACTACTTTTTGTCGCGGCATGGTCTCCCGGCAAAAATTCTTGCTGTCATACTCTTCCCACGTATCTCTGAAGTGAGCCCTGCCTGCAGGGGCTATGATTCCATTCATGGTCCCATGAATCCTGAGCAATCGAACGAGTGCCCGGGTGTCGATTCCTTCGATCGCCGGAATATCGGAAGCCCCGAGGTAGGTAGAAAGATTGCACCATGAATCCCATCGCATACCATCGGTGCACTCTGCGACGACTAGGCCGCGTATCTGGATATTTTCGGACTCGAAATTCTCCAAGATGCCGGAGTTCAAAATTGGAACGGGAACCCCGTAATTTCCTACCAGTGGCTGGGCGATCACCAGAATCTGCCCTCGGTATGAGGGGTCAGTCAGTAACTCCGGGTACCCGTACATTGAGGTAGTGAACACTACCTCCCCCACGGATTCTCGAGCCGCACCAAATCCCCGCCCTGTAAATGAGGACCCATTCTCGAGCAGAAGAACGTATCTGGAGTCAGAGCTATGAATGGAATCGCGAAAAGGCGGCGCTTGTCCAGGCTCGAGTTTCAATCAGAAACCCGGAATTAGGTTAACCCGGCAAATGTTTTAAGTCTTGTTGTGGGGGTTCAACTGCGTTTTCAATACAGTCAAAAGTAGGAAGCTACACCATGGGTGGTATAACGAGAAACATTCCGTTCTAGATTTGCAGAACTGTTCCAAACCAAATTTTGTGGCAGCGTATTTTATGTAAATCGTTGCTTAGGGTAATGTACCGGTTATACCCCATCTCCGGAAGCCTGTGTCGGACTTCGGAATCCGGACACACGATGTCTTGGAACGATGAGGGATTACCCGAGTCAGAGTCCCCGAATCCAAGACCGGAGGCGAGCGGCGAGACAATCCCATAAACCCTTTGAAATACGCTTTATGGTGACCTACGAGCCGAAATCATTCGTCCAAACTCCGGGCAATAGGGAAGTCGCAGCAAGGTTGGAAGAGGTGCATTGGCTAAACCGTAACGTTCTGCTGATTTCGCTTTCGGCATTTTTCTCGGACCTTGGCTATCAGGGAGTAATAGTCACCCTGCCAATACTTCTTGTAGTATCTCTCCACCAATCTGTCCTAACGGTAGGGGTTATAACTGGTGTAAGCTACGGTGTAGGCTCACTCTTTGCGTTTGTCGGTGGAAGAGCAGGCGACAGATATGGCCGAAAAAGAGTCTCAATAATTGGTAACGCGTTTATTCCACTACTCTCATTGAGCGGGTTACCTACTTCAGCCTTCGGAGTTGGAAGCCTATTCACGCTCGGGTGGTGGTCGAGAAATTTCAGGACGCCATCAAGAAGGGCACTCCTCGTGGATAATGCCTCGGGTCCAAAGCTTTCAAAGGCATTCGGCTTCCTGCATGCGCTTGATGTCGCTGGAGGCATGCTCGCGGTTATAGTGGCGGCATCACTAGTTCTGGTTGGTGTCAGGCTCGGGGATATCATTCTCGTAAGTGCGGCTCCAATTACAGTTGCCACTATTTTGCTGCTCTTTGTAAGAGAGAGGTCTGCGCTCCCTGGCGCCCAACCAGCCAGGATAGTGGAGCAGTCAGCAGACAGAGAACGGCCGGGTTCAACTTCTTTGTTATATTACCTGTTGATGTCGTCCGCGCTCTTCGGATTGAGTTCGTATAGCTTCAGTTTCCCAATCTTGACAGTATCTCTCTCTTCTCATAGCATAATACTGGGGGTCGCTACTTACGGCGTTTTCCTTGGGGCTTCCTCAATCAGCGGATATGCGTTTGGGAATTCCGGCTTCGGCCAAGTGTCAACGCTTGGAATCCTCGGCTACTTGCTGGGGGGAGCAGCCAGTTTGGCAATTGGCGCTATTTATGCTACATCGCTTGGAGTGCCCAGTTTTTATGTTGCAACCGCATTGCTTGGGATAGCCACCGGAGTCACCGAAACGTTTGAACCCACTCTTGTGTCTTCGCTCGTGAAATCCGCGCAGTTGTCCAGAGGGATGGGCTACCTAACAGCCGCGAGAAGCGCAGGATTGTTCATTTCGAACGTGGTTGTAGGGCTGTTATTTACGGTGAGCCAGCCGGCGTCGTACGCTTTCGCCGGGACCATGTCCTTGGTTGCTGGCGCGGTGATTCTCTTCGGAGCCCGAACCATTTCGACCAACTCCAGACCCTGACGTGTGAGGCATCTTGCCGAGCAGTCGGGACCAGCCGGCATTTTGCGCCAATACACGCGTAGCACCGCGCATGATTACGCTTCCTACAGAGCCATGCTTAACTCGGCCAGAACAACCCCGCACACCTCTCTTCTGGACCAGCAACCTGGATGACGCGAGCCTACGAAGCTTAAATACGGTAGCCGCAAAACTGAACTGAGCTGGTGATTTCCCCTGACAGACAATTTCGTGAACGCGAAGAGCACTCTCGACACTTATCAGGGCAGAGCATATTACTTCAATCCGCGCAGGCTCGAGAGTGAAGGATTCGATTTCGAAGCGCTTCCATTCTCACTCCGTGTACTTTTAGAGAACGCTATGAGACACTCGGGCAAGACCCAAGGCGCCTCCGAAGCTGTGCACTCTTTGATGGATTGGCCAAGCAAGGCTGGCTCGGAATTGCCATTTATGCCATCACGAGTGCTCCTTCAGGATTACACAGGGGTTCCTCTAATCGTAGACATGGCTGCTATGAGAGATGCTGCCAAGCTGCACGGGATTGACCCCCGGCGAGTTAATTCAGATGTTCCTGTTGATTTGGTGATCGACCACTCGGTCCAAGTTGACAGCTGGGGAAGTTCCAATTCTCTCCGACTGAACCTCGAGATGGAGTATCGCCGCAACTCGGAGCGATATTCTCTACTAAAGTGGGCCCAGTCATCCTTCTCGGGTATGAGAATATTTCCCCCAGGGAAGGGAATATGTCACCAGGTCAACCTCGAGTACATTTCTTCGGTTGTGGCCCTCAGAAATTTCCCTGATGGACTGTGGGCTGTGCCGGACACCCTGCTCGGAACCGACTCACATACGACCATGGTGAACGGAATCGGGGTGTTGGGCTGGGGGGTGGGGGGAATCGAAGCTGAAGCGGTTATGCTGGGCGAGCCCTACCACATGCCAATTCCAAAGGTGGTGGGTGTTCGAATAGTAGGAGAGCTTGCCGAAGGAGCGACCCCGACCGACATAGTGCTCACGGTTACGGAAAAGTTGCGCGAAAAGGGTGTGGTGGGTCAGTTCGTAGAGTACTTCGGGGAGGGCTATCACAAGCTTTCAGCCGCTGATAGGGCTACACTAGGCAACATGTCGCCTGAGTATGGTGCTACGGCTGGTTTCTGTCCAGTTGACAGCGCGACCTTGGAGTACCTTCGTGGAACAGGAAGGAGCTTGGCGCATGTCTCCCTCGTCGAGGAGGTCGCAAGGCGTGCGGGCTATTTCTACAAGGCAGCCGACTCAGCTCCAAAGTACACTGACGTCCTAGAGATCGACCTCTCAAAGGTGGTGCCCTCGATAGCTGGTCCAAGAAATCCGGATGAACGGGTTTCGCTCAGCGCAGTCCCAACCTATATCCCGCAAATACTTGCGGAACACAGGCGTACTAGTTCGTCCGCAGAGTCGAGGGCGATTGCCGACAATGGGTATCAGCTTTCCGCAGGGGAAGAAGTCTCATCGAAGGCAGTGTCCCAGCGAGCCCTGGAGCCGAAAGGCAGGCTTGAAGATGGCTCTGTAATAATTGCGGCGATAACAAGCTGCACCAACACTTCGAATCCTACTGTCATGGTTGGCGCAGCGCTCATCGCGAAGAGGGCCTCAGAGATGGGCCTTAAACCGAAGAGCTATGTAAAGACCAGCTTGGCCCCTGGTTCAAGAATAGTCACGGAATATTTGGAGAATGCAGGACTGCTAACGTATCTCGAAGAACTGGGCTTCGGCGTAGTGGGATATGGCTGCACCACTTGTATAGGTAATTCTGGTCCCTTACCTGAGGATGTAGAGAGGGAAATCAGGGAGAGGGATCTCTACTGCGTTGCCGTATTGAGCGGAAATCGCAACTTCGACGGAAGAATACACCCCCTCGCGAGAGGTTCGTTTCTAATGTCGCCCATGCTCGTTGTCGCCTATGCGCTTGCAGGGAGAATAGGCGTAGATTTCAATAGCGAACCCTTGGGAGAGTTTCAGGGAAAGAAGGTCTATTTGAGAGATTTATGGCCCAAACTCTCTGATATCAAAGATGTTGTAGCGCGCTCTCTCAAGCCTGAACTGTACGCTCAGAAATATGCGGATGTCACAGAGGGCGATGCCGAGTGGAATTCTCTTCGCGGTTCTACCGGAGACACTTTTTCTTGGGATGAAAACTCGACTTACATACGCCAACCTCCTTGGTTTGCAGAGAAACCGAATGATGCGCCCATCACAAAGAAGGCATTGAAGGGAGCGAGGGCTCTTGCAGTCTTTGATGACAAAGTGACGACCGACCACATATCGCCCGCTGGCTCAATTCAGCCCGACAGTCCTGCGGCCTCATACCTCAATTCGCACGGTGTGTCTCGGCAGGATTATAGCACCTTCGGGAGCAGACGCGGCAATCACGAAGTAATGGTTCGTGGCGGATTCGATAACATCAGATTGAAAAACCAGCTTGCGCGAGGGAAAGTGGGAGGCTGGACCACCCACTTTCCGAGCGGGGAACTTCTGACGATTTATGACGCCGCGATGAGATATTACTCAGAAGGAATTCCGCTGCTGGTTTTGGCGGGGAAAAGCTATGGAGCCGGAAGCTCAAGAGACTGGGCGGCAAAAGCGCCCCGCCTGCTTGGAGTCCGTGCCGTGATCGCTGAAAGTTTCGAAAGGATACACCGTAGCAATCTTGTTGCAATGGGTGTTTTACCACTCGAGTTCATGGATGGAAAGAACAAGGAAGCTCTGGGTCTGACAGGGGAGGAGCAGTATGACATTGAGGGAGCCGATAACATAACCCAAATCGGACAGGTGATGCAGGTGGTAGCTCATAGCGGCTCTAAAACAGTGAGCTTCAGAGTGCGGTCCAGAATAGATAACGCGACCGAACTCAAATACTACTCGGAAGGCGGGGTACTGCCTTACGTCTTCCATCGCCTGAAACGCACGAACAATGGTTAGCGCTGGTTCACGGCTCTTCTCTGTGTCGGCTCGGCCCGGAGCACTCAATCAACCCATACCGACTTTATGTTTGTAAATTCCAATATTCCGTAGCGGGAGAGTTCCCTCCCGAATCCACTCCGCTTTACTCCGCCGAAGGGCAATCTTGGGTCTGATGTGACCTTCTTGTTCACGAACACCATTCCGGCTTCGATATAGGGCACTAGTCTCTCGGCGTGTTCAGAGTTCCCCCACAAACTCGCCCCGAGGCCGTAGGGTGAGTCATTGGCGAGCCTTAATGCTTCTTCGTCTGAGGAGAATGTCGTGACAATGGCCACAGGGCCGAAAACTTCCTCCTTAAACTCTGAACGAGGGTTTGCAATTGTTGGAGGAATGAAGTTCCCATTCAGGCCGTGGGCCAATTCTTCGACTTCACCTAGAGCGCGAAGCTTGCTCACTTGCTCCCTGACTATCTTTGTCTGCTCGGCGCTCGACAGAGGCCCGAGGGAAACTCCAGGGTCCATGGGATTCCCGATTCTGACCCGGGCGAATGAATCTCTGAGTCTTTCACCGAATTCCTTGGATACGCCATCGTGGACAATAAAGCGCTTCGCGGAAATGCACACTTGGCCAGCGTTCTGAAGCCTGGAGTCGGTGGCGGCGGCTACCGTGCTCTCGATATTCGTGTTGTCAAGTACAATGAAGGGGTCTGAGCCTCCTAGCTCAAGCACGCACTTCTTGAGTTCTGACCCTGCCTTAGAGGCAATCCTTGCCCCTGTTTGCCCACTTCCGGTGAAAGATACAGAGTCCACCATCGGTATAATATTTTCCGCAGCGCTTCCTCTGGCCACTACAGACTTGAACACGTCGAGACCGAAGATTTCCTCAAGAAGGAGACTCGTTCCCGTCACTATAGAAGCGTGTTTCAGAACTACTGCGTTCCCCGCAGCGAGCGCAGGCACAGCCGGTCGCATTACCTGCCACACAGGATAATTCCATGGCTCAATGAGAAGTACAACACCCAAAGGGTCAAAGCGTACGTAGCTCCTTCTCGCTTCTGTCTTGACGTTCTCTGGATTCAGCATTTCTTGCGCGGTCTGGATGGTATAGTCGATTAGCCAGATGCTCTTCTTGACTTCAGCCTCAGCCTGAGATATCGGTTTTCCCATCTCAAGCGTAATAGAGCGGGCGAGCTCAGACGACCGGGCCTGAAATCTTGCTTTCACTTCGTGCAAGGCATCCAGTCGAGTTGAGATGTCACGCGCCCACCTCAGCTGAGAGTGGCGAAGTCGGCTAACCTTCGACGAAATAGAGCCTTGGTTTTCTTCTTCGTACTCCCCAAGTTTTTCACCGCTGTAAGGATTCTCCGTGATTATCATCTTTACCAGATAATCAAATATGAGGTGGAGAACTAATAAACTGCTCGACTGGGACATTGGAATTTGGCTTGGTAACGAAGGCTAGTTCGGGTATCACCGATAGAGCCTCACTATTTGGAGTGAGAACTCTCCCCCCACAGTTTGACGTGAGCGGTCAATCTAGGGTGCTTCTGAAAGCTTATTTCGGTATATGTCAGGCCTATCCGAGGGAGTGGATTCAAGTTTCATAGCCGAACTACTGCAATTGTGACCGGCGCAGCCGGTGGCCTGGGCTATGCGATAGCATCCAAGCTAGCGAAAATGGGTTATCGAGTGGTGATGGTCGACCTGAAGGAGGATGTGGATGATAGGGCGCGCGAAATTTCGAACAGCACGGGCTCTTACTGCATCGGGCGAGTTACAGATGTATCCGACTTTTTGGCGGTAAAGAACTTGGCTAGTTCACTAGACCATGTAGAAAATTTCAGCAAGCTGGATGTGATTGTCAACAATGCTGGAGTCAATTTGGACTCGTTGTTTGAAAACATGAGTTACGAGCAGTGGGACAGAGTTCTCAAAGTGGACCTTTACAGCATGTTCAATGTAACGAAGAACCTTCTACCGAAGATGATAGAAAATGGTCATGGAAGTATTGTGAACATATCGTCCATGAGCTGGATGGGGAACGTGGGTCAGGCGAACTACGCTGCTGCGAAGGCAGGGGTGATTGGCTTTACCAAGACTCTCTCAAAAGAACTTGCACGTCACAAAATTACAGTGAATGCCATTTGCCCGGGTTTCATCGATACGCCTATGACCAGAGCTGTTCCAGAGAAATACCGCACTAGATTCATCGAACGGATTCCGCTAAGGAGAGTAGGAGAGCCTTTAGACGTCGCGAACTTGGTTGGCTTTCTTGTTTCTGAAGAAGCGGCGTATATAACGGGAGAAGTGATTAACGTTTCCGGGGGACTGGTGATGTGAGTGGGCTTTTCGACGATTTGGCGCGCGCGAAGAGAAAGAATCCAGAATCAGTGATGCTCTCTTATTTTGGAAGTTCAATTACCTATGGAAAGTGCTATGAGCTTGTTGAGCGCGTGTCAGGTCTCCTTTCAAGATTTGCTGGGAAGGGTGATGTGATCGCTCTCGACATGCAAAATATCCCGCAGTTCGTTATCTCGGAGCTAGCTGCATTCAGAATAGGTGCAATTGTACTGCCACTCAATCCCATGCTTACCTCAAGGGAGTTGGAGTTCTACCTGAAGGATTCGGACGCGAAAGTAGTGGTGTCTCAAGGGGAGTATTTCTTGAGAATGGCTGAAGCCATTCAGGCGATTGGCCGGACTATCCCGCAAATCAGGACAGATGCACAGGCAATAGAAGAACTGCCTGCTGAGTGGCAGAGAAAATGGAACCTGGGTAGGCATGAGGAGCAACTCCTTTTGCCCAATGATTTGCCAGTTCGAGAAGAGTCAGTCAGCGAGCAGGACGTGGCGCTGCTAGTATATACTTCGGGTACCACCTCGGGGCCAAAGGCCGCGGCGATCACTCACGGTAACCTGAATGCCGCATCAGAAATATATCACAGGTGGTTTGGTGTTAGGGACTCGGACCGCTTTCTGGGTATTGCACCATTTTTCCATATAACAGGTCTTGTTTTTCATATAGCTACTTCGATTAAAGCCAATTCGACACTGGAGTGTGTTTATAGATTTTCACCCGAGCTGGCGCTGCAAATTATCGAGGAGTCCCGCTCAACTCTTACAATGGGCGTCGCTACGGTGTATCGCGCACTTCTTAATACTACCACGATCCGACACGCTGACTTGTCCTCGATGCGACTCTGGTCTTCTGGAGGAATGGCGGTTTCCAAAGCGCTTGAGCTTGAATGGAGAAATGTAACTGGCAGCTGGATTTACGTGGCATGGGGCCTTACGGAAACCACTTCTCCAGCGACTCTCTGGCCCTATCCTTACACTGGCGAACTACCAGTGTATCCGGAATCCGAGGTGGTGAGTTCCGGGATACCTGTGTATGACACGAGATTGCGGATCCTTGACGAAAGCGGAGACGAGGTGAGGAGTGGGGAAGGAGAAATTTTGGTTGCTGGGAAGCAAGTCATTCATAAGTACTGGAACAATCCTGCCGCGACGAGTTCGCTCATAAAAGGTGAATGGCTGAGGACGGGTGACATCGGCACCATCAGGGAGGGCTGGGTCTATGTTATCGACCGGCTTAAGGATGTGATAAATGCTTCTGGCTACAAAGTCTGGCCGCGGGAAATAGAAGAAATTTTGCTCCAGCATCCATCGGTTGAAGAAGTTGCGGTTATTGGTGTCCCCGACAGCTATAGGGGCGAAAGCGTCAAGGCGTTTATCAAGTTGAGGCCCGGCAATCAGCCAGCGCGCGGCCTCTCAGAAGAACTTGCCGCATATTGCAAGGACAGGCTTGCTGCCTACAAGGTTCCGCGGGCCATCGAGTTCGTTAAGGAAGTTCCTAAGACTGCTACCGGAAAGATTATGAAAAGAGCACTCAGGTTGGGTAAGTGAGGAAAAGTGATTTCTGGCTTCTCTGGGAAGATTGCAAAGAAATATGAAGGAAGTGCTTTCGAGCTAATGGCGGATGTGGCCATGGACGCCCTGAATATGGCAGGGCTTGGCCTCAGGGATGTTGATGGCCTGTCTACGACTTTTCTTCCAGGAGTTTTCGACGGCAAAACTCATCTGCATTTCCAGGCTAGTCAGGTGGCCCAGTACTTGGGAATTAGACCCAAATACCTGGATCTCTTGGATTTTGGGGGCGCGTCCGCGCTAGCCATGATTCCTCGCGCCATAAATGCAGTCGCTTCTGGTTTGGCCGAGAATGTTCTCTGTATTTTAGGAGGCAAGGGCTCAGAAGTCAGATCCAAGGGAGTAACTGTAGACGGCTATGACAGGGTGGACAAGGGCGTGCAGCTTACGCCTTTTGACAGATATTATCGCGGAGGTTTCGATTTTAATCCCGTTACTGATTATGCGCTAGCGGCGCAACGCCACGCCAAAGTATTTGGCACAAGGGATGAGCAACGGGCAATGATCGCGGTGAGTCAGCGTAAGAACTCCGTGACCAATCCATACGCTTTATACCCAGAAGAACTGACGGTCGAAAGGGTGCTTTCTTCTCCTGTTATCGCGGAGCCGCTTCATCTTCTGGAGGCGGTGTACCCTGTAGACGGATTTCACGCCTTCGTGGTGAGCAAGCGTAACAGGACGCTGAACGATCTGCGGGTAGAGGCCTATGGCGAGGCTCACTGGCCCGAGATGCCCTGCGAGCTAGACGACTTGGTTGTCACGCCTGCACTGGAAAGCTCCCGCCGGGCTGGCTTCGACCCCAGGCGCGCGGATTGTTTGCAGCTATACGACTCCTTTACTATTACAGTCCTGCTCCAGATAGAGGACGTGGGCCTAGCAAAAAAGGGACAGGGTGGGAAGTTTGTTGAATCAACGGACACTACGCGAAGGGGTGAACTGCCGATTAATACAGGAGGCGGGAGCCTGAACACGGGCCAGCCGGCATATATGAGCGGGGGAGTCCTACTCGAAGAAGCAGTTCGCCAGCTTAACGGTCTCGCCGGTGACCACCAGCTTAGCGCAGTGAAGTCCGTTTTCCTGAATGGAATCGGCGGCTGGGGAAGAAACCACTCAGTGACCTTGGTCTTGGGGGTATGAGCTGAACATGAGGCTTCAGGAAATTCAGGAGCACTATGATGCGGCATTTAGGCGGGGTTGCGTACCTTTCCTAGCTTGCGAGGAGTGCAGCAAATTTTTCTTTTATCCCAGCACAAGATGCAGGAAGTGCGGCAGCGCGAGGCTCGACAAGCGCTTGTCAGCAGGCGAAGGAAAGGTCTTCGCCATAACACGCTTTAGGGCAAAGGACTCCGGCGAAGTCAGTTACGGCATAGTGCAAATGGAAGAGGGTTTCCGGCTCTACTGCAATTTTGAAGAATTTGGGTCCAAGCTGGAAGTGGATAGTGGAGTCAAAGTGCGGGCCATAGGCGAGACATTCCAGTTGCTTGCTCGACCTCGCGCGCTCTGATGCAGCGTGAGGTAACGCATATGTTTCTCAGCATTTCCGGCGCAATCCTCATCGCTTAAATTCTTGTGGGCTGTTCAGATACGGTTGGGTTAGTGGATGGCTGGCAGCGTTAAGGTCTACGTCAAAAGCGAAAAAATAGCCGTGGGCGTTACGGAAATAAGAGATCGTGTCGCAACTGGTATGGACACCGGAACTGTCGAGAATGTAAGACAGGCGATTCAGTATGATTATGTTGTTCCCGATGAACAGAGGGCGCTCGCACTCATGGTGCAGGAAATCTGCAAGAGTCGCGGTTACTCCTCTGAAACGATTGATGCGTCGAAGGAAGGAATCATTTCAAAAGCGATGGAGGCCGGCCTGAGGGAAGGCGAATCTTATCCTTTAGTAATAGGCCCCGAAGGTAGAAGGCTGTCTCCGCCTCACCTTGATGTCCACTCACTCGAGGAAATGCTCCCTGCAGACCTGAATGGGTTGGAAATCCGGGCTTTCGTAAGGCTGAAGGTTAAGAAGGGTAACGAACAGGTCTTGATTGAGAGGCTTCTTGAGAGGAAGGAAGTGCGGGAAGCGCACCTTATTCCGGGCGAATGGGATGCGTTTGTAGTACTAGGTCTGCCGCCAGCTACCGGCTCTTCGGAGCGGGCGGTGCTTGATTATGTCCTGAGGAATTTGAGGTCACTTGAATGGGTTCAGGAGACTTCTACGCTCGTCCCGCTATACGCTTACACCAAATATCCACTGACTTCAAAGATATATTCACCCCACAAGTGACGCTAAAGCACATGCTCCGATAGTGAAGGCCCCTTGACGCTTCTGCAACGCTGCGCGCTCATGCTCGAGCCTCAGGAGGGTATGACCACACGGCTGGTAGTAGAACGGGTGAAATTGGCGGAAGAGCTTGGTTTTGGTGCTGTCTTCAGGTCGGACCATTTGCTGCCCACAAGCGGAAGACGTGGAATCGACAGTGCCGAATGTTTCGTGAGTCTTGGGGCCGCCGCTGCCTCGACTTCGAAAATTCATCTGGGTACTTTGGTTTCGCCGCTTGGATTTCGTAATCCAGCCCTGCTTGCAAAAATGGCTTCGAGTCTTCAGGATTTGTCTAACGGAAGGTTCGAGCTTGGGGTGGGTGCGGGGTGGTACGAAGACGAATTCCGGGCGTTCGGAATTCACTACCCCGGAACCAAAGAACGGATCGACAGGCTTCGGGATGCTCTGGAATTGATCCGGCCACTCGTAAAAGAGGGAAGGGCCAATTATAGCGGAAAATACTACTCGGCCGACGTGGAATTCTTTCCGAAGCCAGTGCCCTCTATTCCCCTTCTCGTCGGAGGCGCCCACAAGTCGCTAGTGAAGCTAGCCGCGAAGTACTGCGACGAATGGAATTTTCTCTACATGCCAGAGGAGGAGTTCATTAAATTGAAAGATATATTCATCGCGAGTCGCACAGGTGGTGAGACGAAAATTTCCCGTATGGGGCCGTGTGTTATATCGGAGGATCTGGATTCAATAAAGAAACGAGTCGTGGAAATCGCGAAGAGAAGGGGCTACAATGAAGAGTACTCGGTAGTGCTCGAAAAACTCAGGAAAGGAGGGTTGTTCATAGGAACTCCGGCTGAAGTCAGTGACCAGCTGAACGCGTGGCTTGGCCTAGGGGTCGATAGATTCATGTTCCAGTTCGTGGAGCCTTTCGATTTAGAGGGCGCTAGATTGCTCGCACGTGAACTATCCTCACTCTAGCGCTAATACTCGCTCGAAGCGCGTAATGCATGGCTCCTGGTGCTGCATCCATATGCCCACCACAGCCGGTAGGTTGACAGGGGTGCCTCATGGAAGTTTCGACCCTCATAGGGAGGTGAGAACGTCAAACGCCGTAAGCTCGGAAGGACACACAAGGTAGGGGGTAGTGAGAAGCCGACGCTAGAGGTTTGTCGCCTAGTGCCACTCCGAATTGACTCTCTGCCGAGCTAGCGAAAAGGTAGGGCGTATTATTTCCCCAAGGGACTGGCAGTTCTACCATTTGTGAGCACATCGGCGCCAGATAAATCCTGACGCAGGGTGATTCTAGAAAACAAGCCATGACTGTGTGCGTAATGGTGCGGGCGACAAGAGCGTGAGCGGGCTTATATCTGGTCACATGCATGGCCATGATGGAGTAGTGAGAATAGGACCTGTGTCTGCCCCCCAGAGAGTGATTCTCGTCGACGAAAATGACGTGCAGCGAGGGGTCGAGGAGAAGTTAAGAGCCCACGAGAACGGAGGAAACTTACACAGGGCGTTCTCTGTGTTTGTTTTTGACACTGATGGAAAACTCCTGCTCCAGAAACGGGCTAGTTCCAAGTATCACGCAGGAGGACTTTGGGCAAATACTTGCTGTAGTCATCCCGCCCCAGGAGAGTCTGTGGAGGACGCCGCTCATAGAAGGTTACAAGAAGAAATGGGTTTCGATTGTGAATTGAGAGAAGTATTCTCTTTTATCTACAAGGCAGATGTCGGAAACGGGCTTACCGAGCACGAATTTGACCATGTATTCTTCGGCACATTTGACGGCAATCCTATGCCGAACAAGGAGGAAGTGGAAGAATGGCAACGCTCGCCGATCGGCGAACTAAGAAAGGATGTTGCTCTTCATCCCGAAAAATACGCTCCTTGGCTCAAAATTGCAGTCGAAAAGCACTTGGAACATTACCTGGAAAAATTGAAAGAGGTCAGTCAGTGAGGACCAATTCACTTGGTGGCTTGGAGCTATCCGTGTGAGATGATTCTCTGGTGAGTGAAAGAGTAAAGATTATCTCAAGGGCATATATCCTGATCAACATTGGGAACAATACTTAAGCTCCTGATAGTAGGCGTCGTGATAGCCGCGCTCATAGCCGTGGGTCTGACTCTTCATGTTCCGCTGGATATGCTTTCGCCAAATGGCGCGCACACTCCTACCACGACTTCGTTTGAAATACCTTCTAATTATATACAGACAAAGTACAATGTCACCCCATTGCTTTTCTCACAACCTGAAAGGAACGCCAAACTCTGGCAGCAAATCTTTCCGCAAGAATTCAACGTGAGCGATTATGCATTTTATGCAAATGAGTCAATAGGGAACTTTCAGGGTGGCGGCTATAGTGTGTCAGAGTCTCAGCTCGATTTTTCGGTTACTGCCCCGAACGGAAACCTCGATCTAATCAGCTTCAGCATATTCCCGGCGATGGCGCCGCAGAACTCCACATCCAGTCTAAGCTCGATGGTGATCCCTTCGAACGGAGAAATGCTGCACAATGCTGTACTAATTGAGTGGACTTCTCAGGGAAACTCCACTGTCTGGCTAATAATTGCAGTTAGCCCATAAATGCGTTCGTTTATAACGCGTGAGTGTAGTACAGTATGCCAGCTGAGAAATTGAATGGATATATGAGCGCACGCTGTTCTGCTCAATTAGTTGGAGCTGAGAAAAAGTCAATCAGGGCCCGTTTCATGGGGGTCATGTACCTTGAGCTCAAAGGAACCTCCAATAATTTTATGACGCGCCCTCAGAGGGACAGGCGTTAGGTATCAGGGGTTGTTCTGTGGAGCGCCCAGTGCTTGTTGCCGCAATCGATGGCGGGGGAACGACTACCCGGCTCTATGTCTTTCAAAGAAAGACAGGGAAGGGCCGCACGAGAGTCGTTAACACGCCGTCGAATTTCTACGAAGATTATGATAGGTCGTTAGATACGGTTATCTCACTTTTTGAGTCCGTGCGTGAGTCCAAGGCTCCAGATATCTGCATCGTTTCGGCGGCGGGACTGGGAGAAACCGACCTTCGTGCGAAGGCGCAATCTGATCTTGCGCGGCTTCTTGGTGTGGAAGTGGTGTGCACCGGTGACGCTATCCCTACGGTGTTGGGATGCTCCGGCGGGAAAACCGGGATTGCCCTCATAGTTGGCACTGGTTCGGTTTGTTACGGCTTTGATGGCAAGAGGTTCTACCGGGCTGGGGGCTGGGGTGCCCAGTTCGACGACGAAGGCAGCGGGTATTCACTGGGTAACGCGGTGATTCGACGAATTCTAAAAGAAGTTGACGGCAGGTCGAGTGCCAGTTTTGCCGTATCAATTTTGCCGCGGGCGGCTCGTTTGTCTCCCAAGCAGAAACTTGTGAGCAACCTGCTTGCAAGCTTCCATGCGAAACAGGAGGTCGCTCGTCTGGCACCTAAACTGCTTGCGTTGGCGCGGAGCGGCTCGAGAGAAGCAAATTACCTGGTGGATTCATCAGCAGAGGAGCTATCAGAGCTGGTATCCGCAGTTTTCAGCAAGATGCCCGACAAGCCAACGGTGGTGGGCCTGACTGGAGGACTTATCAAGAACTCTTACTACAGGTCGATAATAGAGCGCGCGATTCGGAGAAAAGTCGGCAGCGGCATAGGTCTGCGGGTAGTCAATGATCCAAACAGAAGGGGCTTCAGAGTGCTTTGCGATCTATATCTCTCGGGCCCGCCCCAGGTCGACTTTGGAGATTGGCTTTGAGCCAAGAGCCTTGCCAACCAAGAACGCTGCTTCCAGTGAACCTGCAATCTCTAGGCTGGAGGTGATGATTCCTCGACGGTGGGTTGAACCCATTGGTGTTTCGGGCACCTAGGACTCTGTCGAGTACTCGGGTGATACGCTCTCGGGAAGACTTATTTCTTGAATTGACCCCCTGTCCGACGACCTGTAGATAGCTTCCATGATCGACATCCCGTAAACCCCCTGTCCTGCTGTGCACAGCGGCTCTGGGGCTATGTCCTCGCCATTCCGCAGTGCCTTTTTTATCAGCCGCCAGTACTCCTTGTACTCTGCCGTTAAATTTTGCCACGGGTGTCCCGCAAGAAGAATATTGGACATGAAAAACTGGGTGGCTGCACTGCTGACAAATCTCACCGAATCTTCCTCTATGTGCAAACCGCCAGCGTCACCCAGCAGTGTGAAATCATGCTTATCCTCTGAAATGTAAGAAGCCCAGGATGTCTCAAGGTACAGACTTGAGCTGTCCTCAAATTCTATCAATCCCGTACCAAAATCTTCTACCTCGGACGCTTCCTTGAACCCCGCTGCCTCGGAGGGGTAATCGGACCGCATATCCATTCGGCTAGCAAACACTGAACGCACCTTTCCGTAGACCGAGCGTGGTTTTGGAAAGTCCTGCATGAATAGCATCGCATCTATGGAGTGGGAGCCGATGTCGAAAACTGCGCCGCCTCCTGCTAGCTCGCGCTTCAGGAATGTCGGTCCCGAGGGAATCCCTCTTCTTCTGAGGTGAAGCGCTTTGGAGAAGTATCTATTCCCTAGTGCCCCCCGTGATACCATTTGGCGCGCAGTGCGTATACTTCTGTTGAGCCTCAATTCGTGCCCGACCACTAGGAGTTTGCCTTTGGCACGGGACAACTCGGCAAGTTCAATTGCCTCATTAAGGGTCGTGGCCATAGGTTTCTCCACAACGACGGCGCTGCCGGATTCTAGCGCGAACTTCGAAGCAGATGCATGGAATCGGTGCGGGATTGCAACCAACACGATATCGGGGTTCTCTCTTGCAATCATCTCTTTGTAGTCAGTGTAGAACTTTGGGATCCCATATCTAGACTGTACAGCGCGTCCCACTGGTTCACTGGTGTCAGCACATGCCACTATGTTCGTGAGACTGTCATCTTTTATTGCCGGGAGATGGGCAAGCTGTACCCAGCTTCCGCAACCTATGATTCCGAGCTCAAGCTTAGAACTCATTGCGCAGTCTTTCGAGACGCCTCCGAGCTCTAAGATTATTGCTTCGCCGGAACTGGGGCAGGAACGGTCACAACGCCCTGCACCAAACTACATTAGGAATCCATGCCCGGAATACGCCGTAAATGACCATCTGCTTGTTGGATGAGCTTCAGAGCCCTTTCTTTTGTTACTCCTAGGCGGATCATCACAATGGCAACCTTAACGTGATAGCCGGACGCCTTCAGAGCAGCTACTGCCCTGCTTTCATCCGCACTGGTGAGCTCTTGCACCATCCGCTCGGCCCTGAGTCTTGTCTTCTCGGTGACCGGCTCTAAATCCACCATATAGTTGCTGTAAACCCTCCCGAGCTTTATCATTACGGTTGTGGATATTGAGTTCAGAACAAGTTTGCACGCCGTGCCGGCCTTCATCCTTGTGGAGCCAGTTATGACCTCAGGACCGGTATCTATGAAAATCGGGAGGTCAACCGCCTCCAGCAGGCCGACTCTATTCGAGCTAAGCCCAGCGGTTGTACCACCAAGTCTTTTTGCGTATCTTACTAGCTCTAGCACATAAGGGGTTCTGCCGCTTGCCGAGATTGCGAGAAGCAAGTCCTTTCCTGAGAGCCGGACGGCTCTCGCGTCCAGCCCCGCCAGACGCACATTGTCTTCGGCTCCTTCTACCGGCCCTCTGAGCGCCCGAGTCCCCCCTGCTACCAGCGCTATAACAGTTTCGGCTCCTGCCCTGTAGGTTGGTTTACATTCGGCAGCGTCCACCATGGCCAGTCTGCCGCTTGTTCCTGCACCTGCATACACCAGTCGGCCCCCCTCCCCGATAACTTTGCAAGCGCGCTCGACCAGTAACGTGATTTCAGGTATTGCCTTGGCAACTGCGGAAGCCACGGTAGCGTCCTCTCTGTTTATCAGCCGCAGAACTGAGCCTGTATCAAGCAAATCTATGTTCTCTGTAAGCGGATTGGGGAGTTCGGTCGAGAGTCTTTTTTTTCCATTGTTCTTTGGTGAATTCAAGCCGTTGGTGCTTATCTCGGGTGAATATTAAGAGAAAGCCAGCACTTCAGGAAACCGCTGAACAATGGCTTCTCCCGGAAACATGGTCGGCCAAGGATCACCTAGAAGGTTGCCACTTCAGGCGAGCTCGCTTTCCTCGCTTGGCTAGTCACAGAAGCGTCGACCGGAGAGCAACCGCTGCTTTTCAAATTAAGATTGAAAAACAACAGGAAGATCGTAGCATTTGAGGGATGTTTTATATGCGAGGAACGCAAAATGCACACAAAAGTCAAGGAGACATATGGTCCCAAGTGCTTGGTATGAGGTCATATACGATGAAACCTCGGATTGAGAGTGAGACTTAGTGGGAGTCGGCCCCAAGATGGTCGGGACTAAGGACGCGGGCTCAAGCCCGCGGAATTGGGAGGTTGACTTCGAGGCGCTGCGAACAGCCCTGGCTCGTGAAAGGTTATCGCTCAGCGCCGCAATGGCAACCCCTGACTGGGTCTCCGCCAGGGCTACAATTACGATTTCTGGGGGCAGAGTTGAACAGGTGTTTCAGGATGCTTCGTTGGTGCCGAACGACATAGGATTCACCGTCGAACTCCCTTGGTTGCTGGCTCCAGGATTCGTGGACATGCATACGCATGGAGCGTTTGGCTTCGACACTCTGACCTCCGCCGGAGATGCCGCGGCGTTCGAAGCTTATCGGGAGAGACTTGCTACCACTGGCACCACATCCTTTTGCCCCACGCTGGCGACGGCTCATGTGCAGCGCTTAGCAGAAACAGCATCCTCACTTCTCAAAGGAGAAGGGGGTTCGAGGGTCTTGGGGGTGCACTACGAGGGTCCATTCCTGAATCCTGCTAGGAAGGGAGCACAGGACCTACGCTACCTGCTTACTCCAGATTCCGAGATTGCGGGCAGGCTTTTTGAAGCGTCACAGCAACCCTCCGAACCAAACAGGTTCAAGACCGTGTTTACGCTCGCCCCAGAGCTGCGCGGAGCAATAGAGCTTGCTCAGGAGCTCGCCAAGCGGGGAGCAATAGTTTCAGCGGGGCATTCTGATGCCGACTACTCTACAGCAGCCGAAGCTTTCAGATCCGGTTTTTCCCACGTGACACACCTGTACAATGCAATGCGTCCAATGAGTCACCATGATCCGGGAATAATCGGTGCAGCGCTTTCCCTCGCTGACGTAGGGGTGGACGTTGTCATGGACGGCCATCATGTTGACCCTTCAGTTATTCTCTCTACTATAAGGACGAAATCGCCTGAAAAGGTAACAGGAATAACAGACTCCTTGCTTTGCGCAGGTCTTCCGGAAGGGGTATATGATTTCGGAGGAAGAGGGATTGTGGTGGAAGGGGGGGTAGCCAAGCTTACTGATGGAACTGTGGCCGGTAGCACAGTTTTCCTCAAGGACGAACTTCTTGTGGGAACTGAAAAAGTAGGGGCAACGGTGTTTGATTCCTTGAAAATGCTTACCCGTGCTCCCTCGCTCGCGCTTCGTCTTCCAGAGGTTGGCGAAATCAGGGAAGGAGCGTTTGCGGATTTCGCAGTGCTCGACAAAGCCTCTCTCACAGTTCTTGGGAGTGTAATCGGGGGAAAACAACTCTACATTGCTTCGCCTCAACCCGGTGAGAAATGGCGCCCAAAAAGAGCGATGTATGAGGAGATTTACGAACAACCCAGCCGGGTGCGTGCAACCTTGTCGCAGATTGGGGCGCCGGCTCTTGCAGGAGCAGAGATGATACTTCGGTCCAAACCGAGAGTCGTATACCTGGTTGGAAGCGGAACGAGTTACCACGCCGCATTGGCCGCGAGATTTGCGCTCACAGAACTGGCAGGCGTGCAGGCTGTGCCGATAGCGGCTTCAGAGTTTCCGAACTGGATAGGACCAAGCGTCACCGATCATTCTGTCGTAATAGCTATCTCTCAGTCGGGAGAGAGCCTAGATACGGTGAATGCAGTGAGGCACGCTCGGGCCATGGGATTTCCAGTAGTTTGCGTAACGAATAAACAAACGAGCACAATCTCTCAGCTCGCCAACCTGACCCTCGAGATTAGGGCTGGTGAAGAGCGTGCGGTAACCGCCACCAAGTCGTACACCTGTACGCTCGTCGCTCTATACTCGCTTGCCCTTGAGCTAGGCTTCGCAAACGGTAGGCTCCCGAGCGAGAAATTCTTCTCACTTAAGTCTAGGCTGCTAGGTATTCCAGAGGACCTTTCGGAGACCATTATAGAGTGTGACTGGATGGCCAAAAGAGCGGCCGCTGCACTCGTAAAGTTCAGGGCTGCGTTTGCGATGGGTACGGGTCAAGGCTATGCCGCAGCGCTCGAAGCAGCTCTAAAAATGAAGGAAGCTGCCAACTTTTTCGCAGAGGGTTTTGCTACACGAGAATTCTTGCACGGGCCCATGCAGCTATTAAGTAGCGAAACCTGTGTTCTTATTCTGAATCCGGCTGAGCCTGGCCCTGAGCTGCTCGAGCTTATCCAAAGGTTCAAAAAGTTCGGCAGTGCTACGGTAGCCGTAATGCCAAAACGGCTCGACAACCCATTTCTAGATTATCTTCTGCCCCTGCCTGTCGCTCCCCCATCTGCGTTTACAGCCGCGTTTCTTGCTGTTCCAGCGCAGTTGCTAGCTTACTATCTGGCGGTGGATAGGGGGCTCAATCCCGACAGCCCGGATAAACTAAGCAAAGTGGTGGGTGCATAAGTGCAGAAATTTGACCGGACCTTTGTCTTTACGCTTAACGACACCTTATACGACGCCACATTTCAGAGAAGCCAGGCCAGGCTGGCCGCAGTCGAAGCGATGATAGAAAATGGCCTGCCAGTAGACGTTGAAACTGCCTACAACAATCTCGAAGAAGTGGTTAATTCACTTGGGTCGGATGCACCAGACCATTTCAATGTCATGCTTGAAAGAATGGGTTTTGGAGCCGACTCGCGCATAATAGCTGCAGGCGTAGTCGCTTACAGAGAAGTAAGCAGGGCCGCACTGCGACCATATCCCGATGTCCAGGTTGTGTTACTTGGCCTTCGAGATAAGCAAAACAGGTTGGTGTTGTTGAGTTCAGGAGACCCTGTCAAGGAGTGGGAAAAGCTGATCATTTTGGGACTGGCTCACCTGTTCCACGCGGTTTTTATCGAAAAGGCAGCTTTCGGTAAAGAGTTCCTGATCGGTTCGTTGGATCGGGTGGGGGTTGCTCCAAATGAGGCTATACTGGTAAGTGGAAATGAGGACGAACTCAAAGCAGCTAGTGAGCTTGCGCTTCAGACATACCATTTTGCGCCAAGGATTCCCGGGAGGACACCTAGGCTGCCTCTGCCTACGGGTTCCAGGTATCGGACGATTAAGAGACTGGATGATTTACTCAAGATTTGAACGTACTAACGCGAAAATTGCACTGAGTTGGTAGGCTCACAAACGCGCTCGGGTTGGACTTGACAGTGGGTAGGTCAAGCGGGCCAGTTCAGTCAGGCAAGGAGCTTTATGCTTGTCCCAGTAAGCGTGCGTACCGGCCAGTCCACTTTTCAACCCGACCGGTCCATTCCGGTATTCATCCGAGATACCTGAGATTTCCAGCTGCCTAGTGAGCAGAGTGAGCCTCTGCATGGATAACTCTGGAGCCGAATTCTACTAGTCTAGTCCTGCTCACGCTGTGGGTACAAGTTGGGTCCCCTCCCTCTTTTGCGTTTGAAATCATGCGTTCTGCTCGTAATTCTTAAAGGGGGTTCAAGTTCACGCGGCTCTGCGACTGGGGCTATACCGAACTGGTGTGGACGTTTTGTAGTGGGTGCGGACAGCGAAAGAACTTTTTTCCAATCATGCCGCAGAATAACAGTTTCTCAGAGCAAAAGCGTCTCGTATTACAGGCAGAAAAAGCTTCAGAATCCCTGATACCCTATTGTTCTGCCGAAGCCGAGCAGAATGGCAATCAAGCTGAGAGCGAGGCCAGCTATCATTATTCCGATCATGGTATAGTCGGAGCGAGAAAAGCTGATGTCATACATGTATGTCCGAGTCGGAAAGGCCCGAAACGCTCGCGTATCTGCCGAAATTGCTATGTTTTTCGCCCCTCGCAAAAGATACACCATAACTGGGATTATGGCCCCGATTGCGCCAGGTATATAATAAAACACTCTCGTAAGAGAATTCGCGTTTGCGCCCAAGCCACGCATCAGCTGGACATTGAACGAAATGCTGATGGCATCGAATACTCTTGGGATAGTCCTCATCGCAACTATAAGAGCGAAAGTTAAGGGGATGGGCACCTTCAGTTTGCTTAGTGTCCGAAGAATCTCTGAAGGCGTGCTAGTCATCACGAGTATAAGAGCCGATAAGATAACAGCGGTAAATCTCGTTGCGACTTGGAATCCGTAGTAGATTCCCTGAAGCGTGAGATTCGGCTGGTAACCCATAATCCCGAAATAGGACGGCCATGTCCAGATTGGACGCAGAACTGTCGTATGGAAAGCTGTGTCAAGAATGGAGTACGGGGTATAGGGAGCTAGCGTCCACATGCTTCCGATTGCAGTGGCAAACGTAAGGTAAAGCCCCAAGGCGAGTTTTCTCTTCCCGTTGTTCAGGTTTGCATAGGTGGCCAGCAGGAGAACAGTAACTATTAGACCTATCCACCAGATGGTGATAGCGCAGATCGTCGTAACGACTAGGCCGAGTGCGATTTTGGTTGCCGGGTTCAATCTGTAATAGAAACTCCGCCCTCTCTCAAACCTCGTGACTTCCTGAAAACCAGTGAGCCCAATAGCTCTAAAAATCAGCAAAATGGGTAGAAGGATTCCAAACAGTGCTAGGAACCAGCTCACCGCGTTTACATAGACGATCGAGATAATCTCCATAGCTCATGCCCTGAGAAGGTAATCACTCGGTGGAGGGATGCCGTACTCTCCGGAATCTCGGAAGCCGGTGTCAGGAGTCGCATCCAATACCTTCTTTCCATCTGAAAGAATGATCAATCTGTCCGCGTGCCGGTAAACAAATCGAGAGTCATGTGTTACCACAAGGAAGGAATAGCCAAGTTGGCGCAGCCTATCTATTTCCCCTGCCAGCATCTCTCTGTTATGGAAATCTTGACCGGAAGTAGGCTCATCTAGCATGACGACTCGGGCGCCGGACGAAAGAGCTCCGGCCATGGCCACCCGTCGCCGTTGACCCATACTCAGCGTGAGAGGATCCCTCTCGCGAACTTCTTTCAGGTCGAAAATTTCGAGCATGGCCTCTGTTCGAGACTTCCAATCCTTTTCACCACGCTTTCGGAGCGAATACGAAACTTCCGCCTCCACATTTTTTTGAATCAATGTCAGGTCGAATGCCTGAGGGACAAAGGCCACATATTTTCCACGCTTCTGAATACCTGCACGGCTGAGATCCACGCCACTAACGTTCAGGTATATCGCAGAATTAAGCTGTTTGTCCACGAACCCCATAACACTTTTCAGGAATGTTGATTTTCCGGCGCCGTTACGACCCATTAATGCAACCAGCTCACCTTGACCTACAGTGATTTCGGCGTCGACAAGAACTTTCTCACCTGAGCTCACCTTCGCTTTTGCGGTCATAACTTGGGTGCTTGAGATTTTACGTTCGGGCGTGTGCAGTTTGATTCCTCGTCGTTTGAGTTCCTTGGTAACCAGAGATAGTTCCGCGGTCCGCAAATTCATTTCACGGGCATGCACAAAATAATCTGGGACTTCTACTCCTGCTTTGAGCAATGTGTCGAGATTGTCCATCAGGTCTTCTTTCTTCACATTGAACACAATTTTGCCATCGTCGACAAGGACAATCCTGTCAACAAAAGGCAGTATTCTTTCGAGTTTGTGTTCAACAATTATCATGGATTTTCCTTTTATTTTCTTTAAAAATTCGAATATAGCCTCTGTGCCCTCGGGGTCTATATTGCTTGTTGGCTCGTCGAAAATTAGTATTCGGGGTCTCATCGCAATCACCGCGGCAAGAGCGACCCTTTGGAGCTCTCCACCGGACAGAGTGTAAGTTTCTCTGTCCAGCAGATGTCTGATTCCGGCTATTTCGACCGCCTCGTTCACTCTCTCAATGATTTCATCTCTCGGCAAGCAAAGGTTCTCTGGTCCGAAGGCTACTTCTTCTTCGGCCTTGTAGTTCAGCACCTGTGTTTCAGGGTCCTGCAAAAGCGTTCCAACCACAGTAGAAAGCGTTGCGAGCGGAGTTGACCTTACTGCGTGTTCGTAAACGCTTACGTCTCCTGAGATCATTCCATTTTTCACTTGCTCACCGATTTCGGAATCGCCAGGGAAGATATGGGGAATCACCCCGTTAATGCAGTTCACAAGGGTTGATTTTCCCGAACCTGACTTACCGGCGATAAGCACAGCTTCACCTTCGGAAATGCTGAAAGTTTTGACTTCGAGTGCGGGGTTCTGTGATCCTAGGTAAGTGTGCACCAAGTTGGACGCGCTCACGGCGCCTTCTTCTGCTTCGACTACATCGGGTTTGATTACTTCTCGCGTTTCCGCTCTCATTCACCGCCAAAAATAAGAAAAAAAGAGGGGAAGGTCAGACGGCTTTTGACACTCTGAGCGCTGCTAATCCTGCGAGAATGCCTACTATGATGTCGCCTGGAATGAAGGCCGCTATACTGAAGAGTATTTTCCCCCAGTTCACCGTGGCTGCGTAAAGGAAGGGGTTAAAGAAGCCGCTATAGAATAATGGGTCGGGGAACGCCATGAAGAAGCCAAGTATGGCGCCCTCGATAACCGCGAGCGCTGTGGGTGAAAGCATGGCTTTGGTCACCTGTTCTTTTGTTTCCTGTGTAACCACGGTCGCTGTGGGAGAAGAGATCCAGTTTGGACCCTTCCATGGCCCCTTCACTCCGAAAAGGTTTCCACCCGTCAGCGAAATCATGATATCGATGATTAGGCCGTATGTCAGCATTTCATAGACAAAGAACATCGGCTCTCCACCGTATCCATAGCTGAACTGGTCGCTGAGCAGGTTGAAAACGAACATCACTGACATACCGACCCCAGGCTTCCTAACTAGTGCAGCGACGATAAAAAGTATGAAAACTCTGCCCCAGAAGGACACATCTACGAATGGGGTCGAAGGAATTGCGCGTCCGATATAGTTTCCGATGTAGAACTCCCAGACAACCGCTATGGCGCCTCCGATGGCGATGTAGACCAAGTCGATGGTGGTGAAGCGCTTTAGCCCTCCGCTCCGTTTCCCAATGACGAAGACTATTCCCAAGGCAACTGCGAAATAAAGAACCACAAGTTCCCAAGGGATCATGCCGGGCTCGTTCGTGTAACCGCCTATGCCGTTAAAGCCCACGTTTCAAGACCTGATTCCCGTGGCTCCAACTTGGCATATAAGTATTCTCTTTGTAGACGTAATGGGGATATTTATGGAAGCGCAGGAGTATATACTTCCGTTTACAGATTGGTCTTTGGCGATATTGTTGCGAAGGAAATCGGGAGAAAAATAGAGTTCCACTTGCGTTGACATCTAGTGTAAAAAATGCTGCCTTGTGACCTTCTGGTCCGCCGTGCGCGAAGAAGCCAATCGAAGGACCGTGCAGACTAATCTAGGAAACTTGGGCCCGCTACGGCTCGAATATGAGATCTATAAACACTCTCGCTCATATGGTAAGGATATTCGAGGTTATACGTGTGTTAAAAAGGCTCCGTGGAAGCTTTGCACCTAGAATGCAAACACGCGAATGTTAGCGCGCCCGATCGTTACCCAAAAAAGACCTGCCGAGATGCGGCCAAACCTTCACCCGCATCCCGGCGCCTTAAGGCCCCTCGGCTTTAGCGCGGCTCTTGAGACCTATGCTGGCCCACGTTTCCGCATGAGTAATATTGCCCCTGTTATGACCAAGATGACGATCACAACTGCAGTCACTATGAAGATTGTATCACTAGAAGCCGCGGTCGTGCTATATGAGGAAGAGGAGGAGATTACTGCGCTGCTAGTTTGAGAGCTCGAGCCGCTTTGTGAGGAACTGACTGGCCTCAGACTCACGTAGGTAATCCAGTTATTATCAGAAAATGCGCCTCCGGTCATGTTTGTGGCATAGCCTGTAAAGAGCTGATTGTTGAAAGCTTGGACGGCATTAACATAATAGAGGTCGATGTATGGAACCTGCTGGTAGAGTATCTCTTGAAGCTGCATTGCGTCTGCAGTTAGCTGGGATTGATTCGTTGTAGAAACCATTTGATTGTAGAGGGCATCATAGGTTGAGTTTGAGAACCCACTGTCAGAGGCTTCGGTCGCGATGGCCGAGGAGGTCATTACCTGAAGCAGGATAGGAGTAGCCGGAGACGTGTAAATCCAATCCCAGAGGTCGAAGTCTTGAGTGAAGTTTGGCCAAATAATCCCGGCTAGAGTCCCTGAATCAACTACGCTCACCTTGGCTTGGATTCCAATTGCCTTCCAGTAGCTCGCTATTAGGTTGGCCGCCTGAGCTTCCTCCGGCGCGTCGCTCACCGTGTACAGTGTATAGCTGAGCGCCGTTCCATTTGGATAGGTCCTGTAGCCACCAGAACCCATAGGTAACCCTGCCTCATTAAGTAGCTGATTCGACAGGGTTGTGTTATATGAATAAGGCGAGAGGGAGGCATCGTAGTACTTCCATCCTTTTGGCAGGAGCCCAGCTGCTGGAGTAGCGTACTGCCCCCAAATGGCCTCAGTGAGTGCTGTGTAGTTGATTGCGTGGGCCAGCGCTCTTCTCACATCCACATTTTTCAGCGTGGGGTTGCCTGAGCCCGCAGGATTTACGTTCACTCCTACGTACCATATCTGGAGACCAGGCGTGTTCGATACTGTTATTTGACTGAAGCCTGCAAGAGAACCAGCCTCAGTAGGAGTAATGACAGGTGCAGCCGCATCGATCTGGCCATCCTCAAGTGCCGTGACCATTGTTGAAGACTCAGAAAAGAACTGTATTACAATGTGCTGGATATGAGGACGCATTGCTTTGTAGAAGTAGTTTGGATTAGCGCTCAACTCAATATACTGTCCCTGCACGTAGTTGCTCACTGTATAAGGACCGCTTGAAACCACGGGGTAATCAGTGTAATTTGTGAGTTGTGTGGAATTGTACGGATTCGGAACGTATTTTTCCCAGACGTGTTTCGGCATAATGGGAATAACCGCTGCCGCGTCTGCAAGGAAAAGAAGTGTTGGATGATAATGAAAGATCACTTCGTAGTTACCCACAGCTTGGATTGAGGTAATACCTGCAACGTTCCCTTGGTAGGTTGACGCCGAATTGTTAGCGAGTTCATAGCTATATACGACATCCTGTGCGGTGACTGGCTGTCCGTCTGACCAAGTTGCGTTATCCACAAGATAGAACACTGCTGCCGACTGGTTCGGGAAGACGGTCCACTTATATGCAAGATCTGGGACTACGGGATCGTAGTTGGAATTATAATGCACGAGCATGTCATAGATTCCTAATGCAATTTCTTGCGAAGGGCCAAGCGGGTTATTGAACTGATTGAAGGTGTTAAACTGCGTGCCTCCATAGCCAAGCGTGAAGGTACTGGAAGTTCCAGTTTGGGCGCTCGCTAGTGCCGGCAGAGTGAGCGAAAAAACCATAATAAGAGCGAACGTAGCCGCTATCAACCACAGCTTCGGAGGCTCAAAGCAAGTATCTGTCATTTTGTCATCTCCCCCGTCAGTTACCGCTTCTTAAGTGTTTTTGAATGTCAGGGCCAACCATGCGCGCGCGACGAACGGACCGGGATTCGAAGTATATGGATTACCCATGTTCGCCTGGGTGGACTAGATGATGGGACAGGAATCGGTCTTATAAATAGTCCGAATGCGCTTTCTTCGCTAATTCGACTAAAATCTACCGCGGCATTGAGATATGCGAAGCCTGACCAAGCTTCCCCGGAAAGGCCCCACGCTATCTTTAATATGTTCGGACATGACTCTCCAACGGTCAAAATGGGTCTTCACAAAGTCTACAAAGGATACAAGTCTTACTCATACTTGCAAGCCGGGAAGGACTACAGAGAGTTCAGCTTAGTAAAGCAAATCGGCAGGGTAGAACCCTTTGTTTATCCCGTTTCAGATTCGGAAGAGGAACGTGTGCAGGAACTGCTAGAAAAGAATATTGCGATATCTCTTCATGACCACGCAGAGGTAATGCCGAACGATCTAAACGACATGTTCGCATGGATTCGCGCGAACCATACGAGCACGGGCTTTGAAGGGCTCGCGGCCTCCGGGCTTGACGCGGTTTTCGATGGTCTTGGGGATGGTTCGAACATGATAACTTCCAGCTACCCCTGGAA
>JAJYZJ010000064.1 GCA_021800035.1 archaeon
CCCCAAGCCCCCAAAAAAGGCGAGAGGTTACAACCAAAAGCGGTCGTCGTCCAGCCTGGTCTAGGACGTTGGCCCCCCGCGCCAAGAACCCGGGTTCAAATCCCGGCGACCGCACTTTAGGTAAAGTGTTCCGCCAACCCTCGATTGAGATTTTGGTGGCGGTCCGCACCACTATTTCCGGATTGGGCGTCGTTCCAAACGTCCTTCTGTTATGTTCTGGTTGCTCAATCTACCTGCTTGGGGGGCCCATTATGTTGGTTAAAGAATGTGGCTATGGACAATTTGCACGTTCAGACTCTCAAACAGATTTCGACCTAACTGTTCGCCTCCTTGAGGGGATAGACGGCTCTCATGGTCGTTCCGTAAATGCCTAATTTTAATATTCTATTTGGAGCTATGAAATACGCGCTTCCTGGGCCAATGTAAAAGGGACTTTGTCCATAATCTTGGAAGCTGGCTGTCGTTGAAACTAGAGATGGGGGACTCATATCTGCCCCTCCGCTGTGAGCTTACAGAATCAAGTGTCAGTCCGTCTCAAATGCTCGGTTGCGGTAAAAGATCGATCAAGGTCGTTTGTTCTAAATCTCTAACCTACGAAGACTATCAATCTGAAGGCTCCACTTGTAGCGATTCTCCATTAGGGATTCTCTCAGCTGCGCGCACTGAAGGATTCACAGTAAGAAAGCAGTCCCCCCGCACTATTCCTGTTCGGCGCCTTCCATATGTATTCAGGATGACGACCAACCCACGTAAAGGTCGTGGAACCAGACTTTTGCAGGCTTTACTGCAGTTTATAAGGAAGAGCGACGCGGAGATAGGGAGGTGTAACAAGTGTCAGAGAAAAAAGAGAATGAGGAAAAGGCGAAGGCTGTAGGTGAGAAAGCCGGAGAAGCCGTCGGGACCGGGCTCAAGAAGGGATGGGGATTTACGAAGGGCCTGGGAAAGGGTTTGAAAAAAGGCGTCGAAGGGGCCAAGGAAGCGTCAGCCGAGAAGAAGGAAGAGAAAAAGGAGTAGTGACGCGGTTAAAAGTGTGGGAGCGGTTGTCTGAAAACTGCCCAGCTTTTGCAGTGATCCGCGACCAACCCACGTTCTCTGCGTACCCACTCGTCTTTTACGTTGCGTGGTATGTCCCCCAGTTGCCATGCATTGCGCCTTTTTGGTTCAGATGCGACTGCTGATATCATTCCAGATGTCTCGCCGAAATAAGTCATAAGGTACGGCTGGGCGCTTTCGCGCGCCATTCGAGTTCAGCGTGTAGATCATGAAATTTTGTCTCGCGACATCGCGAGTGGCTGATAGTTATCAGATATATTCCCGTTTGTAACTGCACTCTTGATTTGGAGCAAGCTAGAGAGAAGGCTTAAATCGACTGAGGGAGGAAGAATAAATCGCCAAGGCCACAAAGGGTTGAGGCTTTGACCACCCCAGTAGCTTGGGATACGCTTCAAATCGCCCTTTCCTAAGCTCCGGAAGACAGGATTCGAGGCCATCTGGTCGAACCTCTCGTTAGGAGAGCAATTGAATTTGCCTGTTTTTGCAAAGCTAGGGCATGCACCTTTCACAAAAAATATACACTTTCTGGTCATTAGGGTTTCCATAACCCTTATTAGGGTAACCCTAATACTGTATCGTGTATGATCAATTTGGGCGGGATTTTGAGCCCGGGAAGTGGACTTGCAGTAAGCTCTATTATATTCATATCATACATTCTGGGATTACTACATGGTGTTACTCCTGACGAACATACTTGGCCAATAACATTCAGCTATTCTGTGGGTAGCTATAGCAGTCGAGGTGGTATGAAGGCTGGTTTCATGTTTTCCGCTGGGTTCACGGCTCAGAGGGCAATTCTTACCACACTAGGTTTTCTTGGCTTGGCTGCAGTTTACAAAGAGTATAATCTCGATGGTCCCGTCTATATTGTGGTTGGTGTAGTGATGTTCATCGCAGGGTCATATATTTTAAAGGGAAGGTATTTCCACCTTCCAATCGATCGTATTCTGGGGGGCAGGGAACACCATTCAGAGATGCTGGGTCGCGTAGAACCTCACGAAGCCGGTCCAAAGCCAGTACCTCTGAAAATGGCGACAATTCATGGATTGATTGCGGGGTGGGGGTTCGGCGCATACGCGACCATCATAACCTTTGTGCTCGCCCCTCAAATGCCAAGCCTTCTGTATGCACCATTACCAGGCCTCTTTTTTGGGATTGGCACCATGACGATGCAGGTGATTTTGGGATCAGTGTTCGCGAACATCATGAAAGTAAAGAAGATGAGTGTCGACCAGATAAAATTCGTCGGAAGGAAAACCGCGGCTCGTACGCTCTATTACGGTGGGCTTGCCTTCGCCTTAGTTGGGGCGGTGATATCGGGCTTTCCGGTTATAGATGCGCTTGCAGTCAACACCGGAAACCCAGTGCCGAATCTGAACTCAATTGGAGTTGCCTTCGTGCTCGTTGTGGGGGTTGTTGGTGCTATTGGGATCACCAGCATGTATAGAAGTTTCAAAGAGGTGTCAGAGCTTGCCGTGAACGCCAATGCCGCTAGTGTTAGCTCAATTCGAGGCAATGAATTCATGAAAGAAGGCGATAAGGGAAGTGAATAAATTGGAAGAGTTGAGTGAGCGAGAATACAGGTACCTAACCGCACTGAAGACGTCCAGCCCGGCAGGAGTGAGGCTGAAGGACCTTGCGGCCACCTTGGGAGTGTCCACCCCCAGTGCGCATGAAGAAGTGAAGCATCTTAGTATGAAAGGCATGGTTATAAATCGACGTGGGATGATATCCCTGAGCACCAAGGGCCGACGATCCCTTGAAAGGCTCAGAGCGGTTCATCTCGCTCTAGAGACTATACTCACCTCTTACGGATATGGAAAGGGAGCCTGCGGGGCGACTCACTCATTCGAATACGCTATCCCGCCAAGAGTGGCGAGCGCAATCTGTGACGCCACTGGCCGACCTCGTGAATGCCCACAAGGACATTCGGAGTGTTGACCCCGCGGGAGCCTAGGTGCTGGACAGATACCCGCGTTTGTGACCGCGTTGCCCGAACGGCTGCGTATACCTGAATAGGCGTCGGAATCAAGAACATCATTGCAAATACCCCGGAACAGGGATTATTCGGATTAATGAGCTACTATCAAAGGCTATAGTTAGCAGATGGACTTACAACGGCATTAATGTAAGGTCACGCTTAATTTGCGCGCCTGAATGTGCTAACCTAATGGGCCAGAAGATCTATGAAACGGATTCTTATGTAAGGGAGTTCGACGCCCGGGTCGAGGCGCTCGATTCTGACGGATGGTACATCCTTGATAGAACCGCATTTTACCCAGGAGGCGGAGGTCAGCCGAACGACCGAGGCATGATTCGGGTTGGCTCCGGCGACCTAGAGGTCGTCGAGGTCAAGAAGAATAGTGAAGGGGAAGTTGCCCACAGAGTGAGCGGCGGTGTTTTGGAGCCCGGTGCCGAGGTGCACTGCCTGCTAGACTGGCAGTTACGGTACTCTTACATGCGCTATCACTCGGCCATCCATGTGGTTTCTGGCGCAGCGCTGAAATTGTTTGGAGCGAAGATTACAGGTGGACAGATATACGCCGACCACGCGCGTGTAGATCTCAATATCGAAGGCTTTGACCGCCCAAAGGCGACAGCTCTTGAAGAGGAATCCAACCGGGTGGTCGAATCTTCTTATAGCATCAAGGTTCGGTTTGTCCCGAGAGAAGAAGCCATCAAGAATCCCAATTTAGTGCGAGTGGACCCGTCCCACTATCCTGATACTCAGGTCTTCAGAGTAATCGAGATTGAAGGCTACGACTCGCAGTTCGATGGAGGAACCCATGTAGCGAAGACCTCGGAAGTTGGCAGAATTACATTTTCGAAACTTGAAAACAAAGGAAAGAACAACAAGAGGATAGAGCTGGTGCTGCCTTCGAGCTAGGTGGGGGTGGGCAGCGGCTTATGGCTTCCCTTCAAGTTAGCTATGCGAAGCTGGTCAGGTATGTTGAACACAATCCACTTTATCAGCTAACGAAGCTTGCCGATGAGGTCGAGCTGGTCTTCGTTCCCAACTTTCCTGAGGCAGAAGCCCATTCCGGAGGCGAGACAACTCTAGTAGTGATGCATGGGAGATTGAGTGGCGGCACGCTGATCTTTGACTCTATCAAGGTGGAAACAGGGGGGGTGTCTTATGAAAAAGATTTCGAAGAGGCGAGCCTTACCTATTCCGGCTGGTTGCAATACGTGGAGGAGAACTACTGAGCGAAATCACGGATCTGAACAGTCTGTTTACCGAATTCCAGCTAACCTGTTGTTTTGACATGATGCTTACTATGTCCCTGCAAAGCGCCTTGACCTGACGCTCACGCTTTGCGCCTCCCGTCAGGTCCGAAATGACTTTGGTGGCGTCCTGAATGACCCTTCCAGACGGGCACCTTCTGACAGATAGGAGTTCGGCTTGGAGAAACCACGAGCAGGCTCGCATAATTTGTCCCCGCTCAAGGCTCTCTGGAAGGAGTTGGTCTCTGCTTTGTTGGCTCAGTGCGACTCCGACTCTAGCAGCATTCTTTGCTCGTCTGTAGAGCTCAGAAATGGCCCGTGATAGACCGACATCCCGGACCAGTTGCACTCCAGAAATCCCCTCAATCCTATAGCCTACAAGGCGTGCCACTACTTCCATATCCATGTCGAACGTCTCTCCTGGCACACCGGAGGCAAGCAACTTTAGAGAATCAAAAACGTCATCTGCCATCTCCTTCTCATGTCCCGAAGTTAGGACTAGACCCAGCTTTCTGCAGTGGGTTTCGACAATCGACCTGATTGAGTTTCTTGTAACCGGCTTTCCGTTCATGAGTAAATTGCTTCCAGATGAGTACTTTAGGTATCTATCCTGTAATGTTCCAGGCGTGTCCGCTTTAAGGAGCTCTGAACTTACGAATTCAGATATCTCGTCTGCTCCGATATATTTGGGCTTGATTGTTTCCAGGATTTGTAAGAGCCTCTTGATAATCCGCATAGCTATGGGGGCCCCCACTCCTGCTCTGATGAGGGATTCGATGGTTCGGGGGGGATCGAACTTGGAAATTGTGCCATCCCTATAGATTACATGAACTTTCTGGCCGGAATGCAGCTCTAAATCGCTGATCGGGTCCCTTTCTGAGATAATCAAGTTCAATTCATGCAGAGACTTGGAGGTTGGGACTAGCTTGGCCCCCGAACGCTGAATCAGGTCAGAAGCTATGGCCTGATCAATTGACCCAAACGGAAGCTCCACTCCTAGACGTTCAAGCTCATGCGGGATATCATCTGCATCAATTTTTCCTCTCTCGGCGACCAGCCCTGCAACTGCATACTCGGGCTTTTGCGTCCTTGTGTAGAGCCGTGCCAATCCCGAAGTGAGAAGATTGACTCCGCTTCTGTATTCTTCGACTTTCGATGGACCAGTGAACTCAAGCTTTCCTCGGAATGATTCCAATCGAGTTGCAATTTGATTTGCTTCTATGACCACCCTGTCTTTCGGTCCCTCGAGAATGAGTTGGGCCTTTCCCAGTTGCTCATCAAAGTGCTCTGCTAGCAAGTGTATTCCGTCAACGCCTGCAGAAATTGCCTGTTCCATTTTAAGAAAGGGCGGCGTGCCCACTTCTGCGTGCTGATCCGCGCGTATAGTGATTAAGTAGGGTTTTCGCTCAGGCGAAGAAGAAGAGCTTTTCTTCCTCATATTTTCTGCCTCCGTATTCGAGCCCACCCGACCCTACTACGATATCGTGTTTCCTAAAGTATGCCGCTAGGGCCGAATTGAGTTCGGCGGGGTCCAACCTTGAGTTCATGAGATTAAGCGGAACAGAAGCTGTGAGCACCCGGACAGGAAAAACATGCCGTGTCGACTTGGGAGGTAGGACAGTGCCTATTTGGGCCATATTGATGATATCCTCCTTTGAGACGAGGGGTGGAACTAAAAGGAATGACCCTTGGACAGGAATCCGACTTGCGGTGATGGTCTCTGGGCCAAGTAGTTTCTCGACTTCCTTTATGAATTTGGTGAACGATTTGCAGCTGTCGAGCGCGTTCATGTCCTCTCCAACGATTGTCTCAGTCTGCTTGGCGGTAACAACCCTGAGTGTTGGCAGCTTTCGGTCAGACAATCTACTGGCAAGCTCTGCCACAACCTTGGGACTACCTCTGAACTGCCTGTTCCACGTGTCGACCCTGATTGCGGGGTTCAGGTAGTCAATGGTCATGCACAACACGTTGCGAATGCCGAGTGCTTTTGTGGCCGCGAGTCTATGCATTCCGTCTAGAACTGTCAGGGTGTCTTCATCGACAATGATGGGGTCATGTTGAATTCCTAGGTCAGTGAAGCTCTTTGTGAGTTTTCTAACTTCCCTAGGAATGACTTCTTCGTGCGGTCGGAGTCTTTGGGGGGGGACAAGCGCGAGGCTGAATTCAATCCTTCCTGAAGTGGTGTCTACGCCGAACCGAATTGGCAATCAACGTGAACCTTCGAACCAGTGTTCTATTTGCTCTGCAAGGTCTGATGCGGATCTGCGTTGCGCTTCTTCTGTGCTGGCACCGATATGGGGTGTAAGGATTACATTTTCCAGTTCTCTGAGCCGACCAGTGTATGGTTCTGAACCGAAGACGTCCAGCGCGGCACCTGCTATCGTTCCATTTTTGAGAGCATCGTAAAGAGCATCTTCGTCAACAACTTCTCCTCTGCTCGCGTTGATGATATATGCTGTCTTCTTCATTTTGGCCAGGAATCTGGCGTTCACCATACTCCGGGTTTCATCTGTTAGTGGTACGTGTAGCGTAATAAAATCTGCCTGCTCCAGCATATCGTCAACTTCGGTATACATAGCTGGTGCTGTTACGACTTGCGGGCCAAGAATATCCCAGCCCAGCGCGCTCATTCCTAGGCAGCCCCCCAGTTTGCCCACAGCTGAACCGATTCTTCCGTAGCCAATGACTCCCAGAACTTTTCCGGATAGCTCCGTCCCTTCCAGCTCGGATTTCAGCCATCTGCCATTTCTGATTCCTCTGTCACCCTTACCGATTCCCCTGGCAAGCGCTATCATGAATCCTAATACGAGTTCGGCGACGCTCGTCGTCGGCGCATGCGGCGTGCTAAGTATACGAATTGAGCGACTGTCGGCTTCCTTCGTGTCAACATTATCGAGCCCTACTCCGGCCCTTGCCACCACTTTTAGCTCTGGGGCCATTTCAAAGAGTTCCCGATTTACCTTTGTTCTGCTCCTGACTATAATGCAGTCAGCTGTCGCGAGAGCTGGAAGCTGGTCAGCTCTTTGGCGTGAACTGAGGTCCACTACTTCGAACGATTTTCGTAATCTATCAGCAGCTTCGTGACTGATCGGGTCAAGTATAACTATTTGTGGTTGGTTAGTAGCTCTGTTCATTTCTTCTCAAAACCCTATTTTTCTAGATACTTCGACATCGCTGCAGAAACTCCATCACCAAGTTTGAAAGATCCAACAGAGTTCAGTTTCATGCTCATCTCTAGTGCCCCGACAGTAGTCACGATGTCTTTCATGTCCACTCGCCCCATGTGTCCCACACGGATGACATCTTCCCTGAACTGTCCGAGCCCAGTGCTTACAACCACTTCAAATTGCTTGGACATGGTCTCTACAACTTTTCGAGCATTGCCGGGCATCTTTATGGCGGAAATTGTGTCTGACGCATAGTTCTTGTTCGCGAACAGGTTCAGCCCCAAGGCGCCGAGCGCGAGCCGGAACGCCTCGGCATTCTGATGGTGGCGAGCAGTGAATTTTTCGACACCTTCACTCAAAATCTGATCAAGTGAGTGATTCAGTGCATACAGTATGCTTATCGCAGGAGTAGCCGGCGTAGCTAGGTCCGCAGCCTGCTTTTCGTAGAGGTCGAAGTTGAAATAGTATGACCGCTTCTTAGTTTTTCTGGCTTTCTCCCTCGCTTCAGGTGACATTACTACAAATGACGAGCCTGGTGGAGTTGCGAGCCCCTTTTGAGTCGCGAGAACCGTTACGTCTATGTTCCATGGGTCCATATAATATTCGTTCCCGATTCCAGAGATATTATCCATCATGCAAAGCGCGCCCTTCGAGTGGGCGATATCGGCGATTTTCTTTGCTTGGTTCACCACTCCGGTGCTGGTTTCGTTGAATACTGCCGCGACGATCGCGGCGCCCTCTGCTCGTTTTTCCAGCTCCAAAAGGTCAACAGGTTCCCCCCACCTGGACTGAACTTCAGTTACGTCAGCCCCGACTGCGAGGAATGAGTCCCTGAGACGGTCCGCAAAGAATCCATTGGTACAGACTACTACTTTTTCCCCCGGTCCAGCCAGATTCGAAGCAGAAAACTCCACGCCGCCCGTGCCGGAAGAGGTGATAAAGTAAACTTCACCGTTAGTGTTTAGAAGGCTCCTTAGTTTTTCCCTGACATCCGAGTAGAGTTTGGCAAACTTTGGCCCCCTGTGACTAAACATGCTCGTTGCCATTGCCAGAAGAGTCTCATGGCTCACGCCAACGGGCCCTGGGAGCATTACGAGTTCTTCTCCTTTCATGGTTCTTCTAACCCGTACGGGCTTTGCGGTGACTCATGCATAAACGTTATCTGCTACCCGTTTGCGCTTGCCGGCTATCTATTGTCCACTTCGTACCTGCAGGCGTGTCCTCAATAATTACGCCAATGGCTGCCAGCCTCTCCCTGATCATGTCGGCCGTCTGAAAGTCTTTCTTGGCTCTTGAATTGTCTCTTACCTCAAGCAGGAGACGTATCAAGGCCTCATAGTCGACACCCTTAGTTGCGGTTCTTTCTTCCAAGATGCCCAGAAGGTGGGCCATTTGCTCCAACGTCGACCTCGCGAGAGACAGGTCACCTTCTGCTACGCCTTCTTGCTGTGCCAGCCGGTTGGATAGCTTCACCGTCTCATAGAGAACAGAGAGAGCAGCGGGAGTATCGATGTCGTCTTCCAGTCGGTTCAGAAATTCTGACATCAGTCGTTGAAGCTCCTCACTATGTGTTGATTCTGCTTTTTTTGTCACTTTCTCGGCTTCAGAAAGCAGCTTCAGTGAATTTCGTATCCTTGTCAGCCCCGCTTCAGCCTGAGTCAGTATGACTTCGTCGTAGTCCAGCGGAGCGCGGTAATGCGTGCTCAGAAGAGCGAGTCGCAGGGCTAGGGGATCCCTTGCTTTGTAAATCTCGAACAGATTTGTTACATTTCCTGTGCTCTTCGACATCTTCGTCCCACTGGTATTAACCAAGCCCACGTGGACCCAAAAGCGTGCTAGTTCTCTCCCGGTCGCTGACTCGCTTTGCGCTATTTCGTTTTCATGATGTGGAAATATGAGGTCCTGCCCTCCTCCGTGAATATCAAGGGTCGGACCAAGGTACTTCTCAGCCATTGCGCTACATTCTATTGCCCAACCAGGTCTCCCCTTCCCCCATGGGCTGTCCCAGCTTGGCTCACCCGGTTTGGCTTTTTTCCATAACGCGAAATCCTCCGGACTGTGTTTGGATTCTAGAGGCTCAATTCTGGCGCCCGCAAGCAGGTCCTCCACTTTCTGGTGGGAGAGCTTGCCGTAATCCTTGAAGCTCCTGACACTGAAGTAGACATCACCCTCTACGATATAGGCATG
>JAJYZJ010000017.1 GCA_021800035.1 archaeon
GCATTCCGAAAGCCGTAAAAGAGGTCGCAACCACTCCCGTTCTTGGTGACAGTAGATTTCAGCAGAGGAAACTGACGGTAGTGCGATGGAGAAGGGAATGTTTGAGGGCCTTATAGAAGCCCTTGCGGATAAGCACAGCCAACTGGACATAAGGCTTCGTGGACTCACGCTAAAGTTTCCGGGGATAAAGGAAGGAATAGAGCTCACGGGAACAGTTTCTTTTTCAGTTCACATGAGGGACCTTACAGACGACGAAAAGAAAGCCTTAGCCGAGCATCACGTGTCGCTCATCAAAAATTAGAGGCTCCTCCTTAAACTTAGGAGTTCTCTTAGGCTGCCCCTGATATGTCCGGTGAGCGCGCTAACTCCACGACCAAGGCGTGCAACTTCCTTCCCATCTCGCGAAAGCTCCAATTCCCATCCTGCTTTTGCGAGAGCCCTAGCGGCTCCAATGGAACTGGCCACGCTCAGGTCCAAGCTCTCAGACAAAGTCTTTCCAAGGCTGAGGCTTTCTATTGCACCGACATCGAGCGTTACGCTCTTAACTTTGGCATCCAGCTTGAGTGCCTCATTTCCCCGAACTGACAGCGTTAGCTCGCCACTCTTGAAGAGTCCGAGGAGTCCAACAAACTCGTTTGGCTTGGCTTTCTTTGCCACGAGCTAGTTAACACTCTCTCCTGTTCTTAGGTTCCGCGGTGATATTGGCGCAGGATTGGAGACTGGCTCGGAGGCTGGCGGGAGGGGACTCAACTTGGGCTAAAGCGACCAACTGGGGTGTTCTGGCGCGTGGTCACGCTTCGGCGGCGCCGGCGCAGTCGAGCGGTTAGAAAATCAGGGTTCTGCACCACCCCGAGAGCCATCATAGCACCAGGAGATTATCAGAGTACGAGTTGCACCCGATTGATTGAGCTGAGCCTGAACTTGAGCTTGGGCATACCCGAAAGGCTGGGGCTTCTGTTTTATTTAATGACCCACGAATAAAGAAGGGAATCTGCGAAAAGGGGACTCAGTTTTAAGTGAACTGCTGCTGAATGAGCTGATCACAGGCTGTCCAGTCAGGAGGCTGAAGCTCCGGATTCAAAATAGCTCTTCTGGAAGAAAAAGTGTAAGAATTGCGCCACGCCGCTCGTTGATTATGTGCATGGATGAGAACCTGGGTTCGACAAAAGGCGAAATATCACCAGAATTGTTCTACGCCTTAATCCATTCCGAAGCTGGGGGAGCCAACGGTTTCGTGATCCGACTTCTGGTAAATCCAGAGCAAACCCAGTTGTTATTGTTCGCAAAGTCCATAAACACCCGCGCGTCCAGCGCCCGTGGAATCGGTAGAATCTGAGAATACGGAGTACATTTCAAGCGTTTATTCCCGGATGATTCCTATCGTCTCGGTTGGTCCATCTAATGGCGGGCCAGGTGAACTGGACAAGTGCGAGTTCCTGCAGCGCGAGCTTGAGCGACTGCAGTTTGAAGAAATAGAGCGAGTGGACTCGCGAGACGAACGAGCAAATGGCGGAGTTAGACCAAATCTCGTCGCAAGATTGCGCAAACGAGATACGCCCACCCTTTGGATAGTTGCACATATCGACACAGTACCAGAGGGGGATATCTCGCTCTGGCATCATCCTCCTTTCGCGGCCTCATTCGAGGACGGGAAGGTATACGGAAGAGGTACTGAAGATGACGGCCAGGGGGTTGTACTCGGGCTTCTGACCGCAAAGAAACTAATTGACCAAGATAGAACAAATCCTAAGGGCTATGGTTTCGGGTTGGTATTTCTCTCCGACGAAGAGAATGGAAGCGTTCACGGGGCAGAGCACGTTTTCAGGGCTAGAAGCTTCTCTAAGCGCGACGTGTTTTTGGTAGCGGACGCCGGGAGCCCCGATGGCTCGATGATAGAAGTCGCCGAAAAGACAGTTCTATGGTTAAAACTTGTGGTAACTGGTAAGCAGACCCATGGCAGTCTTCCAGAAAGGGGGAAAAACGCGAACAGGGCAGGTATGAAGATCGCTCTGGCAATGGATGAACTCTTGCACAGAAAATATGACGCAACAGATCCACTATTCGTTCCACCCACCTCAACCTTTGAACCCACAAAGAGAGAGCCCAATGTGCCCAACATAAACACCGTGCCCGGTAGCGATGTCTGTTACTTTGACTGTCGTATTCTTCCTAAATATGACCCAGCAGCAATTCTGGCAGATCTGAATGAACTACTCAGGATTCAATCGAAGATGTTGGGCGTGGAGGCAAGGATTGAAACAGTAAGCAGCCAGCGACCTGCTCCGATCACCTCACCGAATTCTCCCGTTATTCGCAAGCTGTCAAGCTTGCTAACAGTCCGTCGCAAAATCGAACCGAAACCGATGGGAATCGGAGGAGGGACAGATGCCAGAACTTTGCGCGCCATGGGATACGAAAGTGTGGTTTGGATGACCTGTGATGAAACAGCCCATTCCCCGGATGAATACGCCCGGCTATCAAATATAATCTCCGACTCCGAGGTTGTCATGAATCTTCTTGAGTGAACTGCTCGTTTTTTGTTGAATGGCTCCTTCTCGTGGGCTGTAACGTAGCAACGCTGCACGCTGCGAAACTTGTTATAATTTGTGCTATGGGCCTTGCCAAGCTGGTACATACGCATGAGTAGCTTCTCCCGCAGTCATTATGCCTGTGTTGACGCTCCATTTGCCACGTCGGAGCAATCTCTACGAACTCCCATTGCCGGACTCCTTTCCTAAGAATGCAGTAAGTTGAGTAGGATTAGTCCGCTTCTCCATATTGGTCGGCTCTTTAGTGATCAGACTTGAACATGCCTTCAACTCGGTTCAATGGCACTGATTTTGTCTGGTCCACTTCGGGGCTCACAACGATAAATTCGGCAACAGTGCCGCTACCTGCGACTGGGGGGTTTCTTGGCCCAAAGTGATTTGTTTCTCGGAGAAATCTGCTCTTTCGCCCTTTCGAGCAATCTGATATAATGACCTTGATCGAATCCGGAAAATCCTTCTTCAGCAAGATAAAGTCTGGAACCCTGAATTGCTTGAACTACAGGCGTGTATCCTTCATTTTCACGTTCAGCCGCTTCTCCCAATCCTGCCCTCAGCCCCCGCCTCAGAGAGAACACGAGTTCTTCAGGCTCAACCTGATTTCTCAGCACGCGTTCAATTGTGTGGTCGAATGTGGCAAGTGCCTTGGCGAGTTGAATTGAGAAGCTATCTTCGCTACCCGCTTGCTTGAGAAATTTTATTGCTTCCCACTGTGTTGATCTTACGATTCCCGGAGTATCACGCTTTACATAATCTATCCCCTTTATCTTGAGTTTTCCACCTTTTAACCTGCCAAAATACCTTGAAGGCGAGCCGAGCGATGAGCCTTTGTTATTTGTGAGCACTACCCAGTCATAAAAGGCGTCGATTTTTATTGGTAGGTTTGTCTCTTTCTCGATGGAATCAGCCAGTTTTTGAAACTCGGATTCGCTTGCCCCCGGCTTTTGAACGAACAGGCTATCTACCATCGTATGAAGTACTCTAAAACCCATTTTCTCAGCCGCTTCAATCGCCTTACCCATGTACGCTCTTGAAAGAGATGTAACGCATTCATAGGCTTCTAACTTTCCGAATTTGGCGTTCCTATAGCCGAGGTAACCGAAGGATGCCACGAGCAGCCACTTTATTGCAGCCTGCCTGAGCGGATTAGGTCCATGCTCGAGCCTCTTCGTCTCCTCTCTCCTCCTGATTACTCCTTCCATTGCTTCTGCTACGAGACCCCGTTTCTCGCTCACCAAGTGCTTCGTGATGGGCACCGGCTTCAATTTTTCAATGAAATTTGGAGGGTTCACAGTTTCTGGCGAAATGTTCCAAGAAGAAATGAGTTTGGGGTACATCGAGATAAAGTCGAGTTGGGCCACACCAAAGTACACACCCGCCTCCGGTCTGAACAGTGTTCCACCTCTGTCGTGGCTGATGACTTCTTTTATCGTTTTCCAGCTTTCTAATCTTGGATGCGACTCTGGAATCAGATATCTCCATTCGAAGGCGAGTTTGGCTTCGTTGGAAGTCAGAGGTTTGCCAATTGACGCCTCTGCCAGCTCCCGGAGCGGCATATATGAAATCCTGCTCCATTCGACAAGTTTGATGAGCTCGGCTCTGAGCGAAGGCGAGTTTGGAGAGGTTCTCGCAATCTTTAGGGGGATTGTGTCTAGTTCTATCCCTGCTTCGGTGAGCGCTCGACCAAAGGCTGGGGGAAACCTGATGGCATCGACAGAAGAAAGCTCTTCTGCTATCGAATCTAAAGTTGATAGAGTGCCGCTGTAGCTTGTCTGGCCGATCACAGGCTTCCAAATTCGCAGGTCATAGGAAATGCGGCCGCTATCCAACCGACCAAGGGGGTCCTTCGAGTAGACCGTTTCCCCAAACCAATCGAAAAACCTGAATTCCGCATAGCTGTAACCGGGCTCTTCGTAGTCCACTTTGTCAGGGTCTTCTGCTAGTTCGAGATTGGAGGATTCCTCTTTTACTCTGACCTTTGATGTGGGGGGAAGTTTCAGCTTTATACATAGTTTTGTAAATGGGTCTGGAAATCGATTATAGACTTCTCCCAGACCAAGTTTGATTATGCGCCTCTCCGCGACCGCCGCGGATTCGATATCTGCAAAACTGGCGCGGAGCACCTTGATTGTCTTGTCATACCAAGGCGGGCTGAACCAGTCTTCTGCTGTAACATCTACGAAACCGGGGTGATCTGCAAGCATCGCAGCAAGCCGTTCCGTCTTCGGAACCGCGTAGATGTCGTAGGTTGCCCTAAGTGGTATCTTCACTCTGGCGCTTCCGTTCGAGACAGTCAATGTGGTTCTTCCGGGTCTGGTTGAGGGGCCTATGTCCACTATCCAGCCTGTGAACGTCATGATCAGTCAAGTGGGCCGGAGCTGGGCTGCTTAAAAAGTTACCGTAATTTACGGTACATTTTTGGCCGACAGGGAAAAGGACGGGTTCGAAGGACTGAGTTCTGTCAGTGGCAGTATTGCCAGCTCAGCTTCTTCCTCGTACGGGCGTATACAAAGACGACGACATGCCTATTCTTACTTCGCTTTCAGGACATGGAAGAGGCTTCTTCTGACTGGACCTGCATAGAATGACCCAGACCCAAATCTCAGTCAGGATTGTCAAGGCTGAGTGTCTATGTCCATCATCAATCGGCGCAGAATCTCCCTTTCCATGATTGTCCCTAAGAGTTTGCCGTCATCATCTGTGACCGCGATTACGGGCATCCCTGTCTCCCTGAACAGCTGTGCAAGTCTCAGTGCCGCCTCTCCCTTCGAGACAGTTACCACCTCAGCCAGGGCCGTCTCATTCACCTTCAGTCTTGAGATTTCGCGCTTGGTTAGCGAGAGGGTATCATGAAGGAGAAATGTAGCTACTGGCAATCCTCGTTCGTTTAGCACAACTGCACCCCTTGCGCCTAGCTCTACACACCTTGCAATCGCTTCTCTTAGCGACTGCTGGGCTCCGACTGCGATAGTAGGCTCTGCATTCGCTATTTCAAGGGCTGTAAGGTTCTCTAGGTGCTGCTTTACAATCAGCTTCTGGCCCTGCGCAGGTTCTTGCTCGACTACAGATGCGCGTAGTCTGAAGAAGAGGGGCGCTACTAGAGATACCAATACGATTCCGAGAGCAGCTGAAGAGTAGGTGGTGCTATTAATGAGCACAGCCCCGCTGGTCGCGGTCAGCGCTGTCAGAAGAAGCGCAGAATCAACCCCACCTTTCATAGCTGTGCCAAATGCATTCCTCAAGGGGTTGACTCCGAATGCCTTTGAGGTGAGCGCACCAGTCGCGGCCGCAAGTCCAAGGGAAGAAGCAAATATCACGGCCGTAAGTGGAAGTAGAGAGATCGAGATTTTTACAAAGTAAAGCCCGAGCCCTGCGAAAAATAGAGGCTCGAAAAAGCCATACGTAAAAGCGCGCAGCTTTTCGCCAAGCACGGGCCTCGCCGAGAGAAAGGGCTGCATGAAAAATCCAAGAAAGAGCGCTACCATGGCCGAGCTGAAGCCGGTGAGCTGGCCTGCGAATCCGAGTATGAGAATAATTGCAATAATAAAGGCAAAAACGACTTCCCTTCCCTTTGAGTACACTTCAAGCTTTTCTAGGAGCCTGTTCATCAGGTAGCGAGCGAACAGCACTACGCCGAGAAGAATCGTTATGACCTCCGCTCCGACGATGAGCACCGATGCCAGACTGGGCGACCTCCCTCCGAAATCGTAAACAAATGAAAAGGTTACCACGGCCGCAACTTCTATGAACACTACCTGAGAAAAAATTGCTGTTCCCTCATCGGTTCTCGCTAGGCCCGTATCCGAAAGCAATCTGGTAAGGGGCCCGGCGCTGGTCATACTAGCAGTTATACCTACAACAGACGCTGTAAGAACGTCGTGCGTTAGAAGGTAAACCGCAGTGGTGACACCCGCCAAGCGAATAAAATATTCAAGAAGACCAAGCAGAAGGTGCCTCCCTTTTATCATAGATCCGAATCTAGCTGCATCGAATTCTTCGGCGCCCCCCATAAAGAGAAGGAAATTTATGCCAAGGCCCAAGAATAGCGATATTTCAGGCTGAATATTGACCAGATTCAGTACGCCGGGCCCGAAAAGAATCCCTACTAAGATTGCGCCAACAAAGGGGACTAGGCTGAGTCTTCTGAATACCTCTTCGCCCAGCTTCGCGAGCACAAGCAGACCTCCAATGTAGAGGAGGGAGAGCACAGTGGGAGCAATCGTCAAGGACTGAGCTCGCTCTCTGCGCCACAATAGCTAGCTGGCTGCTCGAAATCGTGTAATGATCTAAAGCCCATGTTTCCAGACCCAATCAGGCACTTGGAAATCTCTTTCAGCCCAGAACATTTTCGATTCTTGGATTGGCTTCCTAATCTCATACTTACCTTAATTATCTCCGGAATATCTGGGAAGGCGAATCCGTGGTGCCGATTTAGCTCTAGCTCGACCATCTTTACTCGGATCTGTATAATCTACTGGTGCGTGCCCGTCAGCCATAGGATTACTGTGCACAACCTCTGTTTTTCTTTGAGCTTTCGTTTCTCTGATAAAAGTCGGAACGAGAGCAACGCCGTTAACCAATGCCATTGCACCAAAGACACGGTGCATTGCCCCCGAATATAGCTGAAGGTTGAGCCCGCCTGCAACTGGCAGACCTGCAAATATTGCCTCGAGAACCGGTCGCGATATCGATGTCGCCATGATTATGAAGGACATGCTCAGACTGAGCAGCGCACCCACGTTAAAAAGCAATGATGACATACCAGAGGAGATCCCCCGGCGCAACGGCGGGACTGAGTTCATGATTGACGCAACGTTAGGTGCCGCAAACATTCCTCCGCCCAACCCAGCTAACACCATGGGTATCACGAGCAGGTAGTAAGGTGCGCTGAGCGGTATAAAGGCAAATATCAGGAGCGCCACAGTGCCTGTCGCGAGACCTGCCACAATGAAAGGCTTCTGACCCATCCTGTCCGAAAGCGCGCCGCTCAATGGCCCTGCGCTCACGAACGCTAGCGAAAAAGGTATCAGGTCTACTCCCGACTGGAACGCATTAAGTAAGAGGGCTCCTTGAAAATAGATCACCAAGACGAGAGACAGTCCGCCCCGCGCAACAGCTGAGAGCAAGTTGGAGAACGCTCCGGCCGCGAAGGCTCGTATCCTGAATAGGCTGAGGTCCATCATCGGATGGTGGGACGCAGTTTCGGCCTTGACAAAACCCAGTATCATGACCATTCCCGCTACCATGAATGCAATGTCTAGCGCAGACCAGCCCGTGAGCGCCCCGAAAGTCGAACCATAGAGGAATAGTGCGAGCCCAGGACCAAACAAGAGGTTGCCTAGTTTGTCTATTCTTTCTCGAGATTTGGGTTTTTCTACCTCATGCAACCTCTTGTAGGCCCATACGGTCGCGAAGGCACCGGGGGCGAGATTAATCCAGAATATCGACCTCCACCCCAGAGTAGACGTAAGTATTCCTCCCAGGACGAGCGCAATTACCGAACCAGCAATCCCGGTGACTTGGTTTACGCCGATAGCTCTCCCTCTTTCAGTGGGGGGGAAGGCGTCAGTGATAATGGCGTTGTTGTTTGCGAATATCAGTGCGCCCCCAAGCCCCTGGATCATCCTAAAAATTACGAGAGTTTCGCCGTTAGGGGCGAGGCTACATAGTCCAGAAGCTACGGTAAACAGCGCAAAACCCGAATTGTAGAGTTTGACTCTCCCAACAATATCTGCGAGCCTTCCAAGCGCAAGCAGAAAAGTAGCGGAAACTATGCTGTAGCCCATCACGAGCCACAGCCCGTCAAAGGCTGTCGTTCCTGGGAGAGTGCGAATTATAGTAGGCAGTGAAATCACAACAATGTTAGAGTCAAGAAATGCCATGAAGGATGCTATCGTAGTATTTGTCAGGACTGTATTCTTGTACTGCATGTGCTGTATGCTCTGGCTCCAAAATCGTGAGAGTGAATACTAATAAGCCTTGCAAACCAACCGTGGTGAAACAATCCTCTTGGGGGGTCAGGTTCGAGGCTCCCCTGGGGTTAGCTTGGAAATCTGGCAACCATCATCCCTGCGGCAAACAACATAGCCTTGATTGTCTCTCTCTGTGTCTGTAGCCCTTGAGAGCTTTTTTGCCATTCCCGAGCGGGCGGTAAGACCCGCTTGGGTTGGTCGTTGGGGGACATCACGGGGATGAGGGATGGCGCCGGATGGAAGGTAGCTACCCGCTTATGGGCGCTCTGCCTAGCGGGTCTCTGAAATTAATACGTCTATTTTAGTAATTATCCCGCTGATTTCGCCACGGTCCGAGACTAGCACTGCTGACACATGTCTGAAGAGGGAGTAGAGTGCGTCTATTGGAGTGTCGCCATCTACTACTGGAAAGGAAGTCTGCACGAGCTCTGAAACGGGGTGATTTAGTAAATCCCGATTCCTGGAATTTGATAACAAACTGAGAATGTGGCCCTCGCTCAACGAACCAACAAGCTTTCCTTTTGAGAACACAGGAAGTTGGGAAATCGCTCGCTCTCTCATCAAAGCAATACAATCTTGCAGTTTTTGATTGGCTTCTACGGCGATAATGGGGGAAGAAGCAATGGCCGAGGCCTTCTTCATACTTCCCCGCGCGGAGGACAGCAGAGCTCCAGATATGGCCTTTAGCGTAGTGTATGAGGGGTCTACAGCGCCAGATTCGACCTTTGCTATTATGGATTGGCTCACACCAGCTCTTTTCGCTAGGCCAGCCTGAGTGAGGCCTAGTTGAGATCTGACTCTTTTTATCTGTTTTGGATCCAGTAATGTTACCGCCATCTTTAACTGCCTCTCAATTCTAGTTCATAATTCATATAAGAATAATCCTGTCAATCATGCAAATAAGCATCCATTCAAAATCCCGCTGACTATCATTGGGATCTGAAGAGCGAATTCGATTGGTGTGCAGAGAGTGCAAAGAATCGTACCCACTTGAGCGAATTACGATATGCGAGCAGTGTCTTGCCCCGCTCGACGCGGAATACGAGCTTGGCAGTTTGACCATAGCGAGGACCAGCTTCGAGTCCAGGGTGAAATCAATCTGGAGGTATAGTGAACTGCTTCCAATTCTCGACAAAAGCCACTGCATCGAGCTCGGCGTGGGGCTCACACCTCTCGTTCGAGCCAGCAACCTGGGGAATTCGATAGGTTCGTCAAAGCTCTATCTAAAGAATGACACCCTCAACCCAACACTATCCTTCAAAGATAGGCCAGCGGAAGTCGCTGTGTCCAAGGCATTAGAGTTTGGGGACAGAGTCGTGTCGTGCGTTTCCACTGGAAATCTGGCTGCAGCTGTGGCCGCACACGCTGCAAAGGCAAGGCTCGAAGCCTACGTTCTCGCGCCTTTCGATATTGAACCTGAGAAAATTTCGCAGATTCTTGCCTATGGCGCTAAGGTAATCTCTGTGAGCGGGACTTACGATGACGCAAACCGGCTTGCAACACTGGCTTCTTATGAGCTCGGCTGGAATGTTGTGAATGTTACTTCAAGACCGTATTATGTAGAGGGCTCTAAGACGATTGCCTTCGAACTCTGTGAGCAGTTTGACTGGAATCCACCTGATAATGTTATCATACCGGTAGCGAGCGGGGCGCTCCTCAGAGCAATTCATAGAGGTTTTGAACAGTTTAGGGACTTGGACCTAATCGATAAGGTCCCGAGGTTGTTCGGGGCCCAGGCTGAGGGTTGCTCACCCATCGCCGCTGCCTACAAAGAGGGGGTCTCCACCTTAAAACCCGTTGAAGCACCAAAAACAATTGCGAAAAGTATTGCGATAGGCGACCCTGCAGACGGAAGGTACGTACTGGAAACGGTTCGGCAGACATCGGGTAGCGTCGAAGCAGTTAGCGATAGCGAGATATTGGCGGCAATTGTGGAGCTTGGAAGAAGTGAGGGAGTCTTTGTTGAGCCCGCGGGAGGAGTTGCCGTAGCCGCAGCTCGGAAGTTAATTCACGAAGGAATCATTCATAGGGATGACACCACCGTCTGCTGTATCACTGGTAACGGCCTGAAGACACCTGAACTCGTTTTGGATGAGCCCTCGGTAGGTAGACCGGTCACAATCTCACCAGATTTAGAGGCTCTTAAGGAGCAGCTGAAAGGGAGGTCACCCCTTCTACATGCCTAAGGTAGTGTTCTACGGCCACCTGACTCGGTTTACGGGTGGCGACAGGGAGGCTCACGTAGAAGCTAGGGATGTACGAGAAACGCTCCAGAGTTTAAGTTCGAAATATGGTGAGCAACTCGGTTCAAAGCTGCTCGGGCTAAATGGCAATCCAGGCGAGTTTGTTAGAGTCTTCCTGAACAATAAGGACGTGCGTCTGCTTGGAGGGGCAGACACTTTGGTGTCAACCACTGACACCCTGATAATAGTACCTGCGTTGGCAGGAGGTTAGCGTTGTTCCAAATGGGAGGTACTGCTAATGGAGGCGCGTCTCGATTGGAGGAAATAAAAGAACTTTCGGCGAATGAATTCGTGCGCTACAGCAGGCACCTTATAATGCCGGAAGTGGGACTGGCAGGGCAGAGAAAGCTCAAGGATTCTAGCGTTCTGGTCGTAGGGGCGGGAGGCTTGGGAAATCCCGTCGCAATCTACCTCGCGGCGGCTGGGGTCGGAAGAATCGGAATTGTCGATTTTGACATAATTGAAGAAAGCAACTTGCAGCGGCAGGTACTGTATCGTCATAGAGACATAGGCAAGTCCAAGGCGGAGGTGACAAAGGAACGCCTGCTAGAACATAACCCGGACATTCGGGTTGATGTTCATAATCTGCATCTTAACAGTTCAAACGCCTCGCGCATTATCGGAGACTACGATATCGTGGTAGATGGTACAGACAACTTTCCCACGCGCTACCTGCTTAATGATGCGTGCGTTTTGAATGAGAAACCCTACATCTATGGTAGCATCTTCAGGTTTGATGGTCAGGTTGCTGTGTTCGACGCCCGCAGAGGTCCATGCTACCGTTGCCTGTTTCCCAGGCCTCCTCCACCGGAGAGTGTGCCATCATGCGCCGAAGGAGGCGTCTTGGGAGTACTTCCAGGGATTATAGGGTGTATCCAAGCGGAAGAAGCAATCAAGTTAGTTCTGGGCAAGGGAGAACCACTTATCGGCAAGCTCTTGCTTTTCGAAGCACTCACTCTAAACTTCGTTCAACTCACCATTGCCAGCAACCCTAAGTGTGAACTATGCGGCGAGAATCAAACAATTACTGAACTCATGGACTACGAGTCGTTCTGCGGGGTTGTTGCAACGCCTGATTCTGAGAGGGTAATAACGCCGAACGGTTTGATGAACCACATTCGGTCAGGGAAAAAATTTGTTCTTCTGGACGTCAGAGAACAGTTCGAACACGATGCCTATTCTATCAAAGGTTCGAAGCTGATACCTCTTTCTGAACTAGGTTATCGCGCAGGAGAGCTCGACTCAGCAGATGAAATCGTTGTGTACTGTCATAGCGGTGTCAGAAGCGCTAAAGCAGTTGAACTTCTCTCCTCTATGGGCTTCAGGAAACTGAGGAGTTTGAAGGGTGGCGTGCTTGGCTGGGCCGCAGCCCAATCGGAATCGATTACTTGGGGCCACTCCACGTGATCGACACACTTCTCAGTCGGAGGTGCAGCCATAGTCTCGCGAGCATATTCACGCACATAGTGTAATTCATTACCTAATTTGGTGCAAGCTTTTGAAACTAATTCTTCTTGGATGCGGTGCTGTGAATTTGAGTCTATTAGAAATACTCCTTGCGAGAAGAACAGAGCTCTCAGTGCGCTACGGTCTCCAACCAAAGATTGCTGCGGTAGTTGACTCAAGGGGAGCCGCAATGTCTCCGGATGGTCTCGATATCAAGGAGCTGATTCGTGTAAAGAAGTCAAAAGGGAGCGTGGCGCAGACAACCCCATCAGGCAGGGCTGACGTAAACGCTCTTGACGTGATCAGTGAGGTTGATGCAGATATGGTGGTAGAAGCCATACCTACAAACTTGAGAACCGGCGAGCCCAGCCTGAGTTATGTAAAGAGAGCGTTGGAAGCAGGTAGGAATGTTGTTACGGCAAACAAGGGGCCCCTTGCTTTGACGGCCGATCTATTGCCAAGCCTCGCAAATAAAAGGGGGTTATTCTTCAGATTTAGCGGCGCAGTTGGAGGTGGAACGCCCATTCTGGATTTGGCGGCTAGGTGTTCGCTCGGCGATAGAATCGTTGGGTTTCAGGGAGTGTTCAACGGGACCACGAACTATATTTTGAGCGAACTTGAGGCCGGTCTGTCCTTCGAGGCTGCACTGAGGGCTGCTAAAGAAAGAGGGTACGCAGAGGCTGATCCATTGATTGACATTCGAGGATTGGATTCTGCTTCGAAACTCGTGATTCTATCCAACGCGGTGTTTGGTACGCGTATGAAATTGAAAAATGTCAAGGTAAAGGGAATACGCGGAGTGACTAAGGCAAAGGTGGCAAACGCAGCAGCCAAAGGCCGGGTAATTCGTTTAATTGGCTCAGGAGGCATCGCACCCGCCGTGGCACCACAGGAGATTCCTAGAGAGAGCCCATTGGCTGTTAATAGCGCCATGAATGCAGTGACGTTCGAACTTGAACGTTCGGGGAGCATCACCATTTCGGGGAAGGGGGCAGGTGGCAAAGAGACAGCTGGGGCCCTGCTGAGGGATATACTGACTATACACGCGAAGCTGGGGGGTTTTTATCCGGCTCGTGACGAAACTGCGCCAAGAGTAGCGACAGTGGTCTAAGGTTGACATCTTCTGGAAGGGCTGAATAGGACCGAGCCACTGAATAATGCCTCTTTCCTATCCGGACAAATTCTCTGTAACCAAAGCGGAAGCCCCCGCCACATCTGCTAATTTCGGTCCTGGGTTCGATGTGTTTGCGGTAGCACTTAGCTCGCACAGAGACTCTCTTACAGTCACTACAGCTGATAGGGAGGGGATCACCGTCGAAGTGTCCGGGCTAGGGAGTGACACTATTCCCCGTGACGCTATGAATAATGCTGCGGGCGCCGTTGCGCGAGAAATTCTTAGAGCCCACTGTATTAAGAAGGGTCTGAAAATTGAGGTTCAAAAAGGAATCCCGACTGGGGTGGGATTAGGAAGCAGTGCCGCCTCTTCGGCTGCAGCTGCGCTTGCTGTTGGGGCACACCTCGGTCTTCAGCTTACTGCCGCGGAACTCATCGAATACGCGAGCTTTGGGGAGCTTGTCTGCTCAGGAGTCGCCCACAAGGATAATGTAAGTGCTGCAATACTTGGCGGGTTTGTGCTCTCTGGGGTTTTTCCCGGACAAGAACCCATAAGCCTCAGAATGCGGCCGAACTACGCTATATGTATCGTGACTCCGCAAATAGCCCTCCCTGACAGGAAAACTGCTTTCCTCAGGTCGTTACTGCCCAGAGTAGTAAGGCTGGAGGAAATGGTCCAGTCAGTGGGTAGTGCCGCTCTCGTCGTCGCCGGTCTTGGTCTGCAAAGGGTCGACCTGATCGGGGCCGGGATGTCAAATGGTATCGTAGACAGTATCAGGGGAGCACTGATTGATGGGTTTGAGGATGTAAAAGCTAGTGCTCTTGCCGCTGGCGCGAGCGGGGTCTGCATAAGTGGAGCTGGCCCCTCGATTCTGGCACTTGTGGATTCGGGAAGATTTTCGCCGCAGGCAGTGATTCGAAAGATGACGGATGCGTTTGGCTCTCACGAAGTCTCGGCCTCAGGTTTCGTCACCAACGCAGGTGAGGGAGCGCGGATAGTTGGTCATGAGTGAGTGAAAACACTGGCGCACCGTTCGTTACTGGGGGCAAGCTGGCATGCACATTGGGCTTTCAGCAATTCTTTGCAGAAACTGTGAATATTTCCCCATAATTGAGAGAATAGATTGCAAGCAATTTGATGCTTGGACTACCTGCTTTATGGAACGCCTCCTATAGGGTCACTTTCTCCTTTTGGCTTGTGACCGGAGTCGGAACGACCATTTCGGAAGAATGATACGATTCCCTGCGGTTGGTACGCACTGCGCAGAAACTCACGAAAGGCCCTGGATACCTCGGGAGACATCGACTGAGCCGCTTCATCAGGTTTACCGTTTCTGAAACAGCTTAATGGGGTGCATCTCAAAGAACCTGAAATGTCCCAATGGGTGCGATGACTGCCGTTATCGCTGGTTGCGAGGGTAGCAATCATGTCAACCATTGATCAAATTTTGGAGATTGTTTTACCTACTAGTTTCGGAAGTAAGGTTCCGGTTGAGCCGAAACCACGGTTCCCATCTTGGTACTGGTAGTGGCTCGAATCATGGGGTTCAAAGTCGGACCCAAAAAATGCCACGGATTCATGCATCAACTTATGTCCTTTTGGACGCGTGAAGTAGCTGTTTCCTCTATCTAGAATGTTTTTACTTGCAGCTTGAGAAGCCCGTGCGCTATAGCCCTCTGAAGGACCCTTCTCTTGCAGAAATCATGAACTTTTGTGGTCGCACTTGACTCACCGCCCAAACACAGCTCCAAGGTATTTCAAAACAAAGGATAGGCATTTCTGCCAGAGGCAGAGTCGTATCGGGATCACGCTAATGCAAGCCTTAAGACCAGAAGGGAGGATTTTGGACTGTGACTGGCTCGTCCGAACGGATTCAGGTGGATGAAATCATCATGTCAGAGCTTCGACGCGCTCAGCGCCGGCACAGTAGGGTGCTGGGCGAATATTGGCCATCTCAGATCTACTCTTGTTTGAGAAAGCAATATTATTCGTTCTATGGGGACGAGGTGTTCGGGGACGATGCCCTCAGAAATTTTGAGGCGGGTAATGCTTACCATGACTTGATTGCTCGGACACTTCAGAAATGGGGAAATACAACCGGAGCTAGAGTTCAGACAGAGGTTCCGATACGCATTCCGCACCGTGACCATCCAGAAATCGTTTTTTCAGGTAGGGCTGATGACATAATACTAATCGAGAAGGAGAGGCGTCGCTTCATTCTGGAGGTAAAGACGACCACGAACTTGGTTCAGAAGCTGAGGGACAACAACATTCCAAGGAGGGAGCATCTTGCCCAGCTCAATCTCTATCTGAGGGCATACCCGTATTCCTCGGGTATACTGATGTACGTGGACAGAGCGACGCTCAAGACGCACCAGTTTGACCTTGAGTTCGAACAGCATATCTACGACGAAACCATGAAAAGAGTGGCAGCTCTGCACAACTATCTAAAGGAAAGCAGGCTTCCTCCTCCGGAAGCGAAAGAGAGCGGCTCCGTCTGGATGTGTCGGTATTGTTCTTTTTTGGGCCTCTGCTCGAATAATCAGAACCCCGGTGCTAGACCCTGAGTTTTCAAACTATGTGAGTTAGCCAGTGGTGCAATTGCGTATCGGTTGGCCAGGCTTCAGCGAGCGTTTATCACTGGGTATCAGACCTCGATATCGACTGTAACTGGAGCGTGGTCAGAGCCGGCCACATTGGCCATTATTGAAGCGTTTGTAACCCTGCTGCGCAATTCTTCTGATACAATGCAGTAGTCTATCCTCCATCCTATGTTCCTTTTTCTTGCATTGAACCGATAGCTCCACCAGGAGTAGTGACCCCCTCTCGTTTCGAAGAGTCTGAAGGTATCGATGTAACCAGCGGCGAGAAACTTGCTCATCCAAGCTCTTTCTTCAGGAGTGAAGCCTGGATTTTTTACGTTATCTTTGGGTCTTGCGATGTCAATTTCTTGGTGCGCTACGTTGAAATCTCCGCAGATTACGACTGGCTTTGAGGCTCTGAGTTCCTCAAGTTTATGAAGTATTAACTGATCGAACTTCAGCTTGTCTCTGAGGCGAATCAAGCCGTGCTGCGAATTGGGGAAGTAAGCGTTTACCACAAAGAGTTCAGGATATTCGAGGAGCATGAGTCTGCCTTCGTTGTCGAAGCCCGAATCCAGAATTTTGTTCCGTACACTCAAAGGCTTGCTCTTACACATGCTTAACACGCCGCTGTAACCTTTCCTTTTTGCTGGGTTGCAGTAGATTGTATAGCCAAGCCGAGATAGCTCGATTGGAACGAAGTCCACCTTTATTTCCTGAAGCAATATGATGTCAGCTTTTGAAGAGATTGCAAATTTCTCGAATCCCTTTCCGAGTACGCTCCTCAGTCCGTTTACGTTCCAAGAGACAATTTTCATTCCGGTGCCCCGATTGGCAAGAAATTCCCGGGTTCCTGAAAGGGGTATTGCTCTGAGCCAAAGAATATTTTGGCGAGCTGGTCGTATAAGCTGTTTTCTGCCCCATAAGCAAGTTTCATATTCAACTCAATTATTGCTACTATTCGGTTCAGGGTCTTGCGAGCATGGTCGTTCTCAGATTTCGGAAACTCCAATGTACTCTCTCTTCGCACAGTGCCCGACCCGGAGCCGGTAGACGACGAAGTGTGTATACGTGTGCTCTGTGCAGGAGTGAATCCCATCGACCGCTCTATCTACACCGGAAGATTCCCATGGATTTCCACTCCACATACACCGGGAGTCGAAGCGAGTGGCGAGGTCGAAAGTGTTGGGCCTCTCGTTCGCGGGCTAGAGGAAGGTGACAGAGTGGTGGTCTATCCCAAAAAGTTCTGCGGGCGCTGCATGAACTGCATCCGGGGTAACGAGAACCTGTGCCTTGAGAACCTCCGCATGGCGTCTGAGCCATACTTGGTCTACATGTACTCCAACGGAGCCTGGGCGGAGAAGGCAATCGCTCCAGAAAGAAATCTCCTCAAGGTACCCCGAGCTGTCCCTAATATGGACGCTACCTGCCTTGCGGTCGACGGGCTCACTGCTCAGCACATGATATCTAGGGCGAGTCCCGAGCTCGGGGAGAGCGCGCTAGTAATTGGGGGAACAGGGGGTGTCGGCTCTTTCTGCGTGCAGCTGGCGAAATTACAGGGACTACGAGTTTCCGCTCTGGTAAGCAGCCCAAACCAGGTTAAGGCAGCCGAGCGTCTGGGGGCAGAAGTTGTGATTGTTAGGGGAGATAGCGATTTCGAGCGTAAGCTGTTTGATTTCTCTAATGGAAAGGGGGTTGACATCGTTCTTGATACTGTGGGCGCGTCCGGACTGGAGGCTGGCTACCGCGTGCTCGGCCCAGGGGGGAGATTCGCTAGCTGCGGAGTGCTTACAGGAAAAGATGCAAACCTCAACCTCTTGCGGCTGTATTGCACCGAGGCTGCGGTTATCGGCTCTACTGGCGGTTCGAGGGCGGAGCTTCAGGCGCTTTTATCATTGGCCGCCAGGGGCGCTGTAAAACCTCTGGTGGACTCTGTCTTTGATTTCGCTCAATTAAAGTCGGCGACCGCTAGGCTCGACTCTCACGGGCGCCTTGGAAAGGTAATGTTAAGGGTAGGAAGGGATTAACTCTTGGAACCAAAACGAGCGTAAAGGTTGGAGACGCAGAGGGCATCTTGGAGCGTCTTCGAGTAGGCTGTTGTGGCTGGTCCTACAAGGAGTGGGTTGGACCTTTTTACAAATCCAGTAAGAATATGCTCGGTCAGTATTCCAGCGTGTTTAAGACTGTAGAGATGGACTCCAGTTTCTACGCCATTCCCCGGCGGGAGGTAATGGAAAGAATAGCCTCTATGGTGGCTCAGGATTTCGTGTTTAGTGCGAAGGTCCCCAAAGTAATAACACACGAGTCGATGCTACGGAATCGAGATAGCGACAGCATCAACCTCAAAATGTTTGAAAGCGCGCTCGAGCCTATAAGAGGCAAATTGAAACTTATAGTGATACAGCTTCCGCCGAAGTTTGACTATTCCCACAGGGATGATCTGGAGGCCTTTTTGCGTCTTTGTTCTGACACGGGTGTCAGAACTGCAACCGAGTTCCGTCACGCAAGCTGGCTCGAGGAAGAGCGTATGCAGGCTTCTTTCGACCTCCTGAGAAGGAATGACTCGAGCTACGTTGCAGTGGACGAACCCTTGCTTCCTCCTCTTTGCGTAAAGACGGCTTCCCCCGTTTACGTAAGAATGCATGGGAGGGGTAGCGGCCTATGGTACGATTACAGATATTCAAAAGATGAGATGACCCAATGGGCTGACAAGGTGCGCGGATTTGTTGTGGACGGCGACGAAGTAATAGTTGTGTTTAACAACCACCCCCATGGCAACGCGCCCTTGAATGCCTTGGAATTCATGGGGCTATTCGGTGAAAAGGGTCAGAAAAGGGGGGAGATTTCCGACACTCCCGGCGTGGCTACACTCGACGAATTCATCAGCAGGAAGTAGTTTACTTAATTCAAAAGCGCTTCCGGACTTGGTTCAATGGATTTAAATCAATGGTTTGCTAACGTCGCTTCGCTCAGTCCCGGTGAGTAGTAAAGCGAACGACCTGGTCAGTACGGCGAGTTTCGGGATAAAGTGGATTCATGGCTCTGTCCCAAGGTCGGGTAAAAGAGACCCCCCTCTACAACTCTGGCACTTCGACTCGTCAACGATGATACTCCGCGAGAGCAAGGATATCTCGTTCGAAGCACCTTTCATCTACCTCTTTCTCGGGCGAAAGAAGGCGATGTTGATTGATACAGGGGCAACGCAAAACAGGAGGAAGTTTCCACTGCGCGATTACGTGGAGAAGGAACTGGAGAAATGGCTCAACTCCAATCCCTACAGGGACTATAGTGTAATTGTGGCCCATACCCACTCTCACGGTGACCATGTCGCAGGCGACTTGCAGTTTGAAGGCAAACCTGGTACGGTTGTCGTAGGAAAGCAAGTGGGTCAAGTGCTATCGTTCTTCGGTATATCTGGAGCCTCAGGAAATGTCGGGCAGGTCGATTTGGGAGGACGAATTATAGAGGTGACACATGTCCCAGGTCACCATCCCGCCTCAGTAGCATTCTACGACAGCCAGACTGGGTTCTTGGTAACAGGGGACACGGTTTACCCCGGAAGGCTATATGCCAGGGATTACCCCGCTTTCGTTGATAGCTTGAATAGGCTGGTTGATTTCGCAAAGAGTCGAAAAGTGAGCTACGTGCTGGGAGCCCATGTTGAAATGACAGATACACCTCGGAAAGAATATCCAATAGGTGCTAGGTATCAGCCTAATGAGCACCGGCTCGAGATGAGCATGAACGATTTGGTAAACGTTCGAAATGCTGCGACGAGCCTAGTTAACAGACCGGGACCCCACATGTTTGACGACTTTGCGATATACCATGGTAGCTGCTATCGCGCACTGTTATCTGGATTGTTCAGGGGTATGGCGACGAACTTGGTCACGCGGTTTCGTTAAGCAGGTTGAAGGCATTCTTTAGAGAGCTCTGGGCCCGGCTTCTCTTGAAATCTCCGTCGCAGGACAAAATGAGTAAACTCGCGATTGGGCTCGTAAGTTGGTGCTCTACCGATGGAAGGGGCGAGGGTGTTGGGTCATCGACACTCCGAGGTTGGATAGAATCTATTGGTCCAACCTTGGAGAACATATGAGGAGTATAGTACACTAGAGAAAAATCATGATGAAATGCCCAGGTCAAGCGGCAGAATCTTGGCCTCTTGAGGAAGCGATCGGCGCCAGATGGTGACAAGGCCACATATCACGGCGACGTAGCTCTCTGACCGCCCTGCCGGTGCGCAGTGTATGGCGCACAGCTCTCGGGAGCCAGTCAACCATTGAGCTAAGTGTTCTTCTGTGAGCAATGGGCGCACTGACTTGTCGTTGCCGACGCAGGTTGGATAAACAGTTTGCTGCAATTGACGCAACTAAAGAGAGTGATTCGCTCGGGGTCTTCACTCTTTGAGCGCCTGTAGTTCTGCGTCCAGTAATGCTCTCTCAGGAGCGGACCGTCCTCAGTCTGCCGGTTCTCTCCAAATTCAAAGTTCCACGGATACCTAGTGGCAACTCTGATATCCGTATCTTCTATTACTAATTTGTTCTCAAAGAGCTTCTCCACGTAACCGCGCAACCATTCAGGGTTAGCGGGAGTCTGGGCAGGATAGTATGCGACTATTCTGGACACATAGCCCTTGGGGCAAGAGTATACCCCCACTAGTTTGCCGTCAGTATTTTTCAGGTGAAGACTGACCTCTGAGTCACAGTGACCGTAACACTTGGACTTGGCATTCAGGAAGTTTGTTACGAATTCTGTGTTATCCAAAGTTCTTCTAGTGAGGTATTCATGCGGAATCTAATAATCCCTACTCGGTCTAGGAGCCGGCTCCTCGTATATTGTGGCAATGTCACTCGGTAAGTGGTTGAGTCGATGGTATTCTCTGACGCGAGCCTTATGTTAGTCACGGAGTGTGCAAAATCGTGTCATTCTCAAACACCGCGGAAGGCATGATTGTCACGACGTCAAATTATGTGCCAGGATTTGCAGTGTCTCAGGTTTTGGGAATTGCGGCGGGGATTACCGTAAGGAGCAGAGGGCTCGGGGGACAATTCATTGCGGGCCTGCGAGGAATGCTGGGCGGAGAGATTAAGGAGTTCGTAGAGAATGCCGAAAAAGCTCGCTCTGTGGCGCTCCAGAAGATGGTGGAACACGCAAAATCCATGGGAGCCGACGCGGTAATTCAGGTGTACTTTGATTCGAACGAACTGAGTCAAAGTATGGATGAAATAATTGCATACGGCACAGCGGTCAAGCTTGTCCAATCTCATTAATAGGGCTGAAATGCGAGTTATGCGCTGAGGCTTCGAGAGGCTCCGAACACCTTCGATAAGTTACTTTCTACGCACAAAGTTCACCGACAGTCCCGGTGGACTGACCCAGGGGATAACCAAAAGCTGGTTGAATTGATAAAGTTTGGTTCTTAGTAGTCTTGTAGATACTAGGCGGGCTCACTGCACCTGGGGTGGGGACAAACTCCGAGATAAGATTACACATTCCCTATCCCTGAGGCATTCCGCTTGCAACGGGTTCCAAACCTTTTCTTTGGTAGGTGCGCCAGATTAGCTGCTACAATCAGGTCGGACTGCCTAGCGTAGTAGAACACGGTAGCGCAAAGTCCTCACAGTCTCGGCCCGAGGCGGTCCACGTTCCGGGTAGTCATTATGTTCATAATCCTGGTTTTTCTGTACCCGCAAAAATCGCGGTAATCTTTCGCTCAATTTCCAGCCTTAAGGCTTAAGCATGGGAGGCGATTGAAGCCACGTCCTACGTTGGCTCAAAGCAGGACTTTAATGAGAAAGGTCAATCTGAGGATAAACGGCAAGGATTATGCCGCTGAAATCGAGCCAAGGCTCCTCCTCGTCACTTTCATAAGGGATATTGCCGGACTGACTGGCACCCACATAGGGTGCGACACTTCGAATTGCGGAGCGTGCACGGTTACTATGGACGGAAAAAGTGTCAAGTCGTGCACGGTTCTAGCCGCTCAGGCTGAAGGCAAGGAAATAACGACGATTGAGGGGCTCGCGAATGGGGAAGAGCTGCATCCAATTCAAAAGGCGTTTTGGGAGCACCACGGTCTGCAGTGCGGTTACTGCACTCCCGGAATGATCATGCAAGCACTCTGGTATCTGAAATTAAATCCATCCCCGACCGAGCAGGAAGTAAGAGAGTCGCTTAGCGGAAACCTGTGCAGGTGTACTGGCTACCAAAATATCGTTGATTCAATTTTAGCTGCTGCGGAATACATGCGGAAGGGTAACCAAACGCGCTGAGCTTGCGCGATCCACTCTGCTTTTGGAGGGTGCTGATTCTGTTAGTTCCAAGCAGGCGCAGCGAAAGCAGCGGGGCATCCCCGTGCTTTCCCGATCGCCTTGCGCGTGTACGAATTATTGGCTCATTCTGCGAAATATTGCAACACAACGCGACACGGTACGTCGCACTGTATTTCCTTTCAGCACCTAAATCGCAAACTGTGTTGCGGTCGAACTGGCGCTGAACGAAAGAAACAAGTTTACCCAACTTGCCATAACAGTGGCGAGAATATGGCCTCGGCTCAGCAGACAATCCGGTCAGGAGCAGCGGCTAGGCGAAAGAAGCCCAAGACCCCACTTGTGAAGAAGCCGCAGGGCTTGGTTGGACGACCACTGAAAAGGGTGGAGGACCACAGGTTACTTACCGGCAAGGGAAAATTCCTTGCAGACATCCCCCTTCCAGGTTTACTTCACGCTGCCTTCGTACGGAGTCCATATGCCAGAGCTCGGCTGAAGCATGTAGACAGTGTGGCCGCGGTTTCACTACATACGACAATAGCTGTATTCACCGCGAAGGACCTGCATGGCATTGGGGAATTGCCCACTGTCGAGGAGGCTCCTGAGAAGCATCCAACTAAACGACCGGTGCTTGTTCAGGACGAAGTAAGATATCTGGGGGAGGCCGTGGCACTCGTTATATCCACTGACCCCTATGCAGCTGAAGATGCAGCAGAACTCGTAGACGTGGACTACGAACCCTTGGAACCAGTCGTAGATCCTATCGAGGCGATGCTACCGAGTTCTCCAAGGGTTCATGAGCACATACCGAACAACATAGCCTACCACCTGAAAAAAGAGAATGGGGACGTTGAAAGTGCATTTTCGTCCTCAGAGGGTGTGCTTACACTCGAGCTAGAGAATCAACGGGTATCGCCGGCGCCTCTTGAACCAAGGGGTGTTGCGGCTAGTTACGACGCAGGTTCTTCAGACCTTACAATCTGGAGCACTACTCAGGATCCGCATTCGCTCCGGGCGATACTGTCCGCCGGCCTAAGATTGCCCGAAGCGAAGATCACCGTGATAGCACCCGATATGGGCGGCGCGTTTGGGCAGAAAATTTCGGTGTACCCGGAAGACTTTGCAATCGCTTTTGCCGCAATTCAGCTCGGGCGGCCAGTAAAATGGTTAGAATCAAGGCGCGAAAACATGCTCGCAGGCACTCACGGAAGAGGGCAGGTTCAGCGAATCGAATTGGCGCATGCTAATGATGGAAGAGTGCTGGGCGTCAAGGCAAAGATAGTTTCAGATGGCGGCGCGTATTCTACTAGTGGTGCATTTGAGATACCAGAGCTAACATGTGCCATGGTGACTGGAGTCTACGACGTGCAGGACGTGCGTACCGAACTTTACTCTGTGCTTACCAACAAAGTGCCGCAAGACGCATATCGAGGAGCTGGAAGGCCTGAGGCATGTTACTTGATTGAGCGAGCGATGAACGCTCTTGCACATAAGCTCGGGCTCGATCCACTCGAGGTCAGGAGAAAAAACTTCATTCCTAGCAGTAAGTATCCATACAGAACCGCGTCAGGTTATATTTACGATAGCGGGGATAGCCTCCTTGCACTGTCTACACTGCTTGAGCGGAGCCAAGTTCTTTCGCGTGTGAATGAACTGAGGAAAAGATTTCCCGATAGGCTCTTTGGGCTGGGCTTTTCAACTTGGACTGAAATCACGAGCTTTGGTCCTGACTTCCCTCAGACCGCAGCTGTATCTGTCACAAAGGAGGGCGAAGTTATGGTAACGATCGGGGGTCATCCACATGGTCAAGGCCATTTTACCTCCATGATTCAGATAGTTTCGGACGAGCTCGGTGTCGAGCCTGGCTCAATCAGCTTGGCCGAAGGGGATACTAGGCTCCTTCCTTGGAGCTCCTTGACCGCAGGAAGCAGGTCGGCCGCTCTGACTGGGACGGCAGTGCTCCTATCCGCTAGGAAGGTGAAGAGTAAGATGAGCGTGATAGCGGCGAAACTTCTCGAAGATAATCCCTCGGAACTTGTTTTCGAGCGCGGACAAATTTACTCTATGGCCAAGCCCGAGCGCCGAATCGCCTTCAAGGAAGTGGCGTCCGCCGCTTATCTGCCGAGCAAGCTACCCGAAGGACTGGAGCCTACTCTCTATGAATACACGGCCTATGCGCCTCCTAACTTTGCCTTCCCTTCAGGCGCCCACGCCGTAATAGTAGAGATTGACCCCGAAACCGGAGCTGTTCGGCCGTTGGAGTATCACGCGGTAGACGATGTCGGCAGAGTCATCAATCCGCTTCTGGCAGAGGGTCAGGTGCACGGAGGCGTGGCACAGGGTCTGGGACAGGCTCTGCTAGAAAAGGTGGTCTACGACCGCTCTGGTCAGCTGCTCAATGCCGGTTTGGGCGACTATTGCCTGCCTTCTACTACGGACATGCCCAGGATCAATTGGTCCAGAACCGAGACCGTCACCTACGCCAATATACTCGGTGTGAAAGGAATAGGGGAAGCAGGCACAATAGCGGCTACACCAGCACTGGTCAATGCCGTCGAAGACGCACTGGGTGCCGCAGGAGGAGAATCGCTGGGGATGCCCTTGCTTCCGGAGCTTGTATGGAAGTCCTTATCTTCGAAATCCCGCACAGCAACCAGTTCATCTTCTGCACATGAGGGAGACCGGGCATCCGGTTGACAGCTCCGCTTTTACTCACAGTTCGCCCCCGTACATCAACAGCGCTTTTAACTCTAGGAATGTATAAATCAGTTTATGGACTTCGAGCTCTCTTTAGAGCTGCCGCCCGCGGGTGACCAGCCTCAGGCAATTTCTAAGCTGGTCCAGGGCCTAAACTCGGGGATGAGGTTCCAGACTCTGCTCGGGGCTACCGGGACTGGAAAGACCCTGACAGTTGCCAACGTTATCGCAAAGGCTCGACGCCCTGCCCTCGTGATTTCACATAATAAGACGCTTGCGGCACAACTGGCCGCGGAATTTCGTTCCATATTTCCTCGTAACGCAGTAGAGTATTTTGTGAGCTATTATGACTATTATCAGCCTGAGGCCTACGTGCCGCAGATTGATTTATACGTCGACAAAGAGGCCGAAGTTAATGAGGAGCTTGACAGACTGAGGCACCGCGCGACGCAGGCGCTGCTGACAAGACGTGACGTGATAATTGTGGCGAGCGTGAGCTGCATATATAGCTTGGGCTCCCCCGAAGAATATAGAGAAGCCTCATTTGAACTTTCCGTTGGAGAAAAGGTAGAACGCAGGAAACTTTTTTCAAAATTGGTAGAGATGCGCTATCAGAGGAATAACCTCGAGGTGGGCAAGGGAAAGTTCAGGGCGCGAGGTGGTACCGTCGAAATTGGTACGGCCGACGATAGCTATGTCCGGGTCGAGCTGGATGTTGAAGACACGATTTCAAGTATTGCCTACTTCGATCTTAAGACAAAGCGCTTTAAGGATGAAGCTAGCAGCGTTTTCGTATTTCCGGCCACACACTTTATGACCGCGAAGGATACAATGGAAAAGGCGCTTCGCTCGATCGAAGAAGAGCTTGCGTTTCGTCTGTCAGAGTTGAAATCTCAGGGGAAGCTGCTTGAAGCACAGCGCCTCGAGAGCAGGACAAAGTATGACTTGGACATGCTCCGGGAGACTGGTTACTGCAACGGGGTTGAAAACTACTCGCGGCATATGTCAGGGAGAGCCCCGGGAGAGACTCCGAACACTCTTCTTGATTATTTTCCCAGGGACTTCATTGTGGTAGTCGATGAGTCGCATGTGACCATACCACAGCTTCGAGGAATGTTCGAAGGGGATAGGTCAAGAAAACAGACTCTCGTGGATTTCGGTTTCAGGTTACCCTCAGCACTGGATAACAGACCATTGCGATTCGAGGAATTTCTTTCTAAAGTGAATCAAGTGATCTTTATGTCCGCGACGCCTGGGCAATTCGAGCGCGAAGTGAGCGGCCAGATAGTTGAACAGATTGTCAGGCCAACCGGTGTTATTGATCCCGAACTGTCTGTAAGGCCAGCGAAAAATCAGGTTGACGATTTGGTAGAAGAGCTGGCTCAAACCGTTTCGCGCAAAGAGCGCGCGCTTGTGACCACGCTTACCAAACGCTCCGCCGAAGACTTGGCGGAATACCTCCTGCTTCGTGGGTTCAAGGTGCACTACCTTCACAGCGAACTAGAAAGCCTTGAAAGAATCAAGGTGCTACGCGATCTGAGGAAAGGAAAGTACGATGTCGTCGTAGGAGTAAATCTTCTCAGGGAGGGCTTGGATTTGCCTGAAGTAAGTTTGGTCGCGATCCTTGACGCAGACAAAGAAGGTTTTCTCCGAAGCCAGACTTCTCTCATTCAGACGATAGGGAGAGCTGCCAGGAATGTCAACGGCAAGGTGATTCTTTACGCCGACACTGTCACAGACTCGATCAGGGCGGCAGTTGCGGAGACAGACAGGAGACGGGCCATCCAGGAGCGTTACAACGAGGAGCATGGCGTCATCCCGTCAAGCGTTCAGAAGAAAATCTACAGCTTGGTAGCTGATGAAAGTGCACCGCTGGTGCGAGGAGATGAGGAGGCCGAGGACATCAAGAGTGTGATCATGCGCCTTGAGGAAGAAATGCTTCAGGCTGCGCGAGAGTTGCGCTTCGAACGCGCGGCCGAGCTGAGAGACAGTATTGCCGAGCTCAAGAAAAAGCTGATCGCGACATGAGCATCACCATAAAGGGCGCGCGACAGCACAACCTGCGCAATATCAGCCTCTCCCTTCCCAGAAACAAGTACATAGTGATAACCGGGGTTAGTGGCAGCGGTAAATCCTCTCTCGCGTTCGACACCATATACGCCGAAGGCCAGAGGAGGTATGTAGAGTCCCTGTCCGCCTACGCAAGGCAGTTTCTGGAGCAGCTGGACAAGCCAGACGTAGACTCCATTGAAGGCCTGTCACCTGCAATCGCGATCGAGCAGAGGAGCTCCTCACACAACCCGAGGAGCATAGTGGCCACGGTGACCGAGATTCATGACCATCTCAGGCTACTTTTCGCTCGGGTAGGCATACCCCACTGTCCAAACTGCGGTAGGGAGATCACTCGCTGGACAGTGGATGAGATAGTCGACCGCGTGGAAAAGCTCGGCGCCGGCACCAAGCTCGAGATATTTTCGCCGCTCTATAGGGGTGCAAAGGGAGAATTCAGGGATCTTCCACAGACACTGGTCGAGCAAGGATTCTCAGCTGTCAGAGTGGACGGAGAAATGCGAGAACTGGCAAAGCTGAACCATGACTTCAAACTCGAAAGGAACTTCAGGCATAACATCGAAGTGCTGGTGGACAAATTTGTTCTAAAACAGGAGGCAAGGCCGAGGCTCGCCGAGGCCGTGCAGACGAGCCTTGAAATGTCCAAGGGTCTAGTGCAGATCGAGCCGTCGGGTTCGCAGCCGCTGCTAATCAGCGAGAGTTTCGCGTGCACGAGCTGCGGAATATCACTTGAAGAGCCAAGCCCCCGCTCATTTTCTTTTAACAGTCCGTTCGGTGCGTGCAGATCTTGCCACGGTCTTGGAGAAGTGAAAGAAGTTGACCCAGAACTCTTGATCAAAGACAGGAATCTGAGTGTTCTTGGAGGCGCATTCGAATGGTTTGGAGACGTATCCACCTCCATAAGTTTGGGAACTTTGGCAGCAGTGGTCCGGCACTTCGGCGGAGATCCGAGCGTTCCACTGAATCAGCTTCCGAAAAAAATAGTCGATGCCCTGTTGTATGGCACAGACGAACAGATAAAATTCAGTTATACAGGTCGAACGGGCGACTGGAGCCTCAGCCAAGTCTCCGCGTGGGAAGGGCTGGTGAGCATGGTGAAGCGCAGACACGTAAACACAGGTTCGGAATGGATGCGTTCGTATTATGAAAGATTCATGCGCACCAGGCTCTGCCCAGAGTGCCGCGGATCGCGGCTCAGAAAGGAGAGTCTCGCCTTTACTATAGGCGGAAAGAACATAGCGGAAATTCTACAGTACACTATTGACGGCGCATCTCAGTTTTTTGGCTCCCTCCGTTTTGAAGGCAAGCAGAAGCTGATAGCAGCCAAGGTGATTGAGGAGGTGCGCGCTAGGCTCTCGTTTATGCAAAACGTAGGTCTGGGCTACATCACTCTTGACCGTATGATGGGCTCGCTTTCAGGGGGAGAGGCCCAACGTGTCCAGCTTGCAACCCAGATCGGAAGTCACCTTGTTGGGGTGATTTACGTTCTCGACGAACCGACCATTGGACTGCACCAGAGGGACAACCGCATGCTCATTTCCACGTTAAAGAGGCTGCGCGACTTGGGTAATACAGTTCTAGTGGTCGAGCATGATGAGGAAGCGATACTTGAAGCAGATTACGTCGTGGACCTCGGCCCGGGTGCGGGGGCAAACGGCGGCCATGTTGTTGCATATGGCCCGCCGGACCACATCATGAAGTGTTCGAAGTCGCTCACTGGAAAATACCTGAGCGGAAAATTGCGCATCGAATTGCCCACTGGACGGAGGATGGGTAATGGAAAGTTTCTGAAGATTGTGGGCGCAACTCACAACAATCTGAAGGATATTGATGTCACGATTCCCCTCGGAGTGTTCGTGTGCGTGACCGGGGTTTCTGGTTCGGGTAAGAGCACTCTTGTGGTGGATGTGCTGCAGCGTGCGCTTTCGCGGAAACTCTACGGGTCAACTGATGAGCCCGGCAGGCATGAGCGAATTGAGGGGCTGGAGAATATTGACAAGGTGGTCGTAGTGGATCAGTCGCCGATTGGCAGGACTCCGAGGAGCAACCCCGCTACCTATACAGGAGTCTTTGACGATATAAGAAAGTTGTATGCAGAAACCGAGGAAGCGAGGGCAAGGGGTTACAAACCGGGAAGGTTCAGTTTTAACGTCAGAAGCGGCAGATGCGAAGCATGCGAAGGAGATGGTATAATCAAACTCGAGATGAATTTCCTGCCTGATGTGTACGTCAAATGTGAGGTTTGTAAGGGAAAGCGGTATAACCGTGAGACTCTTGAGGTGCGCTACAAGGAGAAGAACATTTATGATATACTTGATATGAGCGCGGAGGAAGCGTGCAAGCTTTTCGAGAATCAGCCGGCCATTCGTACGAAATTGAACACACTGCGTGACGTCGGTCTCGGCTACATCAAGCTTGGTCAGCCTGCGACGACCCTTTCAGGCGGAGAAGCCCAGCGCGTCAAACTTGCTTCCGAACTTCAGAAGCGAGGAACTGGCCGAACTGTTTTCATTCTTGACGAGCCGACCACGGGTTTACACTTCGATGATGTAAGCAAGCTGCTGCTGGTGTTGCAGAGGCTCGTGGATGCTGGCAATACGGTAATAGTGATAGAACACAATCTTGACGTGATTAAGTGCGCGGATTACTTGATTGACTTAGGTCCGGAAGGGGGTGAGAAGGGTGGTTACCTGGTTGCAGAGGGCACCCCCGAGAGCGTAGCTAGGAATGCAAATTCAGTCACTGGAAAATTCCTCGGGCCCAAGTTGAGAAGTGCTTGATTGCGAAGCGCGTCTTTCGCAGGCTCCCCGAATCCCCCGGCGTCTATATCTTCAGGGACGGCAACGCCAATGTCCTTTACGTTGGGAAAGCGATTAACCTGAAAAAGCGAGTGGAGCAACACTATTCAGGCGCTCCACTCGACTATAGGGAAGAATTTCTCCGGGAACACGCCGAGAAGGTTGAAGTGTTTAAGACAAGAAATGAAACAGAAGCTCTCATACTTGAAAATAACCTGATCAAGCGATACAAACCAGAGCTGAACGTAATGCTAAAGGATGACAAGAGCTATCCCTACATCAAGCTCACGAAAGAGCTCTACCCGAGAGTAGTGCTTACGAGGCGCCTCATGAGCGACGGCGCGCTCTACTTCGGTCCTTACACAAACGTCGCCGCCGCGCGGCTCACCATCAAGGAGCTGCGTAGGGCATTTCCCGTTCGCACTTGCGCTCTTACGCTTGACGATAAAAAGGTTTACAGGCCGTGCATAGATTACCATATCAAACTCTGCAATGCCCCCTGTGCAGGGCTCATTACTCGACATGAATACCAAAATAACGTAAAGGGATTCGCAGCTGTCCTCAAGGGCTCTTACAAACGAGCACTGGCGGGTCTATATAACGAGATGCAGCAGTCCTCCAAAGTAATGAGATACGAGACCGCAGCGGCGTTCAGGGACAGAATCATGGCTCTTGAGAAATTGCAAACCAAGCAATACGTCCAGTTGCCAGGTTGGGCCGAGTTTGATGTGGTAGCCGCACAGGCTGACTCTGGGGTTGTGCTGCACTTCCGGCGCGGGGCGCTCGTTGGCAGGGAGGTCCTGAAACTCAAGGTTCCTGCTGGATTGGGAGAAGGAAAATTGCTTTCAGAGTTCATTCAGCTGTATTATTCTTCAGGCAGGTCGCCCGGCGAAACCGTTCTCTGCGCGGTTGAACCTGAAGACCTTTCTGCGCTTCAAGTTTGGCTCAAAACAAAAAATCACCGGGCGAAAATAAGGATGCCAAGAAACAAGTTGGAAAGCGCCTTGGTAACTATGTGCAGCGCGAACCTACCTCCAAGTTACACGTTTGCCGCTCAGGATCTAGCGAAACAACTAGAACTTTCGTGTCCTCCTAGGGTGATACAGGGGTTCGATGTCTCAAACCTTGGGTCTGCGAACCCGTACGTCTCCGCAGTTTGTTTCGTGGATGGTTCACCTTTCAGAAGGGCTTACCGTGTATATGGGATAAAGGGAGTCAAGGGCCAAAACGACTTCGCGATGATAAGGGAGGCGGTCTTCAGGCATTTCAGGCATGTCAGAAAGAACGAGGTCCCCCGCCCAGACCTCATTCTTATAGACGGGGGACAGGCGCAGCTTCGTTATGCCCGCCAAGCTCTCATATTGTCTCATGAGGCAGAGCAGGCAGTTGTGTCTCTTGCTAAGAGGGAAGAACTGATTCACACGGTGTCGGGCAGGGTCATCAGCCTAGATCGAAGCTCTGCTGCCCTTCAGTTGCTACAAAGAGTGAGAGATGAGTCGCACCGATTCGCGCTAGCGCATCATCGACACAAGAGAAGGCAGCAGTCGCTTGTTTCGGTTTTAAACGGGATCAAGGGTCTGGGTCGCGCCAGACTAACTGCGCTCGCGCTCAGGTATCCGACTGTAAGTCAGCTAAGACAGGCGTCGCCCGACGACCTGAACAAAGTCCCAGGGATATCGGAATTGCTGGCGGCGAGAATTTCAGAGAAAGTGGCACAGTTTGGTCAGAGCAGGCTGAACACACAGAAGTTTGGTGGGTGAACGCGCACGTTTGACTGCTTACAAAAAAACGCGCTTGTCATTCGTGCCCGTTTGGCTGGGCGGATCGGGCAGGCCCGGCCGACCTTCACTCTCTGTTAGCAAACTTGCTAGCACGCGAAGAGCTGTCACCATAAAGGGCCTCTTCAGGTGCTTTGAGCGGAGCTAATGCTGAATCTGCATTCACTCCTGCTTTTATCAGCAGCAGTGGCTCTGGTCGCCATGCAGGACCGTGCCACTGTTGCACCTGACTTGAATCCGTTTGTGCTAAGGCCTAATTGTGGCTTGTCACATCTATCGAGTCACATCAGGTTGTAAGCAAAACATGTCAAAGGATGTTGTGAACATCGGCAGAGGCGTCACTCTGATTCGCGTAGATAATGGAGGAAGATTCAGGCCAACAAACTGCCTGCTCATCGATTCAGAGGCTGGTCTCATCTTGATAGACCCGGGGGCGGATTCGGAGAGCAACATCAAGGCAATCACTTCCGCAGCGAAGCAGATGGGCTATCCAGAGAAAAAGGTAATGGCCGCGTTCGCCACTCATGGCCACCCTGACCACGTTGGGTGCTTCGAAAGGGTGCAAACGGCTTTTGACTGTGAGTGCTATGTTCATCCACTTGATTTTCCGCTTGCACGTTCATTTCCCGCGCACTTCAAAAAAGTAATGGCTATGCTCACAACAAGTGGTTACGTCTCCCGAGAAGAACCTGAGGGAGATTTGCTCGGGCGTCTGCTCGACGGAGTGGGCGACCAACTCGAGGCGCGAGTGAAAATTATGGAGCTTACAGATGAGACTGCAGGCGTGTACGGACTTTCGCTCGTCGAAACTCCGGGTCATACCATGGGCTCTGTAAGTCTGCTTCCGAGCGTTAACCCGGGTGTAATATTCGTTGGAGACACGGTGCTACCGACGCTCACTGCCTTCCTGACCAGCGTAGACGAATTTTTTAGGAGCATGGCAGTCTTACGTGCTAGTTCGCCGCGTATCTTGGTTCCCGGCCATGGCGAACTTCTGAGTCCAGCGCTTGACTGGATAAATCGGATGGAGTCAAAATATCGCTCTAGGGTGGAACAGGTGATTGCCGCTGCCCAGCCAGCCATGAACCTTTCCCGGGCGAGAACATTGATTTATGGCGACTTAAGAGACAATTTGGATCAGGTCGGAGAACGGCTTGTGGCCATGCAGCTGGCTCAGACCCTGGGATATCTGAAATACGGGGTGACAAAGGGGTACTTCGTGGAAGATAGGTCGGATGGAATTGTCAGATTCAGAAAGGCCGAGCGAGCTGCCTGACAGAATTGTGCTTTACCTAGCAAGTGAAGAGGAAAGCAGGACTAATGAGGTGCAGCTTCTACTAGAGCTGTGCAGGACCAAGGGCATTTCTGTCGATATAATTGGACAGTCAGACGCTAGATTCGATGAGCAAGCGGCTCTTGCCGCAATACGTTCGATAGCCCCGCAGGTTCGTGGCCGTGTGAAGAGTGGCAGGGGTTATAGTCTTCCACTTTCGAACTCCGGCAGGTTAAGCCTCGGAAACACGCCGGTCGCCATTGTTTACTCTAGTGGTATCCCTGTAGATGTATACCCGAAGTTTCGAATGGGGAGATATTACAAACTAACAGATCTCTTTTTATCTCCGAAACGCCTGGGCCGGGAAGAACTCCTTATACAGATAATTGAGTCGAAGCCATCGCTGATTGATCCCGAATGGACTTCCGTTGAAACCGAAGTCCAGCTCGCATCAGGTAGGGCAGACCTCCTGATACGCAGCCCGAGCGGTCTTATCCTTGTCGAATGTAAGGATCAGGCTGACCAAGGAGCACTGGGTCAGCTTCTAAAGCAGTCGACCGGTTTGGGTGCCAAGCTGGTGCTGGCATGCTTTGATGCGAAAGAGGGGATTGCCGAGGCTTGCAGGGAGCATGGGGTGTACTTGGTAAAGCTCACCCTGGAACTTCAACGATGAACCACCTCAGCGGCAGTCTGCCAAAGCGAAGCTCGGTCAACTCTCTGCGTATGCGTTATCTCTCCAGCGCACGGGAGCATCGTCTTTTGGTCTGTAGCTAGTCATGTCGAATAGCGGCCTTATCCTGGGGCCCACGCTCGCAATCGCTCTCTCCGCCTTCTCTGTGAGCACGTATCTGTCGTAACCCACGCGCTGCAGATGACCTCCGTCCACGAGGTTGAGCAGGAAGCTTTCGCTGCGCTTCGAGCGCTTGTGAAGCGAATAGAGCCTGCGTATGTCCTGGTTGCACACGTAACCCTTCTTTTTTGCCTCGGCCATGACCACGATGGCCCGTACGCTCAGGTTCAGGAAGTCGAATTTGTGGCCGGTCTGCATGGTCTGCAACATTTTCTTGCCAGACATCCAAAGCATCTGGAAGGTTTATGCCGCGGGTTTCTAGAGGAGAAATAAGGGATGTTTAAAGAGCCTCCAACTGGTTTTTGAAGAAGTAAGTAAATTTTGTGCAGACTGGTCGGTGTCCCGTCGCCCTCACATCCACTGAGGGGCTGAGCAGAAGTCGTTCAACGCATTTGAACACTCTTCCTCGCATTGAGAGGCGCAGTCCTCCGCTCGTGGCAACTGTCAATCAGATGGGCGAGTGGCGATATCAGGCGTAAGGCACGGGGGCCATCGGGGTAGATTGATAAGTGTCCAAATTAAATATTTTGAACTGATATATCATCGGCCCATAGTCTGCAACACGAGCGAGCGGCGGCCATTTCACGCCTCTGTAGACTGCTACCGCTAATCAGCAGGGCTACCCGCACGCTTAGACGAGGGAGGTTGTCACTTGCCCTCAGTTGGTATCGAGTTTCAAAAGAGTCAACCACAGGAACGCCGGGAGCTCACGACATTATTATGGACGGACGCTTACCACATTCCAGAAGGTCTCAAGAAAGGGCCAACTCCTAAATGGTTCCTGTTGGAGGCTTGGCAGACCCATGTTCGGGGATGAAACTATGCTATTGAGCGGCGCGCTCGGAGCCGTCATTAGCAGGTTTGACCCGAATGTTTACATTTCGCTCGCACTGCTCTTTGGAGTTGCTGCGCAGTTTCGCTCTATGGGTGGATATGGCCTGTTCAGATACGTATTGTCTCGCCTGAGCATGTCTCTTGGGGTTGTTTACGCTGTTGCGCTTGTCTCGGCCGTACTTTCCCCATTCATACTAAATGATGTCGTGATTCTCATCCTTACCCCGGTTCTCGCAAGGTTCTGTTCAGAGCACTCGCTTGACCCGGCGCCCCTGCTCGTCGCCGAAATCACGTTTACGAACATTGCGAGTTCACTCACGCCATTCGGTAATCCGCAGAATATATTACTCTGGCTAGAGAGCGGACTCGCTCCTTCGAAATTTGTGCAGCTCACTTGGATGCCACTCGCTGCATCATCCGTGATAGCTCTAGTCATGCTTTACCCTGTTCGTCGAGTGGCAGGAAGTTTGGTAGAAAGCCTAACACCCAAAGTGGACTGGAAGCCGGTCGCCTATCTCACGTTCGTCTCCCTGACTATATTCGTGAGCACACCTCTCGGGATTAGCGATAGCATAGCACTCGCTGTTGCGTTTGTGGGTGGATTCGTCTTCAACGCTCACAGACTGGTGAGTGTGGCCGTCGAATTCGATCTCAAATCAATGCTGATTCTCTATGTTTTTGTGGCTGCTGTGACGGCTGGTGGGCTGATTTTATCGGGCTTTCTGCACCCCTTTGTAACCAAGGCGGCCGCAGGCACCCAGCCCTATTCCGCTCTTTTCGTGCTTGGGGTCTCCAATTTGATAGGCAATGTCCCTGCAACTCAGCTCCTGCTTACAGTAGGGACAGTTCCGCACTTGATCGCTCCCAAAATAGCGGTTGAGGCCGGTCTAGCCGGGAATATAGACCCTGTCGGATCTTTCGCAAATCTTCTGGCGCTATCTATTGCAAGGTCGGAAAAACTCAGAATCAAAAGGGCTATACTGCTCCAGGTCATTGTCGGGCTCGTGACCTACATTCCTGCGGTATTCGTTTGAGCCAAAAGACACAATCCCGACTGCCATTCCAGCTAACTAGTCGCCTTTAGAGCCGCAAATTTCGGTCCCTGCACAAGTTCATTGATTTTTTCTTTTGTCGCCCATACGCCTTCTCTTTGACCCGTTAGAACATGTTCGATTGAGCCATCTGAATATTCAAAGAAAACTTGAGGGATAAGGTAGTTTGGGGACCAGTCGCCATACTTCTTTACGATTTCGTCAGCCAGCCTTTCCTGGGCAAGATCATCTATATTGTAGGTCTGGAACACTGCTCCCAGTTCCTTCGCCGCCCGTTCCATTGCTTCCACTGTGGTGGGCACACAATGCGGGCACCAGTCGGCCATTACTACGATTATCTTTGAAACTTTGGCCATCGATTCTCAGCCAAGTAAATAGAGAGGACACTGACAAATAAGTTGAGCAGGGATTCAACTTTGCCTGCGCTCAATTCGGGCATAGTTTCTGTCAAAGTAGATCAACGGCCAGACTCTGGGAGGTCGCGCCTCCCCCAGCGCTATCCCGTTAGCTGTGGCGTCGACCACCCTTCCAATCACTACTACATGGTCTCCTGCGTCCACAACTTTTTCGACTACGCAGTCAACAGTAGCTAACGCGCTGTTCAGCAGGGGGTTTCCGGTGGATCCCAACCTATAATCCAGCCCCCGAAAACGCTCTTCGGAAGTCTTTGTGGGGTCAGCAAATCTTCTCGCTAGCTCTTCCCCCTCCTCATTCAGTACATTCACGGCGAAAGACCTGCTCTTAGTAAGATACTTCATGGTCCTTCCGTCTTTCGAAAGTGCTACTAGCACCAGTCTCGGAGAAAGCGACAGGCTGCAAAATG
>JAJYZJ010000018.1 GCA_021800035.1 archaeon
GCGGTGACGCTACCAATATCCTGTAGATAGGCGCTCGCATAGGCTGCTGAGTCGTTAATCAACTTATCTATTGTCCAGACAACATCTGCTGAGGTGAACGGAACACCATCACTCCAGGTTACATTATGGTAGAGATTGAATGTATACGTAAGACCGTCCGGGCTTATCGTCCAGTTGTAGGCCAAGTCCGGAACAATAGAATAGTTGGCATTTAGAGTCACAAGCTTGTCGTAGAGGTTCAGGTCCTCATCGTAGGCTTGGTCGTTTCCGCCTGGTATTGCGTCGGGATTGAAGTTGTTCGGGTTCAAGGCTTCCGCACTGACTATTGTGCCCCCTGTTGTCTTGCAGCTCGGGTTATAGGTGACCCCCGAAGCAATTGCAGCCTGAGCGGCGTCTACATGCTGCCCAACCACTACAAGTGAGCCGGAAAGGGCCAATAGCACAAGCAAAACAGTAACCGCGAAAGTTCTCTTTATCTGCACATTTTCGGTTTGTCCTACTTTCAGATAAGCATTGCTCGAAATTCATAATTTTTAAGTCCATTTCAATACACCAGCTGCCTCTCGCCGGATATTCCGGGTTCATTTACGCCTGAATGTACATGGCAAGAGCGATTACTGGATATAGGTCGATATAAATACCCCGTATCAAAATGTCCTATGCGCACAATTGGTCAATCCCCTTGGTAAGGCCGGGCGATACTCGTAACTCGGAATTTAACCGGAACCTATCCGAGAAAATGTCGTACAGATTGCACTATAACCCGTCCGAGAGCCCAAACTGCCGCAAACGTTAGAATCGTTTCAACTTTTTCATCCAGTTCCAATTTTTGAAAATATACTTCAGTATCGATAACCCTCTCGGTTACTGGAAGAGCCTCGCTGACGGACCGAGATCGGAGCCGTACAGTTCGCGAGTGCTTAAATGGCGCCGAGTTGTTTTTATCACCAAATGGATGGTTGTTACTGAATTCATGACCAAAGATACGTTCGATGTATTCGAAAAAACTATCACGAAAGTCCCGGACTTCCAGGCATTCATGACCGTAAAAGAATTGGACGAATCTAGCGATAAGCTGGCTGAGGAGTTTAGCGGGACTGTGAGACAGAAGGAAATTGGTAGAACGAGAAACGGAGACAGAATCAGTGCACTCATAATCGGTGCCGGGAAGAAGACGGCTCTGCTCTTTGGGGCCCCGCATCCAAACGAACCGATTGGTACACTCCTCTTGGACTATTTTTCTTGGGAGCTTGCCCGAAATGACGAGCTAAGAGCCGCGCTCGACTATACATTTGTCATAGTAAAGGTCGCAGACAAAGATGGTCTGAGATTGAACGAAGGCTGGCTAAAGGGTCCATTTACTGTGACTCACTATGCACGAAACTTTTACAGGCCGGGCGGAGATACACAAGTTGAATGGACGTTTCCGATCAGGTACAAAGATTATTCATTCGACTCTCCCATTCCAGAGACTCGCGCGCTCATGAGCGTCATGGATACGTACAAACCAGATTTCATCTACAGCTTGCACAACGCGGGTTTCGGTGGTGCATATTACTACATAAACGTTAGAGCCCCCCTGCTTGATCCCATCTTCCAGTTGTACCCAAAATTCCTGGGCGTGCCTCTAAGTCTGGGGGAGCCAGAGGTGCCATGGGCTGTCAAGTATTCGAGCGCAATCTACAAGCTCCTATCTCTGCGTGACAATTACGAATTCCTGAAGAAACAGGATGTGAGTCCATTTGAGACTCTCAAGTCAGGGGGCAGCAGCCTGGACTATGCCTCTTCAGTTAATCCAGGCGTTTGCGGACTGGTAAGTGAAGTCCCGTACTTCTATGACCCTAGAATCGAAGACCTTTCCGAGACCGAGCAAACCCGCAAAGAATCAGTACTCGCCCGAACAGATGAAGCCGAGGCCCGCTGGAAGTACATTGCCTCCGTCCTTGCGAAACTAGCGAACGCGGAAGTCAGAAAGAGGGATAGATTCGCTGAAGCCCTTCTTCATTTCTCAGAAACCCAGCCGAAGTCCCTTGAGGCGACGAGGAAGTGGGCCGAAACAGACTCTTTGCTCGCAAGGAAGGCCACCGTGGCTGAGGTCTTTGACAACCAGCAGGTCTCGAAATTCTATATGTTGCTTATGTTCGGAATGCTTCTAAGAATGGCCAAGGGAAAAGCGGTCGATAGCTCCATCGCCACCCCTCTGATAGGAGAGCTGGAAAGCCAACTGGATGAGCAATCTTCAAGCCTAGAGTCGGAGCTTAGATACAAGGTGATTCCGCTAAGAGACTTGGTCCGCATTCAACTCTCTTCGGGTCTATACACCATGCTCTACCTCCAAGACTGCTGTTACGGTTGAGTTCATAGTTCGGATGCCTGGCCAGTACCCGTCTGCGTTGATCCTAATTCGCCCTCCCGGGACCCGTGATTTCTTGAGTTCGCGTGCTCGGACCTGCCTTCCCACACTCTGAAAATCCTCTGCCGCAGACGTAGCGCGTCCTCACTAGACGCTTTAACCTCGCGGAGACCTGCGAATAAATAAGCCATACCTCGCGAAACGGTCTCGAGCGTGTTCCCGCACAGTCATCCGAAACACAGCTTGGAAATGAAAGTCGACCTTTTGGGCTTTGCAGTATCACTCGATAAGGGCTCTGTCAAAGTTGGACGCCTGCTACCTTGCAGTACCAAGATTACTGCGAACATCCGCAGCTTACTGATGAGCCTCCCCCGTCCCCAAGAAATGCGGAGTTATCGCGTGGGAACTGAGTTAAACATTGAACCCAAGACTAAGAAAGGGCAAATGACCCGCGCTGAAATGTGTTACGCTTGTTACGACGTCAGCACCTGCAAAATCCGAAGTGACACAACCTAGTCGGCACATTGCAGGACTACTCAACTCTGCTGCTAACTATTTGAAGATTTCCTGTATACATTAGTGCAGGACTATTCTGAATTCAAGATAAAAGAGGGCATACGAATATTTAAAAGTCAGGATGTAAAACATTTCCTATGGTCAGAGAGGATGTTATTGTCACAAGACGCGGTCAGACGACCATACCTGCGCAAATAAGGAGAAGACTGGGCATCGCAGAAGGAACGAGACTCAAGGTGAGCGTAGTGGACGACAAGGTGGTTTTCACGAAAGCCGCATCGGTGTTTGATCTGGCGGGTACGAGCCCCCTTTCCAAGGAGGAGGCTGTTCGCCTTCTGGACAGGATGCGTGAAAGAGAATAGCGCTGTTCGACACCAGGTACTTTTTGGCTGTGTTCACCGAAAAAAACGGAGCGACCATTGCGAAACTAAAGTCTCTTTATGAGGCAAACAGAACCAGGTACGTGTCTACCCTAACGCTGTACGAAGTCTACAAGCTCACTCTCGCCCACGAAGGTAGAGCGGTGGCTAGTCTGCGGATTGCCTCAATCAGGCGCGAATTCAAGAATGTGGATGTTAACCCCGAAATCGCGATCAGAGGAGCTGAGATAAGCCACAAGCTAAAGGTTCCCATGGCTGATGCATTGATAATGGCCACGTCTAACTATCTCAGAGTCAAGTGCGTCACGGATGACCCTCACTTTACGGAAGTGGAGAGAACCTGGATTTGAGCCCGCGGCGTAGGAGGGACGCTGCTGTAACAATCATCCTGCCAGACTTATCAGAAAGCCTGGCCTCTACCCGATGTGGATTCCGCGCAGTCCCCTGAATGGGCGAGTTGATCGCGCCACTTCGACACTAAGCTAATCCTTAAAATTTCGGCTATTGTCTAAAGCCCAAGAGTTTCCACAGACCTCAGTCCGCCCGATATGAAAAACCACCGCTATCTACAAAACTGGTCGCCTTGCAGTCTGAACTGGAACTGCTTTTTCAGTTCAGACGCTAGTGCATTCAATTAGAGTCGCTCACATGACGAACCTTTTTTGCGCTTGCGTGTTTAGTGGAAGCGCACCGGCGAGAGTCGCGCCCTATGCGATACCCAGCTTCGCAATTGCCTTGGCGCATTCTGAACGCCTGACGACCAGAGCGACAAGAAAATAGTCCCTCGAAGTCAAAATTTCTCGTTGGTAAACCTGCTATTCTGAAATGGCTGAAAGAATTAGGCTAGCCGCTCGTTCAGAATTCGGCGCATAATTGCGTGGCTCATAGCGCCGCGAAATGGCGAGCCTCACGCTCTGGACCAAGGACTGGCTGTTCAGCTTATGGGGCTCTAACACCTGATAGCCCTGCAGTCTTGAAAAACGCAGTGCGTTTCGTCGTTGCTCCCAGTGATTGGAGAGCGGAACAATCACGGCAGGGGCAGCTATCGAGCTGAGTTCATGAAGCGTGGACGCCCCCGCCTGCGTGACTACGCACTCAGAAGCCTTGTAGAGAGCAAGCGACTTTGTACTGAATCCAAGCTCCAGAGCGCCACCCTGTGCTTCTTTGCTTTGTGCAGCCCGTGGGCCGCTTAGAATTAGCGTGCGCAGACCAAGCTCTCGCAGAATTTGGCCCGACGCCTGCCTCGCAATCTCGAGCAGCCGTCCTCCCGTCGAAGTGCCCCCGACAGTCACTGTCAGATACTTTTCTCCGGAGTCGAGCCCGAGCTCCTTCTTTATCTCATCCTTCGAACCGCGAGGAGCCATTTCTATAACAGGCCCAACAAACTCGAAGCGGGGTTCCGCAAACTCGAGCTCGGCCCCAGAGAGGCCCTCTTTTTCATCAAGGAAAATATTGAGCCGCTGAGCTTCAACTGCCTTCTTCAGCGCTCGGTTTGCGTACCAGCTGGTAAGAAGAGAGAGCGGACGCTTGCTCGAAGAAGAGAGAAAGATGTAGTCCGTTTCGTAGATCTTTCGCACAGGTAGCCGTGGGTTGTCTTCCCAAAGCGGCGAAAGTAGCGTTTCAAAGAACTCGTCCTGCACTAGTGCATCACAATCTTCGACCACACCCTTTATTTCACCGTAGTTTCTGCGGGCTATTGTGGCGCTCTTCCGGACTACCCTGGCCATGTCCGAGATAGCTGAATCCGAGGATTCTCCCTCCAAGGCTTCGCTCAGGCTAGCCATTTTGTGGCTCTCAGGAGCCATGGTCTCACCCATTGCTTCCAGGTACTGGCTCACGGGAGGTGCCGCCAGCCAGACTAGCTCGAGATCTGCCTGCTTCTTCTTCAGTTCCCTGGCAATCAGCAGGGCGCGCTTCGCGTGACCCAGTCCAACCGATGAAACGGCGTAGACAAGCTTCGTAGAACTCACCCAGAATGTGCCAAGCCATGGTGAAGAGCCAGTGAGCGCAAGAAAACTGCGCTAGCGAGCTGGCAGTTCAGCCGGAAGTGGAATTTCGCGTTTCGCAACTTTGGCCCTCCTTGTCGCCAAACCATCTCTCCTCCAGATTACCCGGAAACCAGAGAGTATTTCCTCCCACTCCGCCTTTCCCACGTAACGCGGGTCCTTCTTCCTTCCAATCCTAGCCACGCTCAGGTAGACCCGGCCTTCCGGCTTCAGGATTCTCTTAATTTCAGAAAGAGCGCCCGCGTGGTCCACCATGCAGCAGAGCAGGCCGTTTGCTATAACGGAGTCGACGGATGCATCAGGAATAAAGCTGAGATCGGCAGCCGAGCCCGCGTGTGCAGCTATTACTTCCCCCAAGTTCGCTTTTGCGGCCTTCTTTTTGAGCCTTGATATCGCCCTCTCGTCGAAATCGACGGCATAGACCCTTCCTTTCGAGCCAACTTTCTTCCCGAGGGGTATAGAGTAGAATCCTGAACCTGAGCCGAGGTCCGCTACCACCTGACCCTCTTTCGCGAACTCTTTCACAAGCTTTGCGGGTGGGCTGAGCAATCGCCGGATGCCGTTATCAAGCAACCATGGCCTGAATCGCCTGTCGCCGGTAGCAATGCAACAGGGGCATGCGGTTGTGCTTCCTTGCGCCCTGTCTTTTTTCCCCACTTGGATCTCTTTGGGTTTATCTGAGCCCAACAGGGTAGATACTGCGGCCCCCTACATAAGCTTCTGTCATATCGAGCGCCCGGCTCGCTAGGGGCAACTCAGCCGCGTCAGAACGAAACGTACGTTTTCGCCAGCAACCGCGATGCGATACCAATTTGCCGCCACACAATTTTGTGACCAAATGCAGGAGGCAGCAATCGGATTGGTCAACAGCAGAGAAGAGCCCATGCCAGTCTATCCACTTCCCAAACCACTTCTAGCAAAATGCCACTGAAAGCAGAAGCTCAGACTATTGGTCAGTCTCAGAATCCGAACCATAAGATGGTATCACTAATGCACAGCCTCAGCCAGTGGATGAGCTGAGGGTGGAGAACGGAACCCTAATCAGGAGTCCGAGAGCCATTCTACATTGATGGAAATCCGCTCGGGGTGCATGGGCTGGGCATATCCGGACTGGGTCGGTCCCTTCTACCCCGTGAGCACGAGCCCGAGTGATTTTCTGAGGTTGTACTCTGGCGCGTTTGACACGGTCGAAGTGGACAGCTCATTCTATCGAACTCCAGCTGCCCAGCTAGTGCGCTCATGGGCCGCGGGTACGTCCCCGGGCTTTCGATTCTCTCTCAAACTCGTCAAATCCATAACTCACGACGCGAAGTTCAGGAGGGTCGAGAGAGAGCTCGCGCAGTTCCTGAAGAACACGGAGCCGTTGAGCCAGAAGACCCTAGCCACTCTGATTCAGTGCCCTCCCAGCCTGAAATTCGAGCGCGACTGGGACGCGTTCTCGGGCTTTCTTGAGAAGCTGAAGGGCGGCGAGCGAAGGTGGGCGGTCGAGTTCAGGCACAGGTCTTGGTTTCGGGACGAAACCTACGAACTTCTGCGCTCGACAAGAACCTGTTTCGCATGGGCGTATTCGCAATACCTCGAGACTCCGCCAGAAGCTACGACCGATTTCCTGTATCTCCGGTTTGTTGGAGACCGCGAGCTCACGAAATTCGATAGAATCCAGAAAGACCGCAGGGAAGTTACCGCGCGCTGGGCTCGCAGGCTGAGTAACGAGTGGCGTATCCAGCCGACTGGAGCGTTCGTGTTCTTTAACAACCACTATGCAGGCTTCGCGCCGGCCTCCGTGAACCAGTTCAGGGAAGTCGCTGGACTTCCTCTTTTCAGATTTCCTTCTGAACTAAGCGGTAGCGCGCCTACAGGGAGACGCAGTCTCTCCGACTACCTTTAGCAACAGAGTTAGCGTGGGCGCATTCGCAACTAGATGTGCGCTTGGGGGCGGGTACTTCCCTTGTACTTTTTGATCTCGTACAGGAGGCTAGAAAAGATTGGCCCGTCCGTCGCTATAACTCGAGCCCAGCTTGAGCGCCACCGAACGGACCTTCTGAATTCCTGCTCGTTGTTGGCATCTACAGGCTTGAAGCACCAAAGCTCTTTTAATGCAAACTGCCCGCTCTCTCGTTGTCAGGGACTGGTTAAAGGATTGGCCAACTAAACATTGAGACCCGCGCATGCGTATGGCCTGCATTACACCGCGCAGTCTCTGTGCGCTCACCAGCACTCTGCGAACGGGCGAAACGAGAGCGTTCAGCCCGCTATGCGGCTCATTGGCTTGGAAGGAAGCCGGCGAACGACGACCCACCGGTGCATTGCAATCTTCCGTGTCTTTTTGAATCCAGCTTTCTCAAACATTCCCAGCGTTCCGCTGCACAGGAATGAACTTGAAATCTTCTGGCCGGTGTAATCCTCGGGATAGGCTTCAACTATCCCCCCGCCAAGGCCCCTGATCTCCCGAATTGCCTGGGAGAGAGCGAACGTAGCGATTCCTTCCCCTCGGCGTTCCCGGTCTACGAAGAAGCAGGTGATCCGCCAGTCGGGGAGCGACTCCAGTCCATCCTCGTAGGCTTTCTTGCTCCTGATATTGGGTAGCTCCGAGGTTGGCCCAAACTGGCACCATCCTACCACTTCTCTTCCGTCGAAGACGAGCGCGGCATGGGCCCTCTCTTTCCGGACGAGCGCCTTCTTCATCGATTTGTATGCGGCAGCTCCGTGCCTTGTTTCGCCCGGCTCAAGGTGGAAGGAGATGCACCAGCATCCCCCAAAGATTCCGTGGTGCTTTTCCACAAGTCGCTCGAACGCCGGCCAAGTATCAGAGGTGAGCGGCTTCGAGTCCATAGGCATGATAGTGACTTTCAGTCCCACCCCAGAGGGGCAGTATAAAGGAGTTCCGACGGAGGCTCAGAGCCCTTCGACGGGTGCCAAGGAGATTCGCTAGTTAACCAAGTGTCCTGTCGTAGGTTGTATAACCGATACATGAGGAGGATGGAGCGAATTCCTCTCGGCACAATCTCTCCAACGCGCTATGATTCCAGCCACATCAATCGGCAAAAAAGCATTGGAACGTTGCTCAGTAACTCTCGCTCCAGTCCGCTCCAGCAGGAAAGCTTGGGCAGAAGGCCTTCTAGATTGCTGCGAGAATACTGTCTTCGAGCTGCCACTGAGCTTTGAAGTGATTGTTCAAGTCTACTATCAAAGCGTAGTTCCAGTAGAACTCGAAGAGGCCGAAAGTAATTATGGATAGAACCAGATAAAGAAAGTAACTCCTCGAAGGGAGAACCTTCCATGACGGATTTACTGCGGTCTTACCCAACTTCGATAGAGCAGATTGCACTTGTTGCATGAACGCTTGCTGCCTACTATCATGCTTGTAGGGGTCCTTAGTAAGGAAGTAGAGAATATACAGGCCTAGTAAACCAAATGTGACAGTGTCCAAGATAATCCAGAGCACAGCCGACTTTTCCTTCTCCTCGGCGCTCGCTTCGCCGTTAATCGAGTTCATTGTAGCTAGCTCCACGTTAATATCATTCGTTTTCCCCATTGCAGCCGCCTCCTGCCTCAGGTATTCTACAAGACCGTCCCTAAGGAGCTTGTCCCTCCTGAAGTGATTGTTGCGCCTTGAAATTAGCAGGTACCAGAAAGCCAGGAACAATAACAAATCCACCATAACAAGGCCAAAAGCAAGGAACAGCGCGCCTAAACCGAGAATGAAGATGCTCGCGACATCAACGATGCCGAATACAACGCCTAGCAATGGCAGGAAAATCCATGCCACAGACATCACCCTGTCCGACTCTTCCCGCATTCTTACGGCCTGGGTCACACCAATCTTCCCCGGGCTCGCCAACTCAGGCGCGCCCGGAGCGCTCGCCCCAGGCTGGGTGGCTGGTGGCTGAACCGGCTTGCCGCAAACTTGGCAAAAAGAGGCGTTTGCTTCGAGTTCAGAACCGCAGTACGCGCAGAACGCCATGACGGTATTGGAGGGTGTGGTCACCCTCCTAATATGGTTGTTGGCTGAAGTGGCATTGTTGGGGTCCTGCTCATCCCCTCGCTCATGACCCCTAGAGTATCCGGAAGAGGTCGTCGTGCGTGACCGTAACCAGTATTACTTCAGAACCGGACTGCCATATTCCTCTGGCTTTTGGTTGCTGCGCCAGAGCGTATCGGATTGCGAACCAGCTCGCGAGTGCCAATAAAACCTCCTAACACCCGAAGCCGGCTCTACTTGTCTACAAACTTGTCAATGATACGCTTTATGTTTACCCGCGTCAACGCGGAATCCTCTGGCGGCATGCTTGCGACGAGCACAGCACCTGCCCCAAGCGGGTAAACGAGCATCGCCACGTTTTCGTAGAGCATGGTGAGCCCTGCGGGCGCGCCGAATGATGGCGGGCTGTTCGACAGGACTGCGCTCATTAGCGACACCCTGAAACCCGAGTCAATTCGCTCCTGCACAGTTTCCATTTCAGGAATTCCGGGTCTCTGGCCCCCGGCAATGGCGCTCCCATAGACATCACGTACGGCGCAATATCTTACTCCCGGTAGCCTGAGAACCTCGGCGCATAGTTTGTCGTAAGAAACCGAGGGTACACGTGCCGGCTGCGCAATCAGCCACTCTTCGAACTTTCTCGTAGTCTGCTCCGCGAGCCTCGGAACTCCCGTCATCAGTCCCTCGTAATCCCCAAATGCTTCGGCTATCCGCAGCCCCTTGTCACCTATTACATACTCTCTGAGCCTAGTGTCGTGCGCGCTTCCTCTCATCTTTAGCACCCCCACAACACCCTTCATTGAAGACCTGATTTCCACGTGCCGGAGCATTACGATCGTGTCAACCACAAAGCTCAGGCCGATATCCGTTACAGAAAAAGTGTCGCCGGTGATCCTCGGAATCTCCCATATGAGGAACGAGCTCAGACTTCTCACCTTGAGATATCTTACTAGCCGGTAGGCTTCGCTTCTCAGGCGGTTTCCGTCTACGTGCATGCTCAGGTGGTTCAACGAGTCGATAACTATTCTCGATGCCCTGAGTTCACGCACTGGTTGCTCTAGGACATCCATTCCCCCCGATTCGAGTAGCAGAGAGGGAGAGGTGCAAACCACTCTCAGTTTTCCTTCATTCTCCAGCTTTTTCAGGTCCATACCGAGGTTGAGCGCATCACGATAGAGTTGGTCCGGAAGCTCTTCGAAAGTGACATATATCCCGTTTTCGCCGTAGAGCTGAGCTCCGTTTACGAGATACTGTAGCGCAAGCGTTGTCTTTCCCGTGCCAGCACTTCCTGCGCAAAGAACCGAATCCGTCCTGAGAAAGCCCCCCTTCAACATCTCGTCAAAGCCTGGAATGCCGGTGGGCACCCGGGAAAGCGGTGCGCTCACCTGCCACCCCTCTTTGTCAGATTCATGGCCACGAGCTTCTGGACTTCAATGTCCCTCTTAATATTGAGCCGGTAGGCGTTCAGCCTGCCAATTTTGATCCTGTCAAGTATCCCTATCTCCGTCAAATCTGCGAGGTCCGGTTCAATCTCGTTCGCGCGACGCCCTATGCGCGAGGCCACCCCCTCGCTTGAATCTATGAGGCCAGGATTTCTCCTGAAGAGCACCAATAGGTCGCCCTTGACCTCCGACGATAACAGCCTGCCTACTAGGCTCCGGCTACTTTTTTTCTTGGGCGTGTTCAGCTTCCCCCCTTCATTTTTGCCAGGTGAGCTTCTATTTCCTTGCACCATGCTTCAAAACTGAACGGCTCTGCCGGATAGTAGGGCAACCCCGTCTTCCTACACATATCCTTAACCGCCATGATTTCGATTACGGCAGCGGTTCCACCAAAGAAAGCACGCAAATCCTTGTCAAAGAGACCGGGGCGGTAAGGGTAGTCGCTCATATGCAGGAAGGGCGAGAGCGCGCCATATACAACACTCCCGAGAGAGAGCTGAATAGTTTCAGTGATGGAGGATTCGAGCAGCTTGGCCATCGCCGAGGACTTCTCTCTCTTCCCTGTCATCTGAGTCACAGAAGACTATACCGCCTCTGGTAACAACTTGCACTCCTATTTATGTAAATCTCGTGACGTTCTCCCACGGCTAAAGCACGAGGGCTTACTGCTTTGTTGACACAGCTTACCCTGCTCTGAGAGGGGTAGAAAAGGTAAGCGTACGCACGTTTCACAGATGCCCACCCAAGTGCCTTGCGCGGAAATTAAGCAGCTCGCTTTCACGTCACCCACGAAAGGGTGTGGGCTTTCCCGCTCGCACTGCGATAAACGCGCTGGAAGGACGGGCCAAGTATCAAAAAGGAGAAAAAGTTAAAAAAAAGAGGTTGTTGTGCATATCCCGCATTTCGCTGACTCAGTTATCCAGCCCTATTGAGAGGCTCGAGGTGGAGAGAGGACACATGAGCAAGCTGTTGCTTATGGAGCAGCCAAGCTGGAGTTCCGCGCCTGCCGAAGCGATCACGTGGACTTCGAAAGACTGTCCTGACGAGGTATTGGGGATGAGCACATGCCCTGATGCGCCCGTAGAGATAATGCCGCTGAATGTGAGCACGTAGCACTGGCCGGGTGTAATATTCAGTCCTCCTCCTTCAACATTGTTCTCAGCGTTATCGCCTTGCTCGCCACCGTAGACAAGCCGGAGCTGAGCGGTAATGCATCCTGATGCACCAGTGCCTGAAGTGGAACTTGAAGAGCTGCTGGTCGAGCTGGAAGAGCCTGCTGCCGAGGTCAAAGGGGAAGCGGTTATGGAAGTTGAACTGGAGCTTGACTCTACGACCGCTGGCACAAACACAACTTCGCTGGGGTGTTCACAGTGGCCGCCATCTCCCATTCCCTGCTGCGAAGCGTCGCCTTCGCCACTTCCGCTCGGGCAGCCGGCCCCGGCTACCGTAAAGCTTCCATGGAGCCCTATGGCTACCAGCATTACAGGCGTGTTTCCTGTGTTGTTCACCTGAACGGAAAACGTGGTAGTCTCGCCGCTCACCGAGAACGAGGTGATGTTGGCTGAGAGCGAACCTCTTGCGCTGTTCAGCTCACCCTCTTCGTTGTTGGTGACATGGGTCTTGGCACCTATCTCGCAGCTGTCGCTAGAGCCGCAGCTCGACATGATACCCACGGCAGAAGGAATGAGTGTATAGCCATTCGTAGCGTTGACTATAACAGGGTTGAGCTCAAGAAGAATAGATGAACCACTCTGGACTGGCTCAGGATGGGCGATTGTAACCTGCAGGTTGCTACCCGAAGCAAGACTGACTTGCGAAACTTGGCCATTTACGTCAATTTTGGCGCTGGACACTACGAAGGTCACTGAGTAAACAGTCGCGCCCGATGGAACATCGGCGGTAGCAACAGTCTGCGACACATTCTCCAGGGCCATGAGGTCCACGGTTGCACTGCCCGCCGAGGGCGTGAATGTGGTCTCTGAGATGCTACTCTGTCCCGAAGCCGATGAAGATGTGGATGGAGTCGAGTAGAGCACTGTTATGCTCGAATAGCTCAGGTTGAGCCACTGGGTTCCGGCTGGCACCTGGGGCGGGTCGGTCAGCTGAATAGCGACGACTGACTGCGTCTGAGGAGGTTGCGCGATATGACCGAATGGCAGAACAACTGAAATGGCGATTATCACCGCGGCAACAGCTGCCGCTAGAGCTATGTAACCTATGCTTTTCTTTCCGACAGACATTTAGGTCGACAATGGATACGCGCGCACGGTATTAGTGCTAAGCCCTTGAACAAGCGGAAGAGAGTTTTTCCAGGAGGTTCAATGGATTTTAATATTTCTTCATACCAGACGGTCCCTCTATTTTACCCTCTCTCCAATATTGGCAGGCGTAGTGGATGTCCGGCCCCTAATCACTGCGGAACCAGAACAGCTGCAGCGTTTCAGGCAGTTGGGATTAGCTGGGGCACCCAAGATTGACTGCGCGTATTGGGTGCGGCGGCTTGCTCATGCGGCCGGCATCCTATACCCTCCCGGACAACGCTCCACGCTGATTGAGGGAGTTTTGTAGCTCATCGCTGGCAGTTGGGCCACTCACGGCTGAAACCTTTGTGCTTTCCAGTTTCCCAAGCTGCTACTGGCACAGCCGCGAACACGGGTGGCGTCGAGAAATCGCAGAGAAACCCGCTTACGGGCACCGTCTCCAGATACTGGAGGTTGCCTTCTCAATCTGGTCAGGCTCGCAAGGACAACACCAAAAAACCCCTCGCTTCAGAAAGTTTTCTATTCCAAGAGCCAGACTGGTCCCGAGGCGAAACATCTGACTCCTCATTTCTCCCAGCCCTGCGGGAGTGTAAGTAGATGACCAGTGGCTGGATGAATCGTGGCGTAGCCTATTAGGAGTATATTATAGGGAAGGCGTCAAGCGGAACAATTCAAAGGGCATTGTATGCGGAGGGATTTCCACATCAGGGGCGCAAAAAACCTGACCGCAGGGTCACGCTCGAACTGTGAATTGGCCCGGGCGTCGCGATTGTATTATCACAGTGCGGGCGCGAGAACCCACACCCTTTAGGAATGAGATAAAGGCAAGCCAATTAGGCATGGCTGCATGCGCGTCTGTGAGTGTACCCCTGGACGGCGGGGAATCCACGCGTGTGGAAGATGGTGCCTGCGTAGCCTCCCTAGGAGGAATCTAGTGTGCTCTGCGAGGCAGGAAGCCCGCACACTCTGGCCGCGGGAGGGGGTCACAACATATCCAGCGGTGCCTAGCCAAGGCGATTTACTTTATATGACCAGGCGACAAGTGCCCATGGTCGTCATTTGCGGAAGAAGGTCACAACAAGCGGCAGCCGTGTTCAGGACGTAGGGTACAAGCTATTCCTCCTGAGCCGCGCAAACCGGCTGGCCGGGTTGAGTGCGAGTAATGTGGGTGAGCATGCGGTCGAGGTATTGGCCGAAGGCGACTCTAGCGAAGTCAATGCGTTCTTGAAGTCAGTGGAGACAGAATGGCCGCCCGCAGCGCGAGTTTCGTCCATTAAAGTTGAAGATTACGTAGGAAAGGTTACTCAGGTCGCGGAATTCAGGGACACGCTCAGCCTGGAACAGCTTGTGAAAATCGCGGAGACTGGCGTTGAGATGAATGGTGACATCAAGGAGATGCTCTTAAAACAAGACGAGAGCCGGGACGAATTAAGAGGACTCAGGACTGACATAAAGTCGTGGATGGACAGTCGTTTTTCACGCCTAGAGTTAGATGTTAAACTGATCAAGGAAAAGATTGGCCTAGCATGATAGAAGTTGACTGGCCCCGGTAAGTTGCAGCCAGAAAGAGCAGATACCCTGGACTGATTTCAGCTAGGGCTCGCGAGATGCCCGACATCCTCGGACCAGGTCTGCTCCTTCGCGAGCGATTTGACGAATCGCGTGCTCAAGATTGCCCAATTGTGCGATGCCGATCCACTGCGATTACCGCCGTAAATGATTTTTCAAGCTGGCTGGCAATGTGTCCAAGCTGCCCGCATCCGGCTTCTCGAAATTGGAATGCCCTTCAGGAACTTTGCTCAATTATTTGCTGGCAGTAGCTATACAACGCGTCGTAAAGGGGAAACTGGAGCTTGATATTCTCAAAGTCGTCCTTTGCCACCTTTCTGAAACCTTCTGCTGCGGCCTTAAGGCCAGGTGACTCCTTGGGGGGATTAGGTATTGAAGAGTCAGCCCCGCGGACTATCTTAGCGAGTTCGAGGAGCGCGGGGTCCGTGAGCCCGTACTTCTTGATAATCGAGTCGAAGCTTACCCTTTCCTCCCCACCCTCCTTGTAATGCGTGAGCTCCGCCCCCGGGGTATCGAAAGGAATTGCGTTCTCGGCTTTGGCAATTTCCAGCACTCTTTCTTTGGGAACAAACAGGAACTCTGCCTGAGGGTCAACGAATTTCTTTATGAGCCAGGGGCAGGCTATCCTGTCTACTTTGGCCTTCTCTCTGGTTACCCATTTCACAGCGAATCTGCCCTTTTGGAAACCTCTGCTCTCTTAAGGGTGTCGAGCTGCGACCGCCCTGCCTTCCACGCGCCTGACGCAACATCTGCAGAACATCCACGGAAGAATTGTGACTGCCCCAAGGTCCGCGCGCATCTGCGTCCGGGCCGGGCCCTCCTATAGCTTGAGCAAGTCAATACCGCAAACCCTCCCTGAGTAGCAAGCCGAGCTCTCTTCAGTACGTGGTCGTCGGAAGAAGTAAATACTGGCCCATGCGTCCCCGTAACTGCGACTCGATATTCCGTCTAAAAGGAAGCTTCTGGCAAAGCCGGCTTTCAGGGTTGGTCTTGAGGCAATCCCAGCCGAACTCGCAAGAGAACTCTCTAAGAAGAAAGTGGGCCTGGTGTCCAACAGGACGGGCGTGAGCTCCACCTTGGTCTACAGCCTCGACTATCTTAGGGAGAGATACTCTGTAAAGGTGGAATGCATGTTTTCTCCTGAGCACGGGTTCTATCTGACAGAGCAAGCCGGCGAGCCAGTTCCTTCGCATTATGACGAGCGATTTGGAGTAAAAATCTACAGCGTATACCAGCACCTTACGAGAGAAAGCGCCCTACCAGTAGGCTCAGCTAAAGGAGCCGGGCGCAAAGGGCCGAAAGAAAAGAGCGCGGATTACCCAGTAGACGCAGGCAAGAGCCTTCCTGACGAAGTAGTCTCGGAGCTGGACGCTGTGCTGTTTGACACCCAGGACGTGGGCACCAGGGCATACACCCAGCTCGGGTCCATGGTAAACACAATGGCAAGCTGCGCAAAACATGATATCGACTTCTTGCTCCTTGACAGGCCCAATCCAGTTAACGGCGTCGCAGTCCAGGGTCCAGTTCTTGAGTACACGCGCCACAGGTCGTTTGTCGGAGTGTACTCTATTCCACTCCGGCATGGCATGACCATGGGCGAAGTTGCGTCCATGATCAACGCGGAAGTTTATCATGGCCGTGTCAGGCTGCGTGTCTGCACCATGGAAAACTGGGCGCGGGAAATGTGGTTTGACGATACGGGCTTCCCCTGGGTAATGCCTTCCCCGAACATGCCCACCCTGGCAACTGCGACTGTCTACACTGGCCAGGTGCTCTTTGAGGCGACAAACATTTCTGAAGGCAGGGGAACCACCAAACCGTTTGAAATTGTGGGCGCACCTTGGATTGACGGCTACTCGCTCGCCTGCGAAGTGAACAGCATGAACATCCCTGGCGTAAGAGCGATTGAGGCCAAGTTCACTCCGACTTTTTCGAAATTCAAAGGGGAAAAGTGCAACGGAATCGAGATAGTGGTGCTTGACAGGAATGCCTTCAATGGCTTCGAGTTCAGCGTGCGAGTGCTTGAGACAATACAGCGTAAGTACGACGGGAAATTTCAGCTCAAAACCGACGCGTTCGATAGACTTGCTGGCACGTCAGTCGTTCGCGAGTCAATTACAAATGGCAGTCTCGGCGACCTCTTTGAAAAAGTAAAACAAGAAGACCAAGCCTTCGAAGAGAAGAGACGCGATTTTCTCTTATACAGCTGACTTCGCACCACGGTCTACCCCGGGGGCTGCAGAATGGTCCGGCATAACGTCGACATTTGCCGCGGCTGAAAGTAAAAAGCGTAGACCATGGTTTGGTTCAGAACAAACTCGTGACAACAAGGAGCGCTCCGAGCAGTGCTATTAGCGACGCCACAACCACTCTCAGAATTTCCGCTTTCAGTTTCGTACCTATCTTCGCACCCAGAAACCCTCCTATTGCAGTTCCTACCGCAAGCGCTGCGCCATAGCCAAAGTTCACCTCATGTACAGAAAGCCGCGCGAGCGTGCCGGTAGCTCCTATCATAATTCCGACAATACGGACTGTGCCCAGGATGGCCACGATCGGAAGCCCTATGAACTGCATAACGGGTACAAGCACTAATCCCGCACCCTGGCCGAAGAAGCCTGCAAAGAATCCTGTAGAAACCAAGAGGATGGCGGCGAACCTCGGTTGAGATGGCGAGGGAGAAGATTGTGGTTTGCTACCGGGAACTGCGTTCGCACTTCGGAACCTTCCTCTAAGCAGCATCGCCGCTGCGAGACTGGTGACCACAAGCCCGAGGAAGAGCCTGAAGAGCGGTCCTTCTGCCAAGTAGGATAGGTAAGTACCTATCACCACGCCAGGCGCGACCTGAGCGCCATATGCGACTCCACTTTTCAGCTCAAGCTGTCCAGCCCTTACGAACCCTGCTACTGCGACAGCGCTTCCAACAGTTAGCGCAAGGAATGATGTGCCTATGGCTTCTCCCGGGCTGAAGTTGAAGACAAGTACGAGTATCGGAATCATCACCACGTTGTTACCCCCACCTGAAACTGTTGAAAGCAGCATGCTCGCGCTTCCAATCGCAATCAGCGCAAAGATAGTAACTAGAAGCAAGAGTTTAGGGCACTCCGGAACAGCCGATTTTCCGGTCGCGGTGTATTAAGCTCGTGCCAGAATCCGGGTCTCAGATTTCCTCTGCTTGACACCACGATACTTCTCTGGTGCATTCCGGTCCGGTCATTAAACGACCGGTTCTGCAGCCCACAACCCCTTTGGGCAGGCGAGCTACCGACCCACGTAGGGTAAATCGACACCGACCAAGTCGAATGTAATCCAACCCCCTCTAACTGAAAGATTTGTACTCTGGTAATTCCTAGTTCCTTTTTCCACCTTCTTGCCGGCTTTCCTGAAAACCTACTGGCAGAGGGATTCTACCTGTTACTCGCTCAATTGCAGAAAGCACTCTCCAGCCGAGGAGACCTTGAGCGTGGGAAATTTAGAGAGAGGCCCACTCACAAAGAGGGATCGGGAAGCCAGGGCCTGTCGGACAAATGGACAGATGGACAAATCGACAAATGGACAATCTAAAGCTCGGTCAATCGCCTAGAGCCGCGGCTTCTTCGCACTTTCCTCCTTTTTGCGATTCTGAATCCTCCACCTGTATCTGTACTTGAAAATTCCCACTGCGGCAGCTGCGAACAAAGGAATTGCCGGGATAACGAGCCCCAGAGTCTTGTCCAGTCCTTCTAGCTTTACAGAAAAGATCGAACTGAGCTGCACGTTCAGTCTTGTCGTCACTCCTCCATAGACCGATTCGTTCAGACTGAGATTGTAGTAGCCCGGCGCCTGAAATGTAAGGTTGTATACTCCATAGGGAAGAGAAATGTTTAGCAGGCCATTCGCCGAACCCACTTTTGTTCCATTCACGTAGACAGCAGCCGTAGAGGGGCTGAGAGCGGCAACAAGCCGCCCAGTTTGGTAGTCGGACACGGAGAAGAAGTAGACTGAGCTGAAACCACCCCTTAGCCCAAGCGTCAAGTTCGTGCTTTGCGTCGAGTTAACGAGCGCATAGTAGAAGTCGATGAATTCTCCTGTCGCATTTCGGCCGACAATCACTGGTGCTACTGAATTATACGGGCCGACTCTCATGTCAGTGCACTCCCCTGGGCTTCCCATGCACAAGGCGAGCACGAAAATTGCTTCCCCGCTTCCCACCGGCACAGTGTAGTTCGTCCGACCTGAAACGAATCCCAGAAGCCGGAGACTGAGGCCAAGATTACAACTCATCGCGCTCGCGACGCCCGGGCCAGAAATAAGCGTGTAGGAGTTTGATCCCGCACGGTTGCTCCACCAGACCGTATAGTTGCTCGCGCTTTCGAACAGAAACGACCCCGACTGAGATTGTATATCAGAGGCAGCTACAACTGCGACAAGCACGCCTCCCCTGGAATTCGCGAATTTTAATGTGGTTTTGCCCCCCGGAAGTGACGAAGTCTGAACCTTGCACTCTGGCGACACCGTGTTCATGGGAGTTCCAGGCGCCGCGGCCGCCGAAGAGGTAGGAAGCAGCTCGAGCGGCGTCCCGAGAGCGAGTAGAATGGCGAAAAGCATAAAGACGGCAAAACAGATGCGCGCTCGCAGGGAAATCCCGCCCAGCCTGCCGCCTGCGTTCGGCCCGGGTAAGCGCGTCGAAGGTGTCACCTTTGCCCTCCGATTTTGGAGAAAGCGCTGAACCCGAGAGCACGAATCCTGGGACATAGAACACCTTCTCGTAATGGTGGCGTGGTATTAAGCACGGTTGAACTGGTCTCCCAGCATTCTCGCACGATTTCCCTGTTATTTATTGGTAGCTCGTCGAGGTGCTCCGCAAAACCCAGACTGGCAGAGGCCCGGCTCGCCCCATATACCTCCTCCGGGGCCACGCTGCGCAAGTTGCCGCAGCGAGCGGCCGTTTGAATGGTTGCATCAACAGGAATGTCTGCGCACTGAACCCAAGCTTTGGGCCAACCGGGGCCCGCGTAATAAGACGCTGTGCTCAAGCGGACCAGCGCACAAGAGTTGCTGGGATACAAGAATTCAATAGTGAGCCTCAGATAATCCTGGTAAGTGAGTGCTCGCCTGCAGATGGCTTTCAAGCGCATTCAAGAAATCTTCTTGCGAAAGAATGTTCTGCTCCTATTTTCGCTGACCACGTTCGCGTATGCCTTCTCCGCAATCATCCACAGCCCCGGAAATGAGTACAGCGATATAGTCTACATATTCAATCGACAGACCGCGAGTGGTCATCTGCTCGCTCCGTACACGCAGTCGACCTTTGAATATCCTGTGCTTACAGCGCTTTTCTTCTATCTTGCCGCAAAGGTGGGACTCTATTTCGGACAAATCAACTCTCTTGAGCGCTACTATATCGTCACCGCTCTAGCGATGTATCCATTTGCGCTGGGTACTGTCTACGAGACAGAGAAGCTCGTCCGCAGGCTGACCCAGAAACCCGAACTTCCGCTCCTTGGCTTTCTCGTGCTCGCCCCTACTTTCTGGTTCTATTCTGTCTATAACTGGTACATTCTTGGAGGCTATTCGATGATGCTCGCAATCAATAGCTACTTGGGCGGGAAGGTTCCTCGTTCAGGGATGCTCTTTGGGATATCTGCTGCAACGAGCCTGATTTCTGCGGTGCCGATTGTCGCGCTCCTAATCCTGCCAGGCAAAAAAAGAAGGCTATCGCTTCTCGGCTGCGCGCTCGCCGCGTGGGGAGTCATCAATCTCCCTTTTATCATTCTTTCTTACCACGGCTGGCTCGAGGAATTCCTCTTCCACGTAAACGTAACAATGGAGGATTCCTGGTTGGTTCTGATACCGGCACTGAACTCGAACCTGACCAGTATTTACGCGAAATACCTTTCGCTCGCAGTGATTGCGGGTTCGTTCTTCGCGCTTTACCCTGCAGCAAGGGCGGCCGCTCCGAAGCCAGCTTCCGCCCGGCAGGAAGGAAGCCCCGCTGGATCTCGGCAGGCGAGCAACCAGGCGGGATTAAAGAGCTTTAACGCCAGTGCGCTTACAAAATACGCGGGAGGTTTTTCCTGGCTTTCCCTCTCAGCATTCCTGCTGGGTAGCTATGTCTTCGCCCCTCAGCTTGTAATCCTGCTCCTGCCGTTGTTCGCCGCAGCCTTCGCAGGAGCGGGATTGGTCGAGTACTTCGTGTTTCTTGAGTTCGATATGCTGAACGTGGCAATACTGCTCGAGTGGTTTGAGGTCTCTTCCCCGTTACAGCTGCCAGCAGTAACCCAGATTTTTTCCGTGGCAAGGTGTGCACTTCTATTGGGACTGATTCTGCTATTCCTCCGGAATAACGGCTGTGGCTTCCGGCTGCAAGCTCGCCCCACAGCACCCGAAATATTGCACTAAAGCGGGCCGAAGGCGAGAGATCTACCTCCCAGGATTCGCCAATCAGGATTGCCCAGTCCACCTTCCGCGCGTGGGCGAGGAGCCTCAAGGAAGCAGAGAATAACCCCCGCCAGCTCCCTAAAATATTTGGCTTCACCTTGGCTTCTCTCAGAGCTTCGGAGACAGAGTGATTGGGCAAGGCCCCAACTGCTATAAGAGCAACACGAGCTCAGGCGCTCAACCCGCACAGCCTGAAGATGGAGATAGCTGCATGATACTGAGCTTGCTCAGTTGTGGGAAAATGTTCAGGGCCCCCACGTACGCGCTGAACGAAACTGTTTCGCTGAAACCGGTAACGTTGAAACTCAGCATGAACTGATGGCTTACTCCAAGGTCCGTCGCGTTCAGCGGATAGCTCCTGAACGCGGCGAGTGGCAGGCCCAGAGGCGAACTGGCAGCAAGTGTGATGTTTGAGCCTGCGTAGCTCGAGGGCAGACTTCCGTAATAGCTCGCCAAGTATTCTCCCGGGGGCAGGAGCGGGAGGGAGTACGAACCCGAGCCGTCTATCGCTACTGTAAGATTCACTGGCGCATAATAGACGGGCGAACCACAATAGCCCCGAACTGCGAGTATGATTCCCTCGGCCTCACCGAATATTCCAAAGGTGCCGTTGTCAAGGAGAAGCCGGAGAGCACTGGAAACGCTGTAATCCGGGATCGTTCCGCCCCCGACGCCGAACCACGGATTCCATGGGTCCGCGAGAATCGCATTTATCGCGCTCAGATTTGGAATGGGTTGAGTATACTTCCAGAAGGCCGAATCTATAACTTCGCGGATTCCGTGAGCTTGAACCGGGTAAACTTGCGGAAGGTTGTTCTGGGTGAGCACGACCGAGCCCTTGGGGATGAGCGCGATCAATTGCTCGAGCTCGCTATACTGCCTGAGGGCTGGCTCAAGGGTGGCATTGAACGGCTGCGCGGTAGTTCCGTTCAGGGGGCCATAAGGCTCGAAATAGATTGCGGAGATTGCAGATAGAATAACCATGAGAACGATGAGCCCGGCATATGCGGCCCTTCTTCCTGCTGCGCGGCCTGGCCGGAGAGCCGGAGCCGAGTACCGACTTAACTCCCGCCAAGGCGAACTACCTTCCGCCAAGAGGAGCCCTTTGATTTTGGGGATTGCGTCAAGAGCCGCGAGAAACACAAAGGGCGCGAGTATCACGGTATACTGCAGTTCGAACACGTAGGGATAGTAGAATCCGTAGTAGCCCGAACTGAAGAGGAGCACGAGGTAAGGCGAATAGAAGGGCCACCAGCGGGGAGATAGAAGCGGCAGGAATGCAAGGGGGAGAAAAAAAAGGAGGAATGTTTCTGATGCTATCACTGGATTATAGTTGCCAGCAAAAGCTGCGTATCCACCCGAAACGCCTGATGCGCCTGATTTCGCTCCCGGAAGGTTGATGTAGGCATATTGCCCGAATAGCGACGAAAGCGAGCCGTGGGCAACCAATGCTATGAAATATGTGCTCACCATTCCTGAGTAAACGAGTATTATTAAATATTGCAGCATCAGCTTCTTTGGACTCCCGCTTTTCCGTGAAAAGCCCAAAATCACGAGTTCAATTGCGGAAAAAAGGAGCGGAAACACGGTAAACGGAAATCTGATCGACGCCGCAAGGCAGAAAAAGAGTGCAGCGAGATAGTGGCTCCCTCTTGAGTAGAAGTAATAACCGAAGATAAAAAAAGTTGGAAAGAGAGTCTCCACGTGAAAGTCGAACCAGTTGGGGCCGGCCAAGGGAAAATACACGAGATAAAGAACCGCTAGAATCAGCGCAATCCGCGGGTCGCCCAGTTTCCGTCTCCCAGCCCAGAATAGCGGGAGGGCGCCAAGCCCGAGCCAGGCAGACTGAAAGGCAAGCGCGAAGAAAAAGCTTCTGGGAAGAAATATCAGAACCCAGGGGAGCAAGCTGCCGTGACTTGCGGGGACAACCGAAAAATAGCTGGACGGTTTTGAAATCACGTCCCATGCGATCTGCATGTTCGAGCCGAGGTCGAGAATCGTCGCGTTAAGGTTCACAAATTTCACGATCGTAAGATAGCTCCAGTACGTAGTGTATCCCAGGTACGAGACGATTATCGCCCAGTCATACTTTGACAATTTCATTCGGTGGACACTGCTAGCACGGCTACCAGACCAATCGTCTTCTTAATCCTACTGCAACGAAGCAGGCTAAGTGCGCGCTTAGGTGAAGCAAGAATTCCGGAGCAAAAACCAGGAAGGCGGAAGCCGCGGGCTACCAGCAAAGCTCTGCTCGCTCGTCAGAGATTGGCTGTCTCTTGACCAGTCCAATTTAGTATTGCTGCGGCACGCGAAAGATGGGATCTTAAAGTGGGGCCTTAGAGCCCGGCTGGCCGAGCCGCATGCCGCGGGTGTGCCGCCATTTGCCTTTCATGACTGCTGGCAGAGTCGCTCCCATCAAGATGTGTCAATCAAGGCGGAAGGGAGCACGCTCAAGCCTCAATTTCAAATTCAATCTCAATTGACGGCCCACAGAATCCTTCTTGCGCAGGGGTTGAATGCCTCCTGTCTTGCGCGGCTCCATGACGCCGGACTACGAGAGCTAAGCCAGCCACGAGCGTGCGCCAGCCAATCTCGGAAGACCCGGTTTTGACTTGCAGCCTGACCCCTCCGCTGCTAAAAGCAGACGTAGAGTTTCGCGCGAAGTAGCGTCAGGAATATTTGACAACCAAGTCGCGGAAGACGTCCGCGACATCTTCACACCGGTCTGTCACGATTTCCATGTATTCATAGACCTCCTTTAGCTTCATTATCTTTACAGGGTCAGTGAGTTCATAGAGACGCGCTACCGACTCGTTGAGCAAACTGTCCCCTTCGTTTTCGAGCTCGTTTATCCTTACGCAGCGGGCCATAATGCTGTTGCTCCCCCTGAGGCTCGGCATCTGGCTCACGGAGTCCCGGATTAGATTCACGCTTTCAAGAATGATATCCGACATGCTCCGCATTTCAGGAGTGGGGGCGTCAAGTTTGTAGAGGCTCACCCTGACAGCAACTGCGTGCATCGTGTCCAGCACGTCGTCGAGAGACTTTGTGAGCGCAGATATTTCGGCCTGGTCAATCGGTGCCGCGTAGGAGCGGTTCAGTTTCGTGAAGACCTCGTGAACTATCTCATCTCCCTCGTGCTCAATCTGCTTGATCGCGGCATAGCGCTCACCCAGGCGGTCGAACGAGTAGAAGAGATCGTGTAGCTCGAGCGCGCTTTTCACGAGTTTGTCAGAGAGAGAAGAGATATAGTTGTAAAAGGAGCTGAAAACCTCGGAGACGTTCTCCAAGCTCTGCTTCTTTGTTTCAATCCCGAGCGCAGCGGTGACAGCTGCGCCGGCGAATGCGGCAAGCGCGACAAAAAGGAGCATCACAGACCGGTCGAGCGCCAGAAGGAGAGGAAGCGCGTACACCCCTGCCACAGCGCCGAGCTTCCCTACCGTTGCCGCAAAGCCGTGACCCGTTCCCCTAATTCTCGTAGGAAATAGCTCAACTGGATAGACCCAGGTTGTCGTGTTCGGGCCCATGTTTTCCGCAACGTAGAATACGGCTAGCACAGAGCTCAGCCCAAAAAGGGAAAGCGAGCTTCCCTCTAGCGCTCCAATAAGAAGCGCAAGGCCCATCACAAGAAAGCCGCCTATCTGGAGGGGCTTCCTTCCTATCCGGTCAATGCTGAGCACGGCAAGTCCGTAACCTACGCCCGCAAAGGCATAGATGACCGCGTAGGCAAGTTCGTTTGATGTTGGGGGGGAATTAGCTCCGTAGAGCTCATGGATGAACGTGGGCGTGTATATACCTATCCCGTAGACTGCTATATCCACAAGGAACCAGCTAACCGACGCGAAGAAGAGCCTCAGCCTGTAAGGAGAAACTATGAGCTCCCTAGCTGAAGTCGGCTGGGCCACGGCCACGATTTCCGAGGAACCTTTCTCTTCCCCGGTCATCTCATGAATCACTTTCCCCGCTTCGTCAGTCCTGCCCTTTGAAACGTACCAGCGAAGTGTTTCTGGAAGCCTCGTTCGGAACAGGAGGACTATCACGGCGGGCGCAACACCGGAGAGGAGCATCCACCTCCAGCCATTTGGCCCTGTGCCGAGCAGGGCTAGGCCAACAACAATGGCAGAGAGCACTCCCACTCCCTGGAACGCGAAAGTGGAAGCGAGTGCCCTGCCACGCCTCTGGGCGCCAACGAACTCTGCGACGTATGAGGAGCTTACGGGGTAATCCGCGCCTATCCCTATTCCGAGGAGGAGCCTGAAGATCACGAGTTCATAGAAATTCGCCGCGAAGGCTGAAGCTGCGGCGAAAACCACGAAGAAAAGGAGGTCAATCAGAAAAAGTCTTTTCCGACCGAGCCGATCTGCCAGATTGCCGAACAGAATTGGACCGATTACGGCGCCGATTAAAGCAGAAGAACTGAGAAGGGCTAGCTGCGTGGTTGAGAGCGCAAAATACGGCTTGAGGAGGATGAGCGCAACGCTGATTATGAAAAGGTCATATCCGTCGAGGAACACCCCTGCGCCGGCGAGAGTGATTATCCTGAGCTGGAAAGAGCGCTTACTGGATTCCTCAACACTCTCGATGTAAGCGTCGCCCAAGCGCTATCGCCCCGAGCTAGCGCACCCGCTAAATAAGATGTGGGTGATTCCTGAGTGTCTTCTCAGCCTGAGCAAAGGGACGGATGGAGGCGTATTCAAGCAAAACCGCTCATCGCGCCCCTAGAAAGCGTGCTTTGACGGAGGGAAAGACGAGATTTGGACCCGCGTATTCTTTCGCTTCTTGGACACGCTCCTACTGAACTACCTCTTCCTCCCCCCCCGCGTGTCACGGACTCAAATCTGCTCGCGGTGGTTGGGGCCTGCGGTCGTAAGGGCGGACCTGCGCAAAGAATTTATGCATAGAGAGTGGACAATCCGAACGTATCCCTTGAGGCTCGACCGCTATAACGCGGCTGCATTTTTCGCGTTTGCGCTGTATTCCGTAGTGTGGTCCGATATCTCGATTACCCGATTCGTGAACCTCCAAGCAACGATTCTCGACCTTGGGGCAAATATGCAGATTGCGTGGAACGTGCTGCAGAACCCCGGAAGCTACTTTAGCGTGCTACCCCAGGGACACGGCAGCCTTCTACCCTGGATTCTGGTTTTCCTTCCAGGAACCTACTGGTTCGCCCTGATTTTCCAGTCTGTCTGGATTGGGCTTGGGAGCCTTCCGTTATTCTGGATTTCAAAGCGAAGGCTTGGCAACCGGGTGGCACTCGTGGTCTCCTGTCTTTACCTCACGTATTTTCCGCTCGCAGGTCCGAACTGGTTCGACTTCCACGTGGAGACTCTCTTTCCTACGATATTCCTCTTTGGGTACTATTTCCGTACTCGGGGCGACTCGAAGCTGAGTTGCCTAGTCATGGCACTCGCTGCTTCAGTACGCTTCCCCTACACAATATTCCCGTTCATATTCTCAGCAATGGAGCTCTATCTTGCTCGACCCAAGTACGGAGAAGATAGGGGTGAAACACTGAAGCGGACAGTCCCTTACTTCATTCTCTACATTTATTGCATCGCATTATTCGGATATTTCTTCTACTTTATCTACGGAGGCTCGCTTTCAACGTTCCTCTCTACAACATACATCAATTCGCAAGCCGTTGCAGCCACAGTCGGCACAGCTTCGGCCGTCCACCTTCAGCTGACCACTCTTTCCCCAATTCAAGAGACATCACTTAATCTAGTTCGTACGTTCCTATTGTATTTCGCTCCGCTATTGTTTGTCCCCTTTATATCTCTCAGATGGTGGCCCTTTTACCTTCCTTACCTTAGTCTCCTTCTCCTATCCGGTTATTACGGGCTCTACTATCCCTACGTATTCACTTTCCAATATCCCGCGATGATGGCTGCCTTCGTTTTTCTTGGGCTCACAGACGCGCTGGCCTATATTCGGTTTGGGCGGAAGGAACCGGCAAACGACAGACCCTTCATCTCGTGGAAAGAGCTGCCTCACATGCTCATAAAATTGGCCCGAATACAGGCCGCGAAGGTGCCAACACTCAGGCAGGGGAAAGCCGGCCGGGTTCTAGACCTAGTCCAGACTCAAGCCCTTCAAGGAAATGCAGCCAGAGCGCGCGGAAGGTCAGGCTTCCGCTTTAAGAGGGGCGCGTACCTTCTCGTCCTCATAGGAATCTGCTGCACGAGTGCGCTCTTTGCCAGCTACTACGAGCCCTACGCCCCCTTCAATCATTATACCCCAGTGCCCTTCGATGCATCACTCCTTCCAGATTGGAGGACTTACGACCAGCTGCAAACGCTCGTGTCGATGATCCCCGCCGGTTCAACAGTTCTTGTGCAGCAAAACATGCCTGAAGTCTATCCGCTCCAGCTGCACCACCTCGCGCTCGCAATTAATGAGGAATTTTGGTCCTACTACCAGACTACGCCAAATCTGAGCGCGATTAACGCGCTCATTGTCGACCCGTATTCCCCGTTCTTTTACGCAGTCGGTGTGTATGACTTCGGTTATAGCCCTTATTCCGCGCTGCAGGCACTCTGGTCTACTGGTGACTTTGGCGTAGCGGCCGAGGCAGAAGGAATGCTCCTTTTGGAACGCGGCTATTGTGGCTCCCCACAATATTTTTTGCCGCTGACTCTGACTTACACTTCTTCCGACTTCTCTGGCTCGAACAGTTCAGGGAACGCGGGCTCAGTTTTGGCTAACGCGTCCCTTGGGGGCGAGCGAGCGTGGCAAGGAGCTTACTTCTTCCTCCCACCCGGCAATTACAGTGTGACTTACGCCTTCATTTTTGAAAGCGGGTCAAATGGCACGCTGACTCTGGACGTTGGAGGTGATGCGTTTGCGTACACCCTCGCCTTACAATCGTTCGAAATTGCAAATACCACATCAGAAGTTCAGCAAAATTTCACTCTGAATTTCAGTACCTCGTTGATGAATGGCTATGCGGGGTTCAAGGCTATCGCCCGGGGCTTCGACGGCCAGATATTGCTGAAATCGGTGAGCGTCGTGCAGCTCTCTGCAAACCCTTCAGATTTGGCGAACGAATCAAATCGGTGCTGAAAGATTAAGAGCGGAAGTGCAGAGAATTCACACTGGCAGCACTCACTTTCCTCTCCCAGGCAAATTGGGCTCTGGAAAGCCGCTTGAGTTTCGCGCGGCATCGCACGCGTGCCAGCATGCCCTGCTATTCTTCCAGAAAACCTTTAAGCAGCGAAATTCTGTGCGAGCCCTCTTCATGCCTGAGAAGAACCTACCGCCTCGTCAAACTGGAGTGTCAAGAAGGTTGCCCTTGCATAAAAGGATAAATAATGTGCGGGCTCCCCTTTTGGAGAACCCTATTGATGACACTCAAAACAAGGTTAGGGACACGAAGGAAGAGCGGAATATCGCCCGTGATAGCGACCATCATCCTGATTGCAATCACGATTGTGATTGCCGTAGCCGTGGCGGGCTGGGTGTTCGGCCTGTTCGGCTCCTATTCGAAGAACAACCCAGTAACCATCTTGGCGGCGAGCTCGACCTGCACCAGCGGTAGCGGCTGCACGATAACGCTACAGAATACTGGAGGCAACTCGATCAGCGTTATTTCGGCAAGCATCAACGGCCAGTCTGCCACTCTAGGTGGAACCACTGTTGTGTCGGCTGGCTCTACCGCAGCTGTAGCACTGAGCGGTGTAACAATAACATCCGGCGATACCTACAACATAGAGCTCGGGCTGAGCAACGGCGGAACCCTGGTTACCACGATAGTGGCCAGCTAAACGTCACTTACCTTCTTTTCCTTTTTTCCTTTTTTCTTTGCGCTGATTTTGGATAAATACATGAGCCTGAGAACGAAGGGGGAACCCGCCCAAGGTAGCCTTAGTTTACATTTCACCTGGCTGCCAATTTAAAAAGTCAAGGCCGATCGAGTCTGAAGCGGGGTGGCCGTGAATTCTCGGTCTGCATAGCAGAAGTAGCTGGGTTCAATGGGCCGAAATGGACCCCTTTCAAAATTATCTTACCCAACGATCGCGAATGATTCTAATGTCTCAACTCGACTGGAATTCGTGATTGATGAGTCACGTAGTAGCAATTAGAGTTTTCTGAGCCATTGGCCAGAAAGATATGGGTGTGAGATAAAGAGCTTGAGAATTCACTGAAAACCCAATCAATTCAGATGGCCCGCTCTTTCAAGGATATAACCCTGCTTCCCCTATAATCTGCCGTCTTCCCCTACCATCTGCCGTCCCTCTCAGATTCTTCGCAGATTCCGCGTTACCATACAAAGAAACAGGCCTAACCTTGGAACTCGCCACGCAGTCGAACAAAACCATTAGATCGCGTAGAATATCGAAAGGGTGTCTGAAGTACATGGCCCTCGTGGAGGCTTTGGATCCCAAATTGCTAAGAGGATAAAGTAAAGACCCCGGAACTATAAAGCCGAAAAGTCTATATCGTCTCCGAGTGCACCTTGGCGCATGCTGACCCTGATGAGGAAAGGAAGCAATAAGCGAAGGGCGATATCGCCCGTGATAGCGACCATCATCCTGATTGCAATCACGATTGTGATTGCCGTAGCCGTGGCGGGCTGGGTGTTCGGCCTGTTCGGCTCCTATTCGAAGAACCAACCTCTGTCGATTCTGGCGGCGAGCTCGACCTGCACAAGCAGCGGCAGCGGCAGCTGTACGATAACGCTGCAAAATACAGCTGGTAATTCCATTAGCGTTATTTCGGCTAGTATCAACGGCAAGCCTGCCACTCTAGGTGGAACCACTGTTGTGTCGGCTGGCTCTACCGCAGCTGTAGCACTGAGCGGTGTAACAATAACATCCGGCGATACCTACAACATAGAGCTCGGGCTGAGCAACGGCGGAACCCTGGTTACCACGATAGTGGCCAGCTAAACGTCACTTACCCTCTCCTTTTCTTTTTCTTTTTCCCTTTTTTCTTTTTTGTCACCCAGTTTGGAGTATTGTGCTGTAAAATCAGCCAAGTCTGGAATCGATAAAGCAGCAATCACTTGAGCCAGCTCAAGTTCAAAATTGCAACGATGAACGAGCGGTCCAAATCCTCAGCCGGATTTGGCCGCGAGCGCGTATACCATGGCGAGTACAGCAATGGGAAACATGTCGGTAAACAGGTTGGTGAGCCCCGCGCAGCGAATCACGGCTACGGCCAAAACAGGCGAAAGCACTTCGGCAGCGCCGGAAGACATCTGGAACACGTAGCTTGAATTCATTAAGACACTGGAGTCCACGGTCTTCAAGGCACGGTATTGCGTTTCAGGAAATACAAGAGCGTGAGGCACTGCAAATATCAGCATCCCAGTTATGAAAATGGGAAGCGTAGGCGAAAATGCCATGACAAAAAAGGAAGCCACTATGAAGCACCCGATTACGGCGAGTCTTAAACTGCCAAATTTTCCAGCGCGCGTCACGAGCGTGCGTAATATTACAGACGCGAGAAATACTGACCCAAATAACAAAAAGGCATGGGCTGAGCTCAGCCCGTATCTTGCAGCCGCGTAGACGCCACCGTAGGAAAGCACAATAGGTAGAAGAAAGGAGTACAGAAGGTTGAAATTGAAAGCGTGGAGGAATCTTTTGTTCTTGAGCGCGGTTATCCACTCCCTCGGGATTAGAGGCTGAACGCCGGTCCGAGGAGCGCTCTTTCCTGCAACCGAGCGGAGTTCACTAAGCACTGCTACAAGTCCCGCAAGTGAAACGGAAAATAGAAAGAGAAACATTGCCGTAAAGCCCCCTGTTCCGGCGTAAGCACTCTGAAGTGCCCATGCCACGACTGGTCCGCTTATCAGACCGGCTCCAAGAGCCACAGAATAGTAGCCTATTCCGCGCGAAGGGTTAGCCGAGCCCGAGTCAAGGTGCATGAGAGCCGGAAGGAAGGGCTGGGCCAACCCCACCCCCGTGCCGGCCATGAAAGCAAAGGAGCCAACCCCCAAGGGCGAGCGTGCGTAGAATGAGAATCCGAGCATTGAGACACAGAGAATCCCGAACCCTGTAAGAGCAGACGCGAAGTGCTTCTTTATGAGGCCCATGGCGAGCGCCGCCCCCGCCCCATTCCCGGCCCAGAGCAGGAGAACGTAGTAACCCAGGCTGGACGCGCTCACACCTAGGGAAAAAGTTACAAAAAGTGGTATTATGATTAGAAGTGAGGAAGTGAGCATGCGGAGGAACAGGGTAAGTATGAACCCCCGCGCCATGAATCCACTGCGAGGAGCTGCGCCTGTCGCCTGGGTCTTTTCGGCTGCCCGCGGCTCTATGGGAGGTGCTCGCACTTCGCGCCAGTCATTTCTTCGCTGCTGGGCTGTCATACCACAGTATCCGCCTAAGAGCGCGATTACATAGAGCCTTCGCTGCCCCCAAGGGCCAAGCGCTCGCAGTCTTCAAATCCCCGCTAGTCTCTGCGGGTGGCTAGGTAGACAAACGCGGTGAAGGGAATTGCTATCCAGAGCGCAGCCGTGATGACAAGTGTCACCGGGGTGATTCCGTAGGAAGCAGGATTTATCGCGGTCGAGCCGCCAAAGGCGCCAGCGTATGATTTGGACTGGTAGTCCCCGACCAGCGCATAGAAGTGAGCGATATTAAAGAAATCCGCTGTTATTGACACGCGTAGCGCTCCCGCACTCCCTGAAGCATATCCCAGAAGGTCCGAAACCGCAAAAGTGATCAGACTCCAGAAGAAATCGAGCACAACGAAAATCATCACTCCTCCTCCAATGAGAGCTCCCGTTCCCTTGACCAGGTGGGCGAGAAGGTACATTATTCCTACAAAGCCCGCTACTTCTACGGCGAGGCTTCCGAAAGTTTCGAAGATGAATGTGCCCGAAAGCAGGCTGTTTACCATGATTTTTGTGGTCAAGTCAATCGCGGCGAGCGTAAGAGCAATTGCGGCGCACAAGCCGAGAACCACGGAAACGTACCTCCCGAACGCGAGCCCGCGACGTGTCACCGGTCTCGTAAGTATAGACTCAATAGTCCCGGTCACCCTGTCCTTTCCATAGTTTGTATAGGAGACCAGCACAGCCATAAGCGGGATGAAGAAAGAGAGAATGCCGCTCGTAAAAGAGGAGACAATCGAGGTGGCTTCGACTGCGACCTTTACCGGCCTGAATGTGCTCGCGGGATAGGCCGAATAGGCGACCAAGCCCCCGGTAGAGTTGGTTATCCAGAAAATTGCGGACTGGGTATTATTTGGCGCGCTTGCAACTTTAAAGCTCGTAACGAAGCCCGAGAGAGGTCCCAGGTCCACGCCCTCACTGAAATTGAGCGACGCGGTCGAGCTCAAGTTTCCGAATTCGTAGTGGACCGAGTAACCCGAGGGTTCCGCCCCGTACGGACCCTCGTAGACTACAAGCGCGTCTGTCTTCGTGGAATTTGATTTGTCAGCTATCGGCGAGACTGGTCCAGCCCCGAAATCGGAGGCAATCGTGTAGACCTCCCCGGGAGCCTGAGCGAGAAAGCTATAACTTCCTATTTTGGGCAACCCTCCCGACGGGTATCGGATAGAGTAGCTCAGCTTCTTCGCGCTCACTCCTGTGGGGAGAGTGAGGTGGTAGGAGCCGAAACCCGTTGAATTTGTCGTGATGTTCGTGGTATAGACCTCGCCATTTGACGCCGAAATCCGAATGTGTGTTATTGCTCCCGATAGCCCGTCTCCATAACCATTGAACGCATAGACAAAAAAGTGGTAGCCCCCGGAATCCTGATACTCCAGCAGGGTTTCCGCGCTCTGCGAAGCAATTCCCGAAGGAGAAGTCGCGCTCCTGATGAACGGGATCACCGCAAGACTGATGAGTATAACAATAGCCACGATCACGAGCAGAGATTTCGAGGTAAGCGTCCTCCTAACATCGTAGGCAACCGTGTTCGTCATTTTCCGTTCGCTCCCCCAATGAGTCTGAAGAAATATTCTTCGAGCTGCACGTTCACTCTTGTGAGCTCGCTAACGGAATATCCCATCCGGACAAGCCCGGAGTTTATCTCTGCGCTCGGAGCGCTCGGTTTCGTAAGGTGAACGGTCTTTCCTTCGACCGAGGGCTCTCCCACACCCTTGAGATAGTCCAGCGCCTTCGAATCGAGATTGTCCACTGTGATCCTGTAAGACTCCTCTCCGAGGTGACCCAGTTCCTCCTTCGTGAGCTCCTTTATGATCTTTGACTTGTGAATCACCACGACCCTGTCCGATATGCTCTCGACTTCGGCGAGTATGTGCGAAGAAAGGAGCACGGCCTTTTTCTGGCGGCGCATCTCCACCATTAGGCTCCTGAAATACGAAACTCCCTCCGGGTCAAGCCCGTTAAGGATTTCATCAAAGAGGTAGTTCGCGGGGTCGGAGTACATGCATACTGCAAGCGCAAACCTCTTTTTCATGCCCTGGGAGTAATCCCTGAGTTTTCTCCGCTCGAAGCCCTTGAGACCCACGAGTTCGAGAAGCTGCCTTGCTTTTTCGTCTCCTTCCTTTCCACCAATGCCGTAGTAGCCTCCCAGGTACTTCATTAGCGACAGAGCCTTCGCGTTCATTTCAAAGTTCGGAAACTCTGGCACCCAGCCGAGCGCGGAACACGCAGCCACTTTGTCCTGAACGATGTCATGGCCGTCCACTAGAACTGTCCCGGACGTGGGCAAGATCACTCCCGCTGAGGTCCTGATTGTAGTGGTCTTCCCGGCCCCGTTCAGCCCGACAAAGCCCACTATTTCCCCGTTCTTTACCTCGAAGTTTGCCGAGTCCACTGCGGCCGGCTGGTGCTTCCCGTAGATCTTCGTGAGATTCTTTACAACAATCAATTTTTCGGTGCCGGTTTAGCATACGTGCACTTATTGGGCTTTCGTAAGAGACTCCGGAAGGCGCCTGCGCCTCTCGGCCAACAGTTTGGCGTGAATGCGGGCTCCTCCTATGAAGGAAATATGGGATGAATGGTTCTATCCCAGGAGCAACCCAGCGCTCTCAGAGCGGGTTGGACAAATGCTGCAAGCGCTTCGAATCCGGGCCTGTGCACGAAAATACACGCTCTTAGAAAAGGCGAGTTAGGACTCCAAGAATCCGAAGACGTGTTTCACGAAATTTGGACCAGCGAACACGGGATACTCGCTAAGCAATTCTCACGACGCAATCCCTCTACAGCGTTCAATGCAACTCAAGCCGTTCGTTACGGCTTGTAATGCTCGCGGTTGTCCATTTCGGAATTTGGCTCTCCAAAGTTTTTAAGCGGAGTACGTTCTAGCTAAACTGAGAAGATATGGACCTATCAATCGTACCTGAGCCAGCTCAGATAGAATTTGAGGACAAGTGGCTGAGATTCGACGGCTTCAGAAATGCCCCCGATTTCCTTACGAGCGAATTCGGAATCCCTCCTGGGAGCTGGGAAGTTGTCGAAAAGACGAGCGACACTCAGGCAATCAGCATAGAAGACGGTAAAGTTACAATTACTGGAAACAGGTATGCTGGCTACGCAACTTTGCTCCAGCTTCTGAGACAGAGACAGGGCATGCTTCCAGTGACGCGCGTTAGAGAAGTGTTCAGGTTTGATTTCAGGTGCTACCACCTTGACATCGCGCGCGGAGGCGTTCCAAGAGTCAACGCGTTCAAGGAGCTGCTCCACTGGCTGTTCCTTCTCAAATATAATTTTCTCGCCATATACTACGAGGATCTGTATCCATGGAACTCACACCCCGACATCGGAAGGAAGAGGGGTGGCCTCCGGAAGGAGGAGCTTGCTCAAATTGAAAGTTATGCGAAGTCGCTTGGGATAGGCGTGATACCATCGCTCGAGCTTCTCGGCCATATGGAACACACGCTCGCGCTTCCCCAATACCGTAAATACGCCGAGCTCTGGTGGCTGAGCCACCGGGCCGCGGATGGCTGCATAGACCCCGGAAACGCTGACGCGTCGGAACTCACGCTCTCCCTGCTCAGGGACGTGCTGGAAACCAGCGGCTCTGAATTCGTTCATATCGGAGGCGACGAGACCTGGTCCCTTGGAAGGGGTCGCAGCCTGGACCGCACGGTTAGCTACAAGGGCCCAGAACTTTTCCTGTCCCACTACGAGAAGCTTCTAGAGGAAGTAAAGAAACATCGCAAGCAGCCCATACTCTGGGGCGACATGCTTACCGGCATGTACCTTACAGAGGAAGAAAAGGAGAAGTGGGCGGGTGTCATAAAGAGCAAAATCTGGAATGACGCGCTTATCGCGAACTGGGACTACGAACCCGAAAACGTCGAACACTTCAGGGAGAAGATAGATTCAATCGGCAGGCTGGACAAACAGCTTGCCTGCCCGAGTGTCCACAATCATCGCAGGTTCTACCCAGAGTTTGAGGTCGCGCTCGCAAATATCAAGAACTTTCTTTCCGCAGCCCGAGAGAAGAGGTTGAAGGGGTTCATGGTAACCGCTTGGGGCGACGATGGCTCTGAGTGCCTTTACTCCTTCCTTAACCCGCTTCTCCTAGCCTGCATGGAATACGCGGAAGGAAACGGGAACTGGG
>JAJYZJ010000019.1 GCA_021800035.1 archaeon
AGTGGCAGGACGGACGGGTGGTGCACTCCCAGTCCAAATGGTCAAGTACTGGGGAGAGCTCATGGGGATGTCTGGGGGCCATGTCAGACAGCCGCTTCTTCCTCTAACTTCAGAGGAAAAGGCAGGTTTACGTCAGGACCTCGGAAAAATCGGGCTGATTCGGCAAGAAGAGCTACCCGCACGCTAGGGCTGGATTTAATGAGCCCAAGCTACAAAATTGCTACAAGGCCGGAAACCCAGCTCGCGCGCTAGTCCGATGCTAAGGAGAGAGAAAAGGCTGATATATCAAGAGGGAGGCTCTCGCAGACGATGGCGAAATTCGACGGGGTCAAAGGCTACCTGCTTCTTGAAGTGGAAAAGAAGCCCGATGAAGTAACTCTCGTCTTCCGGGATAATCGCTACTTATTCGTTGTTTCGCAGGGAGGGCAGATAGATGTTAGCGACGATGGAGTTGCAGGACTGGAGCTGGAGTCCGTGGCTGAAGATGGGCGTCGACTCGAATGCTTATTCAAGGGAGGAAGAAGATTTGTCGTTGTGTCTAACGGGGGCACACTCACCACCGACAGCATACCCGAGTAGCAGTCGTAACCAAGAGATGCGGACCTGTCAGCGACTTCGCCGTTCGCTTCCAGCGGCATTCAAGGCCGTTTTGGGTTTTGTACTGGGAGCAAGCGACGGAAGTTTAAGTGAGAGTTCCCGGGAAAGAGTGTCTATGTTGAAATTCTTGACGTTGAATTCGACATTCCGGTTCCAATAGACCGGAATTGCTGTCACGTCAAGCATGTTTGGTTGCCTCGTCGCCCCGACATACCATTGCCAGTTATAGAAGAGTCTTGACGAATGGGCACTGCTTCCCTCGCGCAGCTTCAGATTCTCATCGAAGAGAAACCCACAGGGCAAGACCGATCCGAATTCCTGAGCGTATACATTGAGCACAGCCAAGTGGCCAAGTACGTGCATCGTATCCCAAGTAAACCCGCGTTCCACTTCGAAAATTGCCCTGAGACCGTCATGCCCGTACCAAGCGACGTCCACCACGAATTTCTTTGATCTCACTATAAGCGTCTTTTCTCCCTGCGATTTAAAACCAAATCTCTGACCTGCCTCGACGAGCAGGCGCTTGGCCTTCCTGTGAAACCCGCTTTCTCGCCGCCCCACTGAATGTCGGGAGGTAAATCGCCCCCCGTAATATCTTTATTTCGTAACCAAGGTTCAGGTAGTGAGGTAGAAGTGTTCAGGCTACGGCCCAACAATTAATCGTATGATCCTGAGCCATGTGAAGATTACCGAGCCACGTCCAGCGTTTTGAGCAGAATTATTTCTCCGTAAACCACCATCATTTTGGCAAGCATAACTTTCGACTGGAGCCTCCCATGCTTTCTGGCAAATTCGTCTCTCGAAAGCGGCTTGAACCCGCGTGATTCAAAAAGCGAGAGCGATTCCGCATTACCTTCTTCAACGCTTGCGTAAATCGAGTTTGCCTGATTCCCTGAGAAGTAATTGATTGCATCGTCGAGCAGTGCGCTCCCGACACCCTTTCTGCGATAGCTAGGGGAGACTGCAATATAGTAAACATAGCCCGCGGAGGGTGCGATATTACGGAGCATAGCAAGACCCACCGGCTCATCCTCGATATATGCGCCCCGTACGAGTTCAATGCCTCCCAGTGTTCTTTTTGCGTGCCAGAGGTATATTCCTGCAAAGCTTTCCCGTAAAACCTGGTCGAATTGAAATCGGTCATTCTTTGGCACATCAAGAATTTTGAATGTTGTGCTGCTCACAACCCGAATAGCTCCCGTGCATTATGCCTTAGGATGCGCTCAAGGTCGGTGCTGTCAACATCGAGCGTTGATAACATTCTCAGCGCATCAGCCTGTGACTCCACTGGATAGTCTGAGCCAAAAAGGAATTTGCTCGCGTCACCTACAAAATAGACCGCTTCATTCAGTCTTTTTCGAAGTAATTCCATGTACTTTTCACGATACTTGCCGCCTCCCGTGATTAGTCCGGACAGATCCGCGTAAACCCTAGGGTGCTTATAGAGCAGTTCGGCCGCCGTTTCAATCCAAGGGTTCCCCATATGACAGAGCACGATCTTTAGATGGGGCCTCCTTGAGGCTACCTCATCAATGACGAGCGGATGTGAGAGCCTGAGAGAACCACTCTGAAGAGCGGTATCTCCTGTGTGAAACATGACTGGCAAGCCATTCGCTTCGGCGAAATCGTACAGATGGGATAGAACAGGGTCCGTTGCGCTCATCTTCGAGTAGCCAAGAAGAATTTTGAACCCCTTTACGACACCTCTTTCTCTGACTGCCATACTCAGTACCTCAGTTACGGAGCCGCCAGAAGAGTCTACGGTCAGAACAGGAGAGAGCCTAGAGCCTCCCCGCTTACAAAGCTCCAATATGTGTGCGTTCGGAACTGGCCTCCCGCTCTCAAGCACTGGACTGAGTAATAATGAGTGAGATATGCTGTTGTCATCCATGGATGAAAGGAGCTCCTCAAGATCATATGAGAGGCCATTCTGAGCTGCATACCGTCGCAGAAGGTCGTCCTTGTACTCCGAACAGTGAACGTGGACATCTATAGCTTCAGTCAAGAAACTTCCCCGGCACCTGAGCTTCTATCTAGAGTCTTTAAAGCCACACCAGCGTTCGAGTATAGTCTGTTCCAAAGAATGAGCGCCCCATACCTTACCTATGCAAAACCGGCTTTGGTTACAAAATCTCTGTTGGCTCGAATCAACGTTTTCTCTCGCAAGACGATGCCCCTACGGAAAAACCATCCGCGCAGCGACACAGGCATCGCAATCAGGCAAAATCACGCATGGCTGGCCGTGCGGCTCGATTGAGGTCTGGAGAAATTGGCTTCTGACGACATCATGCCCTCTTGTGCGCCGGGGACACGTGTAAATGAGAGTGATACCAGATGAGAAGTTTATCCCTGCACTTGGCAAGTGGTTCGAGAATAGGTTCCCAGAAGGAGTCGAATATGCATTGCCAAAGTATATTTTGCAGCCCTTCCAATGAGTGCTTGGGGCTAGGTCACGGTGCAATATAGGAACTCGGTCATTGGCATCCAATGTTTCACTTACCTCATTCTTGATACAGGTTCTTATGAGGAGCAATGCCCGAGGCCGATGCAACCCGCCAAGGACTCAAGTAAATATGATAACAAAAGTTTCAAGAGACTCCCTACTTCGCATTGACCTCGTACTTTTTGATGTAGATGATACTTTAGTTAACGTAGCGAGCGGCCTTGAATACGGCGTTAGGAGGACGCTTGCACAAATGGGGATAGACTACAGTAGCGAACTGGAGACACGTCTTCTGGACTCAGTCACGAAGAGGATAGGAGTAGAGAAGAGGTTATATGAAATCAGGGTACTCCTGGGCCTAAGAGAGGTCTTCGGCCGGAACCCCTTTCGGACGCTCGAGTTCGCCGCCAGAACGTTGGTATGGCTGAATGAGGTCAGATCGTTCCTTTGTCAACCGGTTCCAGGTGCCTCCGAGACTCTTGCCTTCTTGAAAGAGAATGGTTACAAAGTGGGGGTGGTATCCGATATGACAGCTTCAAAATTTCGACTCATGTCCTCAAGAATACAGCTGTTAAGGAACCTAGACGTGTACGTGACACGCTCGGACGTTTCTGCTACCAAACCGTCACCCCAGGGTATCCTGCTAGCCCTAAATAGACTTGGAGTGCCACCAGAACGCGCCGCATATGTAGGAAATTTTCCGTCAGACGTTGTAGCTGGCAAAAATGCCGGAACTCATACGATTTTCATCCCTGGCAGGTTGGCAAGCTACTTTGAGCTAAAGGGGATTCATCCCCCTGCAGACTTTACGCTGGGTTCATTAAGGGAGTTGTCCGGTCTGTTAACGAAATCCAAAGAACTGAATTAGGCGAATTGAGATTTTTTTTTCCTTCTTATCCTACCATAGGTTCTTTGATTACTTGTCAATTCCCTCCTGAATTGTGGAACAACTCTGCTCCGTGAGAGAATGAGCCTTCGGATTGCGAGACCGCTCGGCGCGTCATGAGCCACCAATCGACGGGGTGACGCAATACCTCGGCCAAGACACGTATGTCTTCCTGACCGCTTGCCAGTGGCAAAGCAGATGCCCAGTGGGGCGCGGCCATGTTTCAACATTTTTGTATTTCGAACAAGCCAGTGCACGACTCGCAAGGACAGAGATGTGGCACTTCCAGGATTCCAAACTCCTGGTTAAGTGCTATTGAAGATTTCGACCAAGTCTGTAAGTCTGATTCGGAAGCCAAATCTCTCTTCCATGGCCTTTACTTTTATGAAGGAAGGAATGAGGCCGGGCACTGCCTTCGCCGCCGCCCAATTTCCTTTCCACTTTGCAAGAATTGCTCGAAATATAGGCTCGAAATAGAAGAACTTCTTTCTGAGCCCCCTCCTGTAGCTTTCAACGTCCACTTTGCAGCCGCTAAAGGAATCCATAAGAACGTCGACGGACTGCAAGGATGGAATGATCCCCTCTCCAAGGAGCGGAAATACGCACCCGATCGACTCCCCTACCCCTATTACCTGGTGGCTATTGCTTTCCAGAGCGATAGGCTCACACATTGATGGGGGTAACATCCTCACTGGTCTTGCTATCGTTTTCTTTGGGACCCCCCCGTATTTCTTCATAAAGAGCTCCACATACTGCTTTTGCCTGTGAAATCTGTCTCCTCCCCCTACGTGCGCCTCCCCTTCTTTCAGCGGAAAGAACCACCCGTAGCCACCGAGGCCGTGATACGGAAACACTGTAAAATCTCTGAATGGAGGGCTCCCATCATACTCCACCCTATACTCGAGGTTCGGAAATATCATATCATTCTTGAGTTTAGGAAGCACATTCCTATACACACCTGTTGCGTCGAACACCACATCAAACCCGCCAAGATCTTTCAGTGTCACGCTTGCTCCCCTGTGCACCAAGACCCCGTTCCTCTTTGCTATTTGCTCGAGGTCTTCTTCGAAACCATTTTTATCAAAAGTGGTTAATCCAACGAGCGGAATGTCTATCTCGTGGGCGTCTTCAAAAATTACTTTCAGATTCTTGCCCTCAAAGAAGATATACTTGGAGTAATCAAGTCCAACCCGAGCAGCAAGTTTCGAGAGTTCGTACTTCGAGCCACCCCACGCGCACTTGGAATCGGGGCGAGTTAAGCCATCAAACGCGTGTATTTCCCAAGAATTTTTGGCCGAAAGTCGTGCCGCCAGGTAGCTCCCTGCCACTCCCATTCCCACAATAGCGACCTTCAAGGTTCTAATTCGCTACTACTCGTATGGTTGCTTAAAGATATTTGGCGGGGAGCACATCCCCAGTGGGTCAATACCAAAACCCGAAGTGCGTGTACCCCTAGACGAGTGACTGCGGCTCATCTTTTCTGAACCCAGAGTCGAAAGGGGCTACCGAATTCTTATTACTCTCGGCTGGGTGCGAAGTTCGTGGCGGAATCAGACTTCCCCAACGTTTCAGACCGAATCAGGCGCATGCCCATGTCTGTGATCAGGGCATTCTCTGACTCTCACTTGAACCGAGATGTAATCAGGCTGACCGCAGGCGACCCCGACTTTAACACGCCGGAGTATATTGTAGAAGCTGCAAGGAAGGCGATGGAGTCAGGAGAGACTCATTACACTTCCGCCTTAGGGGAGTTGGAGCTTCGGGAAGCGATTGCCACCAAATTGAAGCGAGATAACGGCTTTGAAGCTGACCCCAAATCCGAAATTGCTGTGACCAACGGCGCCACAGGGGCGCTGTCTTTAACTCTGCTTGCAATACTGAATGAGGGGGACCAAGTCCTTGTCCCCGACCCGGGCTGGCCAAACTATGAACCAATGATATTCGCGGCAGGGGGCACACCTATACGCTACCCTTTACGGAAGTCGGACGAGTTCCTGCCGAGACCCGAGGAAGTGGAATCCTTGGTAGGCGATAAATGTAAGGCGATAATCGTCAATTCTCCTTCGAACCCTGCGGGAAGCGTCTTTTCACGTGAACTTCTGGAACAATTCATTGAGATCGCCCGAAAGAAGAGAATCTTTCTGCTTTCAGACGAAGTTTACGAAAAGATAATTTATGATAACATGAGACATGTGAGTATTGCATCGCTCGGAGGAGCTGACGAGGTTACACTCACCATAAACAGCTTCTCAAAGACTTACGCAATGACAGGTTGGAGAATAGGGTATGTGGCAGGTCCAAAGAGCATAGTGGGGGCTGTGGGGACGCTTCAGTCTGCAATCAACACCTGCCCGAGCTCCATTTCTCAGGCCGCGTCACTCGCTGCCCTGCTGGGGCCACAGTCGATCGTTGACGATATGGTTGCAGATTATACCCGAAGAAGAGCCAAATTCATAGGAGACCTTAGGGAAATCACTGGGGTCTGGGCGCCATGGCCGCGCGGGGCATTCTATGCACTCGTGGATTTTTCGAGCATTAGTCCATCTTCAAGCGAAATGGCCCGCCGGCTGATTACGGAAGCTCGGGTAGCAGCAGTTCCCGGGGCGGTGTTTGGAGAGCAAGCAGAAGGACATGTAAGGTTCTCATTCGCTTCCTCTATGAGAGAACTAGAACTGGCTGCGAAAGCAATCGCCGACATGTTGAAGAAATCCAGACAGTAGCTCGAAACACTACTCGACTGTCGTTTGGGCGCACGCGCACAGCACGAAATACCATACACCTTTCGGGTACTCTACGGGTGCCACCTGTCGAGAAAGAGAGCCGGGAGCTAATCTGAGAAGAGCTCAAGCCCTGCGCCGACGCGGAATGCAGTGAAGAAGGGGTGTACCATTTCTGTGAACAGTTGTTCAAGGGCATGGGATAATGTGGGACGTGTGCATCATGTTACCGAGAGAATATGCGTTCAACTGGTTTTAGAAGTAGGGCGGGTGTCACCTTTTTCATCCTGATTTTGTCTGCCCTAATCGTTACAGAGGTGGTTTTTGCGAATGCTTCTGGGGAGACAATTCAAAACTCGTACGTAAGCGTGTTAGGGAGCAACACCAGCTATTACAGCATTGACGTATACTCCATGAACGGTTCCTTGGTGGCCTACGAGTACTCTGATGTGAGTGTCATGTCATTCAATTTACCCCAAGGCGAGTATATTATCGTTGCCCAGACACCTGAGCCAGGCACACCGGTATATAGCAATGAGTATAAAGCGGGGGTAGTCTCGGCTCCGTATTGGTACTCATCGAACTATGCTTACCAGGTCGCCCGTGCACCGTTTAACATCCAGCTTAGTCCGGTTAATATCAGCTCCTTTGGTTGCACAAGTGTGCTCGTAAACTCCAGATTCGAAAACGGAAGTGCAGTCACACCTTCATGGGTCTATGGTTACCCCCTTGCTTACCCGGCAATCTACCCCTACAGCCAGTGCTCTGGCAGTTATTCGACAGCCCAGTCGGGCCAGAACACTATCAATATACTTTCTGTGCCATCGGTAATTACCGCCTACTACGATTACCCAGTGACTCTAGAAGGCGGTTCGGTCAATGAGACAGTAGATGCGGGGGGCTTGCGCGCGAACGTTACAGTCAACTTCTGGCCAACATATATCTACCTTCTCGGGAGCGCAGTCGCAGTACCTCCCATTCCTCCGTCCCTCTCGATAAGTCTGAACCAAACCTATACTTATGGATACTACTTCGCCACCCCTGCAGCCGAAACCGGATTTGCCACGGCCACCAGCCAACCGCCATACGGCGCCCCTAGCGTACTTCCGACCAGCCCAGGCATTCCCGGCAGTCAGACAGCTCCAAGCAGTGGTGGCGCACAACCGGTGATAGTGCAGTATATCCAACCCTCAAAATCCATCGCGGCCACTTCCGGCAGTCTTGAGCTCACACTTGTAGCCACAAGCCTAGTTGGAGCAGCCGCTGTAGCCTCGGTGGGTTATTTTATGTCCAGACGGAGGACCGTTTAACGGCATGCAAACGCTGAGGCTGAACTCAGTGAGTACACTTGCCAAGTGCGATTGCGCTCTTCCAGCTGGCGAAGACAGCTCATCGCCCAAGATGTGATTCACGCGATGCGGAGCCCGTCTGCCTTCACCGCAACGACTCCCGCAGCCAACCCTGTTTCTGAAGGAACAGCTATAACCCCAAGTTCTACTTGAAAACTTTGAGTCAAACCAAATTTGAACTCATCGTTATATCACAGGCTACGCCTCTGTGACCATTGCCGATGGAGCGAGCCAGCAAAGAGGAAGTTTTGACCGGCAGAACACTGCAAGTCTATGTTTTTATGACAAAACGAGGCGCACCTGTAGGGGTAAGAGAGCTTCAGCGCGCTATGGGATTCGCTAGTCCAAGCGGCGCGAGCCATCACCTCGAGAAGCTGGAGCGTGCAGGCCTTGCGGAAAGAACACAAGAGGGACAATACCAAGTAAAGCGCCAAGTTGACGCGAGTGTGTTCGCCAACTATCTACGACTAAGGACCCTAATTCTGCCGAGACAGCTTTTCTATCTCATCTTCTTCTCAGTATGGCTGGTCGAGTATCTGGAATTAAGCGGGTTAAGGCCAAATCTTACGGCGCTGCTTGCTCTCGCAGCTGCCTCCGCAGGCTTCGGCTTTGAAGCCCTGAGGTCCTGGCGCAGGGGACCTGCGTGAGCGTCCGCATAGAATCCAGTGCTGGCTACACCTCAGTTAATCAGATATCTTAAAGAAAACGGCGGACGTGTTTACTCGCCCACCAGTCTTTTAGCATCGTTCTGAAACTTCCAACTTCAGTTTGCCAGAAAGAAGGTCAATTCGCTCCCGCGTCCTGCCAACCCAAGGGAACATCAGGATACTTGTAGCCTACAATGCCATTCAGGGCGGTTATCTCGGTTACATTACTACGTTCTGGCAACCCTTTATACTTACCCTCGGCATCCCTGTTGCGACTATCGGCCTGCTCGAAACACTGTCGGGACGTGCAGGAATTCTAGCGAGCCTGATGCAGTCCTTTGGCGGCAGGCTTTCAGACCGTGTAGGTCGTAGGGGTGTGGCACTTGCCGGTAGCCTATTTCTGATCTGCTGTTGGAGCGTCTCAACTCTTTCGTTTATCCTTCATACTACCATCCTGATCTATCTTGCATACCCACTCTGGAGCCTGAGCATAATGGCGCTCCCAGTGCTCGATGCCGCAATAGCAGACACCGTTGACTCACACGAAAGACCCAAGACTTACGGAGTTTTCATGTTGGCAAATGTAATTCCTGCCGCAGTTGCGGGAGCGGTGGCAGGGGTAGTATACCCCGCCACTGGCGCGGCGGCGCTTCTCCTTTTTGCAGCCGCTTTAGAGTCCATCGGCTTTCTTATACTCAGGAAAAACCTGAGAAAAATTCCGCTAGCGAAAGTCGAGCAGGAGGCTGAGGAGGAGGCTTCCAATCTAGCTCAGGTTGTCAAAGATGCTGGAAAATACTGGCGACTGTTTGCTGTGTTCGCAGCAGACTCGCTCTCTTGGTCCATTGCCGCATCCATCGCACCCGCGCTCCTTAAGGCTGTGCAGGGCTATACCAGCGTTGATTTCGGGATTATAGCCGCGGCATTCCAGCTAGGCGTGGCATTCGGAACCCTGCCAGGAGGACTATTTGCCAACAAAATCGGCTCAAGAAATCTTTTCGTAACCTCGGAGCTCTTAGGAGCAACCACTTGGCTTGCATGGGGGCTTCATCCTGCGCCGGAGTTCGCTGGGATTTACGCCTTCATCTGGGGAACGGCTGTTTCAACATGGGTGCCGGTTCAGTTTCAGGTGCTGACAGCCGTTTTTCCTTCGGACAGGAGAGGCGGCCTGCTGGGAGCGGTTGCTACATTCAGGGGTGTCCTGTCAACGGCAGGGCCTGTTTTCGCGGCGCTACTTTATCTCCGGCTGGGTTATACCGGACCCTTTCTTATCGGCTCCGGGGCCATTCTGTGCACCGTACTTCTTATTGTCAAATTCATCCCTCCCCAAGTCGGCGCGGTCAGCCGGTCATAGTTCACCCGGCACATATATAAAGAAACTCTTATATATCAAAGAAATCTTATGCACCCACGTATGCAACCGTGGTCACAATCGAATCGGTTGACGAGCTTGAGAGGATGCTGAAGGTGCTCTCAAACCCAATCAGATTGAAAATAATCGCATCGCTACAGGGCCAGCCAAATCACGCTTACGCACTTGCCAAACAGTTGGGCCTTTCGTACCCACTGGCCCACCTCTACTTGGAATCGCTCGAGCATGTGGGACTAATCGAAGGTAGCAGAGTATTAAGCATCGAAGACGAGCGCGAACGGATACTGTACAGATTGAAGGACTTCAGAGTCGAGCTAACGCCTGAGTTCATAAGCAAGCTTGTAAATAGCGGAGGTCACAACTGACGTGGGAAGACTAAGAAACAAAATTGTGATGCTCTCTCCATCGCTTGGAATGGGAGTCATAGTGCCTGTCGCGGTAATTTATGGTATGGTAGAAGGCCTTTCTGCGGTTGTCGGGCTCATCGCGATATTCTTTTCGCTTGTTGCTGCGGCAATAGTAGGAGTGGTTGCGTTGACCACAAGCTTGGGAGTCTTCCTTGACGACGATGCATGGGGCAGTGCCGAAGAGCGTGAGAAGCTCAGGCTGTATAGGTCGTCAACAGAGAACCTGGCGAAGCAGATGGATGAGCTGAACTCAACTTTGGGACAGATCAGGGACGCGCTGAGACCCGAGGGAGCTAACCAGAAATGACCTCAACTACCGATTATGAACATATGGACGACCTAGAGCTCGTAGATGCGCTGGCAGAAAGGGTGCGACGCGCGAGGTCCACTCTTATTGAAATAAGGGACTTACTGCTGAAGGCAGCAGGAGACGACTAGGTACATGCGTCTGAACCAGCTTCTTTTACCCCGCGGTTTCCCAGTCATCTCAGGCGCTGAGTAATAATGCATCAAGACACTTCCGACGCCATTAATGCGGTTGGCCTAGTTCACAGTTACGATGGCAAAAAGAACGCAGTAGACGGAATGACCTTCAATGTCAGGCGCGGCGAAGTGTTTGGGGTTCTTGGTCGGAATGGAGCCGGAAAATCTACACTGATAAAAGTGCTCACAACGCTTATCCGCCCAACCGCGGGGAAGCTCACTATACTCGGAATGGATCCCTCGCATAAGAGCGAGGAAATCCGGGCACGCATCGGCGTCGTGCAACAGGATGAGTCATTCGACTTTACAAGTGTGGAAGGAAACTTCGATATCTACGGGGTGCTGTGGGGTATACCCAAAGCGGTCAGAATAGAAAGGCGAGAGCGATTACTCAAGGAATTTGACCTGCTAGAGATAAGGAAAAAGAGATCATTTGATCTTTCCGGGGGCCAGAAGCGCCGAGCGCAGGTGGCCAGGGAGTTCATGCATGACATGGATATCCTCTTCCTTGACGAGCCAACAGTTGGACTGGATGTAATCATGCGCAGAAATCTTCTCGACCTTATCAAAGAACAGGTTAAGGGGGGGCTTACCGTGGTGTTCACGACCCACAATCTGGAAGAAGCAGATTACCTCTGCGACAGAATTGCCGTAGTGGAATCAGGTAAGGTAATCGCGTTGGATACGGTGGAAAATCTGAAGCGATTGTATGGTGGCAAAAGAACAGTGGAATTCGCCGTGGAGGGTTCTTCTGGCATCGAGCTTGTTCGAGCGGTAGAACAGAGTCTCAACGGAGAAAGCACTCTGAAGGTACTGGATGATGGAACTGCACTGGTGTTAACCGAGGACCCCAAAAAGGCGCTTCGAGTAGTAGTCGAAGCGTCTCAGAAACTTGGGGTTCAGCTCGAATGGCTCAACGTTCGGAAAAATACCCTAGAGGATGTGTTTCTCAGTTCCATAGGTGAACAAAGGAGCGGGAACTAGATGGTACTTCCCCGAGTTTCCCGGCTTGTTTACAGGAATTTTAAGGTAAACACAGACCCCGCATCGCTTGTAATTCTAGTAGGACTGCCCGCGATGTATCTTGTATTTTTCGGCTTTGGCTTCGGAGATCTGCTTTTCATCGCACCTGGGCTCATGGCTTTCCAGTCGGTTATGGCGGGCACGGTGGGAGGTGGCATGCTTTGGGCCGACAGGCGCTACGGAATGCTGGCTCAGCTGCTCGTGGGCCCGTTTTCCAGACTGGATTATCTTCTAGGGATCATGCTGACCACTGTGATATTCGGGCTGGCTGGTGCGGTTGTAATGTACGCCGTGGCGTTCGCACTTCTTCACGGGGTCTATATCAGCCCACTCGGCTGGGGGTCTGTCGTAGTAACAATAACCGTGGGTTCTCTTTTCTTCGGCGCATTAATGCTCATACTATCGGCATTAGTCAAATCCAACAACACCTACAACAGTATTCAAATTCTGGTGTTATTCTTCATAAACTTCGCGAGCACGGTGTTTTACCCCGATACACCTCGATTGCCTGTGATTCTTCAAGTGCTCTTCCGGGTGAATCCTTTGTCATATATCGCTAATTTGGTGAGAGCGGGGTTTGATGGCACACTTGCGCCGGTAGACGTGTTTTACCTGATCGGCCTTTTGGCGGGAACAGTGATTCTGGTAGTGCTTGCAACTAGGACCTATATGCGCTCGGACATTTCATACACATGACCTGCTCCAAAAAATCCCTCAGAATATATCGAGCTCAACAAAGACTACAAAGTGGAGCCTGACCGGATAATAAGGCGTTCATGCCACTATGCTGAAATCAATGATTCAGAAAACTGGAACAAACCTGAGTTCCTCATGACCGGGCTCGAGCCCGCCTAGAATGGGTACCTTTTCACTGCACTTTGGACAGCGGTTGTCTGCTGTCAAATTCCAAGAAACTATGTCATATGATTCTCTGTCAATCAGGCGGTAACCACAGCCAGCACAGTAGGTGTCCTCGTATTTGTGTCCCGGCACGTTCCCTATGTAGACATACTTCAACCCGGCCTTCTTAGCGATTTCATAGTGACGCTCCAGAGTCTCGACTGGGGTGGAAGGAAGGTTCAGCATTCGGTAGTCCGGGTGAAACCGCAGAAAGTGAATCGGTGTTTCAGGGCCCAAATTGTCATAGACCCACTTGGAAAGCTTCTCGCACTCGGCTAGATCATCGCCTACCTCGGGGACCACCAAGTCCGTCAGTTCAAGGTGGATGCTCGTTCTGCGCTTTGCTTCCAGCAACGTCTCAAAAATGGGAGCCGGGTCTGGTATCCCGATATACCTCTGGACAAAAGACTTCTTTCCACTTCCTTTGAAATCAACTGTTAGGCAATCGAGAAACTTTGCCATTTCTGTGACAGTTTCTGGCGTCGCATAACCGTTCGAAACAAATATGTTGAAGAGACCCTGGCTATGTGCAAGGCGCCCAATATCCCTAGAATACTCGATGTATATTGTGGGCTCATTGTAGGTGTACGCTATGCCCTGGCAGCCATGTTGCAGCGCCATCTCTACCACACGCTCATTCGATAACACCTCCCCTTCGGCTCTCCTTCGCTGGCTAATATCGAAATTCTGGCAATATTGGCAGAGCCATGAGCAACCGCTGGTGGACACTGAGAAGATTCTCGACCCTGGCCTGTAATGGGTAACAGGCTTCTTCTCGATGGGGTCCACGTGACCAGTGATGAGGCGACCGTAAACAAGCAGTTCGAGCCTGCCGTCGACATTCTGCCTTATCCCGCACAGGCCGACCTGGCCTGACCCAATTTGACAGCGTCTCGCGCACGCAAGGCACCTTATGCGGCCAGAAGGAAGAAACTCGTAGAGCTCCGCTTGCCGCATTTGACCCGATACTCAAATGCAACCGTGAGTGATTAGGGTATTGGCTGAGATTGCGGACTGAGATTAATAGCCCTTTCCGGGATTCAAGATGCCTTTGGGATCGAGAGCCGTCTTTATTTGTCTCATCGAATTCAACGCAGCATCCCCAATTTCCATTTTGAGATATGGTAATTTTGAAGAGCCTATCCCGTGCTCTCCCGTAAGCGTTCCGCCCAAATCGACTGTGAGACTGTAGAGGGAGCTGAGAAGTGCCTCCAGCTTGCTCTCGCTCAGCAAATTTCGGTTGAATTCCAGGTGCAGGTTACCATCACCAGCATGCCCGAAGAAGGAAGGGTGGAGTGCGGTATTCGAAAAGATTTTCCTGCTCCCCTGCACAAGCTCAGGAAATCTAGATACGGGCACTGCAACATCATCCCGAAACCTTGGACCGTAAAGCTTCTCCAGCGCCAGTGTTGTCTTCCCTCTCAAGTCCCACATGGCATTCGCGTCGTCAAAATAAAGTGGTTCGCCCATAGGCCCGAATTCGGTCAGCATGTCAAGCAGCGAACTCAAAACTTCACTCTCGCGGCTGGCTGTTGATTCTATTTCGAGCATGAGCAGTGAGGGAGACTCTGGGAGCGAAGAGTTGTAAACCGCGTTAAGTGCATCAATACAGCTTTCGTCCAAAAATTCAATTGCAGAAATCGCTATGAAAGGCGAATGCGCTAGTTTTACAACAGCCTTGGTCGCTGCTTCAATGTCTGGAAGGGATACCGTTACACCCATTCGTTTCTGAGGGAGTGGTGCTAGGCGTAAGAGGATATTAGTGAATATTCCAAGGGTACCTTCGCTACCAACAAGCAGGCGAACCATATCAAGTCCACTGGATGACTTTCTTGCACGCGTTCCGTACCAAACCCTTTTACCAGTACCCAGTACAGCGTCAATAGCCTGAACCCAAGACTTTGTTGAACCATACCTGTAACTGCGTGGACCAGCAGCATTCGTAGAAACGTTTCCACCAACGGTTGATATTTCCCAGCTGCCAGGATTGGGAGGAAAGAAGAGCCCATGCTCCTCCAATCTTCGGTTGAGCTCTCGATTAATCAATCCTGGCTGGACCAGTGCCAACATGTTATCCTTGTCGATGTCAATAATTTTGTTCAAGTGTGTGGCAAAATCGACTACCACAGCTCCCCCAAACGGCACACACTCGCCATCCAAGCTGCTGCCTCCTCCCCTTGCGACAATTGGAACTGATTCCGAGAAGGCCCAGGAGACAAGCGACTGCACGTCATCCGCCTCTGTGACTCTTACAACTCCTCCCGCCTTGCCGGATACGTTTGAGAGAATATCACTTGAGTAGGCGTTCAGTACGTCCTTGTCGAGCATTACCTTCCCTTTTAGAGCCGGAGGCAGTTTCGTGAAATCCAAACCCTTCTGTGACACGCCTAGTGACTGACTGCGGACTATTATCCACTTTGCGGTACGTCCTAGAGACTGCGCTCAGGGCCATGCTCGGGCAGGATTGCTGTACCCGCTGAAGAACTGGGCACGCCGCCCATGTTCTCTGCCCTGCTCAGCGTTTCCTCTATTAGGTTGAGTATGCTGTCACCTGTTATTTCCACCGTAGGTTCAAGGCATTCATGCCGAATCTGCTTAATCAGGTCTGAAGCATCCACCCCTAGTGGTTCGAACTTGGCATTGCCGAGAAGTGCATCAAGCGAACTGTTTCCGGAAGGCGAGTCCGTAGTTGCAGCCGTCGACACCGGCCCGGCATAACGTCGTGCGGTAAAGCGGTTAACCGTCGCCTGCCCCCTTTCAGGGTTATCGGGTCTTGACGTTTCTTTGCGTGCCGCGCCCCGGCCCCTTTCGGAAGAGTCTTTGTGTTGAAGCACGGCCAAGAATACAAGAGCCGTTGGCAACACTCCAACTGCCACTAGTAAGAGGCTGTCGGCAAGGCCATTCGGTTCAGTCATGCCTGCCCACACAAAGCGGGGACCGCCGGACAGCATAGCTTTAGTGCCTGGGATTAGAGAGATACAAAACTGAAGCAATAATTTGTAAAGGTTCATGGGGGCAATAGTAAAGAATTGAATCGCAATGTAAGTCGAGTTTGCCCCCTCCCGGCCCCCGGCGTGCTCATTCCGGCTTAAACATGATGAAACCTCGAACAGTTACAGGTCGGTGACATGCGATTCCTTCGTAAATCCCATATGGTATATTTATCCAATCCCTAGGCGGTCTGCTCAGCAGTTTTGGTTCGCAGTTCAGAAAACATTGTCAGCCATGTTGTCGCGGTCCGGGAGGTTCTTGCTCCTGTGGCAATTCCGGTGTGATCAATCCTTGAATCCCCATTTAAGCATATTCAGCGTACGGTACGGTAGCGAACCCAGGGCAGATCAACTCGTCAAACCCCTCCAAAGCGGACGAAGTTCCAAATGTGCAAGTGGCACATACCAAGTGAGCTTCCTCACTTTATGGCCAATCACCTGTCACAGGAGAGGGTTGGCCCCGTCTAAAGGGAGTAGTTCGCTCGCAACATGCCTGTCCTAGCTGTGCTGAAATAGCGCACAACGCCAGCGCACCAAAAAGCATCCGTTATGGCCCCGCAATTGCTGATATGCCACATCTAGATTGAGCCTGAGGAGTCTCAGAGAGTTTGCCTAACCGGATCTAGAAAGCGCATAAATGGCCTCTCCCATATGGTTTCAGTTGTAGCATGGCTATCTCCAGAGCTGCCGAAGCTGCGAATAAGGGGTCCTCAATCCGAGGTGGGCACTCGGGCCTGCGGCACAGTCGGCCCGTACCGCTTTGGTTAGGAGCTTTTCGAATAATATGGATAATTCGGCCATTTATTGCAAATAACCGAAAAGCTCAATTAGCAGCCGCACAGAGTGCTTCCGATAAAAATGGTAGCAGTTTCAGTCAAGGGCGAAAATCTCGGCGACGTACCGGCTTAGGAAGGGCCGTCTGGCATTATGGGCGACAGCGTGCCTGCAGCCCGCTCTGCGAGAGCGGTTTTTGAAGGCATAATTGAGTTAGGTCCAAGAGACCTAAAGAGGGTCGCCCAACTCAAGGGGCTCGGCTATACACAGGCAATTAGGGCGTTCCACAACTCAGTGGCCAAGTTTGGCGTGAGGGTATTGGGTGCGGCTAATAATGAAATGCTTGGACTTGTGCTCACCTTCTTCGAAGTAAAGCCCACTGAACCCTATCGCGATGTCTTGTTCGACTCTTTTTCCTCACTCCGCAGTCTCTCATACCTAGGCGTAGATATGACCGACCTCTCCACATTGTTCGGCTTGGTCTACATTCCAGCTAGTGCAAGCGGGCATGTATATTTGTCTCTCTTTGAGAAACTCAAGGAGAGAGGGCTCATATCCAGCTACAGGACGCATGTCGCCGCGAAACGCCTGCGTTATTCCGTGAGGCCAGAGTGTATCGACTGGTCAACAGGCAAGTATTCCTTCGAATGGGCGGACCTCAAGGACAGAGTGGCCGAGGATACGGTATTCGAGCTTAGCGAAAGTGTGCTTGCCGACTACGTTGACCTTCTCATTATAAAGGAACTCGAATCGGACGCCACTATTTCGCTGAGTGAAATATCGAACCGACTTCTCGAAAAACATCAGCTAAAGGTGAGCGAGAGGCTTCTACTTTATCACTTTACGCGACACTTGGTTGGCCACAAATTGCTTTCGCGTTACAAGGTCTTTTTCCCGCTGGCAAACTCTATCTCCGCCTATATTATAGTCAGAGTAAAGGCTTCGTGTAATGAACAGTATGCAAAACTGGTTCGTAGAATTCCATTCTTGAGTATTGAGCTGTTCACGGGTGGCGATTCCGTTCACATATCCAGTCATAATATACCACTTGATCACCTTCCGGGTTTCGTGAGCTACGTTCAGAAGAAATTGCGTCCCCTAGTGTCAGGCCTAGATATCAAAATGTCCATTCAGGGACTTAGGTATGCCTATACCATTCCATTCGAGCTTTTCGACATTCAGACCGGCATGTGGAAGTATGATGCCGAAACTGATGCGCAGCAAGTTGCTATCAGAGCGCAGGAGCTTCTTTCTAGCGTCAGGCAAAGGGAAGGGAAGCCAATTGACTGAGGCAAAGCCTTTGGGTGACCGCGAGGATTTTGCCGTAACTCCTAAGGATGTTAGACGAACGCTCGAGGATACCCTAGGGATTACGGTAACTAACGTGCTATTTGCAAACTGGTTGACCTCCAAGCACGGCGAGGACGAACCGCTGTCTCCGACTCAATTGAAGGGCCTAAGGACTCAGCTGCATCGGTTATTCGGCGACGCAGGAGATACGCTTTATGAGCTTATTCGCTTTGAGAAAGAAGGATGACCACTGGCTCACGTTGCATTACGTAGAGCGTTCATGCCTCTCCCAATCTCTGATAGTATCGGTTTCCGGTGCGCACAACCTTGATTCGGAATTCACGAACCTGTCCCGCATATGATATCTGCCCCTGCTAGATGCGAAGCTGTAAAGCGGTAGCAATTTCAGAATGGGGACGCGGAAAATCTCGCTACTATGGAAGAAATTTCATCCACGTACTTTTTGAATATTGAAAGAATATCTCTCGAAGTTATTACACCTACCACTCGCCCAGCATCGGTCACCACCAGCCTCCTGATACCCTTCTGCACCATCAGCTCCACTACTTCTTCCGTGGGTGTCTCTTTATCAGTGACAACTAAGGGCGAAGTCATTATCACTGATACTGTAATACTGGATGCATCCTTGCCCGGGGCAACCAGCTTCTCGAGAAAATCCCATTCGGTAAGCATCCCCACGGGGCGGTCTTCATGATTGACTATCGCGTAACCTCTCCTCCGCTCAACCATCTTTCGGGAAGCTTCCGCCACCGTGAGGCTGTCCTCTATCTCCATAAAATCCGTGTGCATGATGTCTTTGGCTTTCAATACCATTTAGTGTTATCTCTTATTCGGGCCATTCGGATTTAACGCTTCCGAATGCCATGTGCTACCTCGCACATACCGGACACCCAAGCGAGAATTTGATTGAGACACTTCTAATTAAAGCCGTGAGTAAAGGAGCAATCCGCCGATAAGAAGCACTACTGAGAACATAAGGATGGCAACTGGAAAGGTGAACCCAGAGAGAACTCCGGCTCCGGCCACAAGAATGAACACAAGGAGCCATATGCACGCAATCCGCCTATTGTGACTGCGAACCAGCCGGCCGGCGAGCGCCTTGGACTCTTGGTCAACCCCTGTGCTTGCCTCCGTGAACTTGGATATAACATTTGCAAGATCGAGGCTTTCTCCGATTGAAATCACAAGTGTTGCGCAAACAACGTAGGATAGTGGAGGGGCTACCGCTTTTGAAAGGAGAGCTGAAAGTGGAAGATATAGAAAGCATATGGCAGCCCAATCTGCTGCTCGTGCTCTATACGGCAGAGCGAATGCAAGTAGGAGGAGTGCAAATGTGGCAGCAAAAAAGTTGACAAAGCTAAAATTCAGAACAACCGAAATCACAGCAAGAGCTGCGGCAAGCGCAGTGAGCGAAGACCTCAAAAGGCCTTCACGACAACAAAGCCGGAGCTCGAAGTCCACTCGTAAACATTCGAGAATTCAGAGTAGGATTTCTCAATCCATTTTCTCTCAGCCTTGGCGATATCGAAACCTGCAGCCAGTCGTTTGGCATCAGACTTTCCGACTTTCGAGAGCGAAGCAAGCTCGTCCTCCAGTTCGTTCACGAATATGATATTGCATACGAAACCTTTCGAGGCTATCTTCATAATCGCAACACGTGTTCGGCTAGAAGTACCCGTAGTCACAAAGTATAGGGTACCCGACCTTTTTCTGTATTGGGCCCTGAAGAAAAGCTCCAGCAAATCCTCCGCGTGCTCTACTTCCCACACACTTCCGACCTCCGTCTTTACCAGCTCGTCAAGAATTTGCCTGAGTTTTCTGCGGCCGAATCCTGGCCTGAGCTTACTCAGACTTGAGCCAAGGATGAGCGCTCCTACCCTGTTCCCCCTCTTGGCGAGTGCAAGAGTGAGTTCATAGGCCGCCTGAATTACAGACGCTCGCGCACTCCAATCTCCGACTGCAGGTATATTTTCGTCCGAAAGGTCGACCACTACGACTACGTCCAGTCCACGATCGACACTCCATTCATTCACCATTGTCCTCTTACTTCGTGCGGTGGCCTTCCAGTTCACGTTCTTCAGAGGGTCCCCAAATTCGTACGCGCGTATTGTTAGAAATTCATCCCTGCCGCCTTTGGATTTTGACGGAACTATCCCAGCCCAGCTAAAGGTGCGGGATGAGGGTATATCGAGATGTCTGTTTGTATATCTAGGATAGACCACGACTCGGGTCTGCACTGGTGCGTACCATTTTTCGGAACTGAGCCCAAACGGAGTAGACACCTCAAGTGCGGTTTGACCGAACTGATACACCCCTGGTTCAGCAAAGCTGAGTGCGTATCGAAGAGTGACTTTTTCCCCACTGTGGACCCCGCATACAAGCCCTGGAACGCCCGCATCTACTTTTGATTTGGGAGGGGGACTATCCGTGAGCTGCAGCCTTGAAACGCTCTTGCCGTCATTCGTCACGGAGGTTTCGACCGTGATCTGCTCCCCAACCACAAGATTTGACGCAGATACCCTCCTTGCAATCTGAAGCTTTCCATGGTTTGACTTCACCGGCAATCCAAGGTCCAAGGCCAGGTACAGAAAGAGCACTAGCGCGAAGGCACTGGCATAATAGTAAGTGAAAGCCAAAAGCCAGAGCCCGATGGCTCCAAGCGATATCACCCCAACAAGCTTACCCTGCATTATCGATAACCTTGGGCACCGGCGTCCTGTTCACGATATCGGCAATGACTTGCTCCTGCGTAACCCCCTTTACTTCCGAGTCGACTCCAAGTACGAGCCTGTGCGAAAGCACAGGAACTGCAAGGCTCTTCACATCGTCCGGGATGACATAATCTCTGCCATTGCATGCAGCTTTTGCCTGGGCCATCCTGTAAAGGTGAATGGAGCCCCGAGGACTCACGCCTACTTCGGCTAATTTAGATGCTCGAGTCTCTGCAACGAGCCTGACAACATACTTCCTGATGTCCTCGTCTACGAAAATCTGGTCCAGTGCACCGTGAAGACGTAGCAGGGAATCAGCGTCAGTTACCTGCTTAACATTCGCGAACTCATCCTCGCTTGCCTTTTTGAGAGCGAGGATCTGAACTTCGTCATCCATCGAGGGATAGCCGACGCGCAATCTCACCATGAACCTGTCCAACTGGGCTTCGGGCAATGGATATGTACCCTCGTACTCTATGGGATTCTGGGTAGCGAACACAGCAAACGGCAAGGGAAGTTGAAACGTCTGGTTTTCTACTGTTACTTGGCGCTCCTGCATCGCCTCTAATAGTGCAGATTGTGTCTTCGGAGGGGAACGGTTTATCTCGTCCGCGAGGAGGACCTGGGTAAAAACTGGACCTTTTACGAACTTGAAACCCAGCGTGCCATCAAACACAAAAGTGCCCGTGACGTCCGATGGCAGAAGGTCAGCCGTAAACTGCACCCTTTTGAACTCAAGCCCTACGGCCTTGGCAACTGCCCTTGCCATTGTGGTCTTCCCGAGGCCGGGGTTATCCTCGAACAGTATGTGGCCACCCGCAATGAGATCAATCACCACCAACTCAAGCACTTCCCTTTTTCCGACAATCACGGTAGATACCGTGTCTACGAGCGACTGCTTTATTCTCACAAACTCCTCAGTTCCGCTCAATTTTCGTGGCCACCTTCGAATAGACCTGTGAAAAGCTTTTCTGAGCTCAACCCAGATTCCCTAGACATCCCGAACGGACATGGGTGCACTTGCAGGGGGATTGTTTTGCAGAACTGCCAGAATGTCTGCGGTGCTTTCCCCTTGGACCAGCAGCGAAATGAACTCCTTTTCGAATGCATTCCCCATGTAGACTGTTCTTGTTCCCAAGGCTTTGGAGCCCAAGAGCATCGCATAGTGGTAAACCCTACTCCTGTTGGGCTCCGGTCGCTTTACGACTTCGATATAGCGAATCCCTCTCAAGGAATCAAAGACTGTCAGAAATGCAAGGAAGCCTGCAACGAGCGCATCCACAATCCAGTACTGAGCTCTTGTGAGAATAAGGATAACCGCGGCCACAGCTAGGTATGTTCCTGCGTGTCTAATTCGCACTAGAAGCACCAAGTCTGCCGCGGACGGCTGTAAGGAATGAGCGCATGAACGCAAGTGCCGAATTAGTTTCCGAGTCTGTCAATGCTTCTCCGTACCTTGCCCTGTTGAAAATCCTGGAGAAGGACTCTGACTCGCTGGGATCCAGCGTGAGTATACGAGCGATTCTCGCGAGATATTCTGCGGGAGTCTCCGCTGCAGCATCCCCTAATCCCGACGCATCACAAGCCTTCCGTAGCAAGGCATAATATCTTACCACTGCAAGATTTCTGCCATGAGAATAGCTCGCAGTCCTCAGCGCTTCTGTATCTTGCTCGAGTTCGTCTAGGATGCCAGAAAGCCTCAGAACCCTTGTATCCCGTCTCATGAGCAATGTGATGGCTGCAAGCGTCGCAATTGAGGCTGCGAGTATCAGGACAATCACAAAGAACGGAGGCGTAAGTCGTAGCGCGATTGAGCCTGGAATCCCCGGAAGATGCGGCGGAGATACGCTTAACGTGTTCGTCCCTGAAATCGAAGACGTGCTTGTGGTTCCACTTCTACCTCCACCCTTTTGCGGAGAGTATGTAAAATTGAAATTCTGTAGAACCGATGGCGGCGAGGATAGACCAGATAACCTGCCTGATTCAAGCGCCGCAAGAATCAGCAGCGTTGCAAGCAGTGAAACGCCCAACCAGACATGATTTGCTGTAGGACGCAAGGGTTAGACTCCTTTATGGGGCTGAGTTATTTCTGTCTTTATTATGGCGTAGCCCCTCCAATTTGCAGAATATGTCACCCCGGCCGATTGAAGCCTCGAGCATGACGCTTCGGCAAGAGCCCGCTATCCGACACAGCCTTCCGAAGCGTGTTCTCCTGTGAGGCGGTAAGCCGAGCAAGAGGCGGGCGAACCGGACCCGAGGGATTGCCTCTTACTGCCATCATCCCCTTTACCGCCGCCGGGAAGTCCCCTACAAACATCGCCTGCGCCACAGGGAAGACGCTCTCCTGAATCTTCCACGCCGACGCCAGATCGCCTGCCTTGATACGTTCGTGTATCCTCACGCACTCATCGGGAGCGACATTGGCCAGTCCCGTGACTACTCCGTCAGAACCTGCGACAAGTGCAGAGTAGATCAGCATATCGGTACCCATGAATACTGAAAAGGAGCTGCTTTGAGTCGCATGCAGCACCTCAAGATAAGCAGGAAAATCCCGAGTGGTGTACTTTATGCCCGCCATGTTATCCAAGTTTGAAATCCTTTTGAGATATTTCACAGAGACGTCGTTACCGGTATTCGAAGGTATGTGGTACATGAGAACCGGAATTGACACAGAAGAACAAAGAGCCCTGAAATGCGACAAGATGCCCTCGTCCGACACCTTGTAATAGTAGGGAGGCGTCGCCACGACAAAGTCCGCGCCGAGCTTCTCGGCGAGCTTGGCATTTGCGACTGCGTTTCTGGTACCAGGGTCGGAGACTCCCGCAAGAACAGGAACCTTTCCCGCTGACGCACTGACCGCTTCACGTATCAAAGATTCCTTCTCCTCCTCATTCAGTAACGCGAATTCTCCATTCGTGCCAAGTGGAAAAATTCCGTTCACACCCTTTTTGATCAGGTCGTCTATGAGCGATGCGAACCTTCTCAAGTCCAGACTGTAGTCTGTCTTGAACGGCGTGACTATTGGAACTATTATCCCGTTTAACCGCACAGCGGCTTTTCTATTCTGTCAGATATAAGAGGTATTGCGCGTGATTTATGTTTCGAGGCCCAATAGAGAGTTCTCCGCAGGAAAATGGATAACTCGGGAACCAGAGTTTAATTCAGGGAGGCCAATTCAGACACCGCGGCAATATTGGTCAAAGTTCTGAAAGTGGACCCGATCAGACCAGAAGCAGACAGAATCGCTCTCGCTGCCAGGGTTCTCAGGAGGGGTGGAACAGTTGCCTTCCCAACTGAGACGGTCTACGGATTGGGTGCCAACTGTTTCAGCGATTCAGCCTGCTCAAAAATATTTGCCGCCAAGGGAAGACAGCCAGATAATCCGTTGATCGTTCACCTAAGCACCACTGAGGAACTCCCGATGGTGGCACGTGAAGTTCCCCCTTCACTGGAGGAACTTCTCAAAAGACTCTGGCCGGGACCACTAAGCGTCGTGCTTCCCAAGCGAGACGAGGTTTCGCAGGTTGCAAGTGCTGGACTCCCGACGGTTGCGGTCAGGGTTCCCGCCCACCCGGTAGCGCTAGCCTTGATACGAGAGGCAGGTGTCCCGGTTGCGGCGCCGAGTGCCAATACTAGTACGAGGCCCAGCCCGACAAGGGCTTCGCACGTCATTGACGACCTGGGCGCGAAGATTGATATCATACTGGACGGGGGAGAAGCCTTTTTTGGAATCGAGTCCACTGTCATCAGGCCCAGCGGCTCTGGCGTAGAAGTTTTAAGGCCGGGACCATTTACGCTTGATGAACTCCGCAAACATTTCGGGACAACTATCGTAGCAGAGTCCAACCATTCCAGCGGTGCCCCCCCGTCCCCAGGTATGAAGTACCTGCATTATTCTCCAAAAAAACCCCTTGTGCTTGCTGATTCCGTCGAATGTATTAAAGCACTGAACGAGGAACTGACGAAACGAGGATTAATCTCGGAAACCATTTGCACGTCTGATCAAGTTCAAGGATTAGCCGGACCAACGAGACTACTCGGAAGCGGAGAAGATATCTACGAAGTGGCGAAGAATCTCTACTCTGCAATCAGAGATTTTGACCAAGGGAGTTCGGATATCGGCATTATTTCTGCATTTCCTGAAGAAGGAATTGGCTTCGCGATAATGAACAGAATCAGGAAGGCCTGTGGAGATCGCGTAGCAGAGCATCCTGATCAAGTGAAAAAGTTGTGCGACTTGCTCGATAGAAATCGCGGTGGAAGCCTCTGAGTCCTCAATAGCCAAATCACGTGGTTTTTCGATACTTTGATAACCTTGGAGCGAACAAGCATTACTATGGCCATGGATTTCATTCGCCCAATTGCGACCACGTTTGACGTTTCAGAAGACGCAGTAAAATCCATAGCGCAATCTGGGAAGGTGTATGCCGAGCATGCAAAGGACGCACTCGCAGGCAGAAATCTGTGGGCGATTGACGAGGATGAGAGATTGGCGCTCTACTGCGTAACCCGGCTTGTAAATCCAACTTGTGCGGTCGAGACCGGAGTAGGCTCCGGAGTATCATCTTCGATGATCCTCGGTGCGCTCAAAGACTCGGGATCTAAGGGTCAACTTCATTCAATCGATAAGGGAGAAAAGTATGGAAATGAGAGCAGATCTTACCCTGTTGGTTACATTGTCCCGGAAGAACTTCGCACTATATGGTCGCTGCATATCGGTAACTCGAAAGTCGAACTTCCGGCCCTACTCCATAAAGTCAAAAATATCCAGATGTTTCTGCATGATAGCGAACACACGCACGAGCACGTAACGTTTGAACTGAACGAAGCAAGAATGCATTTGAGCGAAGGGGTGATCGTAATCGATAATTACACATGGACCAATGCGCCAGAAGAGTTCGCGAGGAGAATCGGCTCAAAAGTAGTACACTTGACGGGTGACATGGCACTAATACCCTTAACGCTCGCAAGGAACAATCTCCATAGATGATGTAAGGTTGGATTTTTTGACCCGCCCGGAAGCGAAGCATAGTCGGTTACCTTACCTGGAGCCTCCACCTTATTCTCCCATCGAATGGGCGCTAGCTCAGGTCCACGGTAATGCCGTGATCAACCTTGCCAGCGGCTCTCCCGACCCACGGGTAGCGCCCATCGAGGAAATATCCCGAACTTCCAGAGAAATCCTCCGCGAGCTCGAGGCAACCGCGTTGATGTATCCCTCACCTGGAGGTGTTGAGCCGCTCAAGCGGTCAATCAGGAGGTGGTGCGAGTACTTACAACTCGGCAGAGGAAGAGTTACCGTGACTAGCGGCGCACAACACGCAATCAAGCTGATTTCTGAGCTCCTCCTCAGAGGGAGAAAGTTTGCGCACGAGGACCCGACATTCGTGGAGGGAATGTTCCCGTTGCTCGGTGCCGCGAGCGCAAACATTCCTATTCCAGTTGATTCTCTGGGAATGGATACTGATCGCCTAGAGAGTGCGCTCAGGTCCGGGTCAAGACCACTTTTGGTGTACTCTGTACCTACGTGCAACAACCCAACTGGCGTGACAATGACGCTCGAAAGGAGAAAGCACCTTCTTGAGCTGGCGGATACTTACGACTTCACTATATTGGAGGACGACCCGTACCGGGCAGTGGCTCTTTCCCCTAGCACTTCGCTATACAAACTCCGACCTGACAGAGTCATTTACGTGGGTAGCATGAGCAAGGTGATCTCTCCCGGTCTCAGAATAGGTTTTGTTTATTCCAAAGATGAGGAGCTAGAGACCCAGCTCTCTAGGCTCGCGCAAACTGACTTTTCCACTTCAACTTTGAACCAATATATAGTATCTAGGCTGATTGATTCTGGCTTTGTTCAGGGTAGGGTAAATATGCTTAGGACACATTACAGGAGAAAGCTGCTGGTTATGCGCGACGCGTTAGAAAGTAACGACTTAACCCGCGAGGCCAGCCCAGAAGATGGATTTTTCACGCTTGTATCGTTCTCCAAGCCAAGCCTCGAGGTGTTCAAGGCTTCTCTCAGGCGGGGAGTTGTTTTTGTACCCGCGGAAAATTTCTATTACTCCAATACAAAAAGAGCAAGCAGGTTTGCACGTTTGAGCGCAGGGTATCCTAAGGAAGAAGATATAGAACCCGCTGTAAAGGTGATAGCGGATTCCGCAAGGCTTTAGTAAATTCACATACAGGCGGAATCTGGAAGAAATTGACGGCTGAGAGATCTGTCGCTTTGGGCTGCGCAGGTCTAGTAATACTGCTCGTAGCCTGTTTTTCGAGCTATTACTACTTTGAAGATCTCACTAACAAATCAGATTTCGTCGTGGCAGACCTTCCAAGCCAATATTCCGAAATTCAGAGATTGCCCCAGATAATTTTCCAGCGTCCGAACTCCCCTGCCGTGGTTATTTCGAACCAAAGCGGGCCTGGATTCACCACTATCGCGACTTCCGTGGACAAGAAACTTACGTCGCTCTTCCCGGAGATTTTGTCGGAAAAACCTCTCATCTCGTTTGTGATAGTTAATCTGACGCTAACTCAGTCGACAATGGGAGTCGCAGTAATCAGATTCGAGTCAAGCTCATATAACGAGAGTAAAGTGATATTTTCTTTAAACAGAACTCTATACTATGATATGTATACAACTTCTGAGGAGTACCTAGCCCAGAACGGAGGGCCACCCACCTTCCAATACTCTGTCTTCCAAGGTGGGCTCGGGGCATACTATTACACGGTCACGACTTTATTTGGAGTGACCGAATATGACTATGTTATTACTGCTCGAAGTGGGGAATATCTTGGCATTGTGCAGTACGAATCAACCCTACCGCTCTCTATCTTCCAAGTCAATGCGTTAGCATATGCTGTGCTCAGTCAGGAGCTTCCTTCGTAAACGAGCCAAGAACGACCGGCCCTGCAAATGGAAGGAAGCCAGCATCCAACAGTGTTTAAGTCCTCAAATGAACCAGAAAGCACGCAGTTGAGTCTAGACTTCGCTCAAGGCATTCAGCCAGACGAACGAATTTTTGTCCGGATGAGGGGGAGGTTATTGGGGAAGACCAGAGCATCGGGAATCGTGTACTTGACCAGCCGAAGATTGCTTATAATCTCAAGGCAGGGTGTGCTTGCCAAAAGGGACACTCCGGTTTTTGAGGTTGCGCTCGATAGAATCGTTTACGCACGCATAACGGGTTTGCTTTCCAAGTCAATCTGGTTTGGAGTGTCGTCAGGAACGGGGTTTATCGCGCCGTTCAAACTCAGAGTCACCAACGCCCAGGCGTGGGTCGCCGCCTTCAGAAGGGCAAAAGTGGGTGTTTCAGTTCCTGAAAGATGAACCGCCCTATTCAGGAGATTGGAGCACCCGTATACGGTAGGCATTATAGCGTCGAATTAAGCTGGTAGATGGCGTGCCTTCCACCTTATGGGATCAAATAAAATCGAATGGCCGTCTGCGAACCGGAGACTCAAGATGCTCCTGGTAATTTAGCGCCGTGTCCCACTCAGCTCCAATCCAAGAACTGTAAACCCTCTTCTGTTCTTGGGTGGCTGTTTCCGTCTTGATTATTCTATTTTCCAAAGCAGGATAATCCGCTACCGTGGCCTGCAAATCAATAAGCACTCCCTTTCTGGATACAGCCAAACCGAGTCCTACGCCTGCTCGGGCTGCCTTGATAAGGTAAGAAAAGCGAGGCAGGTCGACCCTTAGTTTGTCAACGGCGATTATCTCGTCATCTGGTGCTAATCCCGCCTCTTCGGCAGCGCTCCCTGCGAGGATTTCACGAACCACAACTCTCCCTGCGTCGGACGTGGCTTTTAGGCCCAGAAAACCCGTCACCTCCGACGGCTTTTGCTTGGGAGAAAGCTTGAGTCCAGCATATGAAAGGTATCTTGAGTAATCTACTAACTCCCTCCCCCGCACACGCCGCTCGAATATTTCGCTAATCCCTTCTCCGCCTATTTCCTCGCATACTTTCTGGAATTCTTCCTCCGTGTATCCAGCTGCCTTCTCCAGATAGGTGCCTTTGTAGACCTCCCTCATTACATCGTCGAGAGTCTTTGCACAACCAGTGTTTCTCCTTATCTGAAGGTCAAGAAGCGCTCCTATCACAGTTCCCTGAGTGTAGTATGAGAGTTGGCTGTTTGGGTCGGTCTCGTTTCTTCTATAATGCTTGATCCAGCTGTCAAAACTCCCTTCTTCGGCGCTCTGCCATCTGCTCCCAGGTAATGAAATCATCTGGTTAATTGAGTCACATAGGGAATCCAAGTATTCCTCAACTGATAAGATGTTGGACCGCCTGAGCAACAACTCACCGTAATAGCTGGTCAGCCCCTCAGCAACCCAAAGAGACCTTGTATAGACCTCGCGCGAATAATCGAATGGGCCGAGTCCCTCGGGCCTCATTCTCTTCACATTCCAGGCATGGAAGAATTCATGGCTGAAAAGCCCAAGACTCCTACGATATTCAGTCTCTGATCGAGTAGCTAGGTATGAATACGTGCATAGAGTGCTATTTAGATGCTCCAGCCCGCCAGAGGAGTCGGACGTGACATCAATGAGGAATACGTATCGTTCGAAAGGCACCAGCCGGAAAACGGCTGCAGAATGGTGGACTATCTTCTTCAGATCCTCCACTAGCCGAGCATTGTCAAGGGTAAAGGGATCGAAGATGCTTACTTCGTATTTGGTCCCGCCTTCGACAAATGTATGGACTTCTTGGTTGCCTATCTCAATAGGAGAGTCTATTAAAACGTCGTAGTCAGCTGCCTCAAAACTCCAACTCTTGGAATCGGATGATGCCATTTTCAGACCTGTTGATATGACATTCCAGGGCTCATGCCTGACGACGCGCAATACACTCGGCTGGTTTGACATTCCAGCTGGATAGACGAAAATGCTAGCCCCATTCACAACTGCGTGGCGCTGGTCGAGATAACTCGTATCGACCGTAGGCTCGAAAGCATATACCTCATATTCGAAACTCAAAGAGCAAGCGCTGGAACGATGCACGGCCCAGGTGCTCTTGTCTTTCTTCGTGACTTTAAGGGAGCGGCCGGTATCTGAATCATATGCCCGCACGCCCCGAACGTTTTTCGCAAAATCTCGAACAAGATACGAGCCCGGCGTCCATGCGGGCATCGAAAACTCTAGCGTATCTGGGTGCTCAGTGCTTAGCCGGGTTAAACTCAGTCTCACTTTAAAGTAGTGGGTCCTTGGCTCATTCATGCTCAGCTCGTAAGTCAGGGCGGCACACAAACTAGTTCGGGTATCGAATTCACCGCTGGTTATATGGTTTAATACGAGTTCGTACTAAGGTCAGGAAGAGGGTTATACTTGAGCAAGTGGCAAAACGTAATCCAGCTCAACGTGGTTTAAGCATGCTCCTGTATAGATTCATATACGAATTGATGTCATCAAAGAGTCAAGAGAACGAGGGTATAACTCTATGAGTTAATTGTTTGGCCGATTCCTCTCCCGCCCCAAGGGTGTGCATATCGCCGGTGAATTTGATGGATGCAAGAATCTCTCTACCGCACTCAATTGGCGCTCAACCCCTATCGAATTTTACTTAATTTGATGACGTTTTGATACTACAATACCCGTCTACAGCAAAAGTTGGCTTTCTGCAGATATTACGGAGATATGGCTGAGATAGCTGTCGAAATTCGGTTATGATGAGGGCGCAGTTCCCTTTAATAGCGCCTCCTGGGGCAGTCGCTCGTTCTCTGAGTGCCGATTGGCGAACATATAGACTGCAAGCACAAACACAAGAAAGATGGGCAAAAGCACAAGGTCAGAGAACGCTAGCCCTGGCACTGATTCTGCGTACCAGAATACAGAGAACGATAACAGCAGCGCCGCAACAGGAATCTTCATGCTCGCCTGTTTGATTCTTCGCACCTGAGATTTCAGAGCGAGCGTAGCTACGATGACAACAGCGAATCCCAAGGAAAGCCCCGAAAGCGCGGAGTCGTAATTTATCGGAATCAGTGCCACTAGGACAATCGCCGCTTCGAATGCTTCAATTGCTCCAACAGAAAATCCAGTGAGAAACAACCCCTTTCCTTCCTCTTCGTGGTGGCTGCTACTTCCTGGCGCTCTGGAGCGCAGCACTGCCCTCCTTGCGCTCCTTGTGAGCCTAAGTCCGAAATAGAGAAGCAGAGTTGCCGCGAAGAGGCGCACGGGAGTGACAGGAAGTAGGGATATCAACTTCCCGACCGCTACTGTCGGAGCCAGCACAACGACCACCCCCAGAATCACGAATAGGAACGCATCCCCTTTATGAGAGCTAGCGTAAAGAGCCAAGCCAACCGCTGCGGCCTCGGCCATTTCTAGGATGGTAATTCCAGCTGCTGCCAAGAAGATTCCAATATCGACCATGCTTGGCCAATCACCCCACTTACCCAAAAACCTTGGGTTGAATCAACTTGTCAACAAGCATGATAAGGTCAAACCAAAGCTCAATTAATATATCCCTCATGTGAACTCCGTTGGAATCGAAATTGCTCGATGAGACAAGCCAGAAGGTAAGTCGCTGGCTTCAGGAAGCGGGGCTTTCTGTTTCAAACACTCAGAATGTACCAGATTACTACAATGTCACCGTTTCGCCTGCGCCTCCGGCTACTGGCCCGGTGCTGACCGTGGCAAAACCCAAGGCCGAGACTCCGTTTTATGCGGTCGGCATGGGAGTGGCCATACACCCCGATCACAGGAACAAGTTAAATGCCGAAACAAAACAAGAGAGAGGAAGCTTCCTTAGCGAAATCAGATATGCCTTTCTGCTGATGAACGTGGATTTTATGTTCATACCTCCGCAGGGTGAAGTGCCTCAACATATACAGATTGTAAAACTCACTTTCAACGACGGACTAACGCAAAATTCGCTTTTCAACACGTATACCAACGTAAGAAACGCTGGACTCTATGCTATATGGAAGTTTGTGGAGAGATATGGTCAGCCAGATATTGTCCCACATGGCATAGTGTAAAAACCTAACACCGTTTGTTCCGTAGAATCGTTACTAACTGCTAACTAAAAGGGATTATCCAACTTCGAATCAGGACTTCGAGGACCCGAAGTGGTTGCTTGGAGATGGCCCTCTGAGCCTTGCGCATCATCTCTCCTTCTGCTTTTACGCACAATGTCGGCCCTCTCGAGCGCCGATTCGGAGCTTCTGCTAGCGAAGATTCTCCTGCGTCACGACTGGCTCCTAGCAAAGGGCAGGCACTCTTCTCAATGTATGCGGAGCTCGACCTCTACTGCAGGGATTGCACGAGCCGAAGCGTGGTCAGGGGCTTTCTCGAGAGCACGATACATTACTACCCCCGTCGAACGCTCTGCTGTTGGGCTGTGAAATCGGGGCTTCCGCGTCCACGGAGACACAAGGCATAAAACCCAGCTAAGTGGCATAGGAATCTCATTTGCGAGAGTTTGCAGGGCATCTTTCGAATGTATCTCTGGTCACTTATCCTACGAATTCCAAAGCTGGATAGGCTCAATGCGATTCCCGAAAGCTTTATTGAGCTTTGAGTCCAGTTACCTCCATGAACAACACTTATCAGCTGAACATCAGGAAGCTCCTTACTCTTACTCTGCATAGGCCTTCGTCGAGCGAGGTTGTCTACGGAAAGACACGCAATAGCTGGAGAGCGACGCTAGACAGGGCAAAGAGGCTCGCCTCAGGCCTAGAAGCAATGGGAGTCGGGAAAGGCTCTAGGGTAGCAGTCGTTGACTTCGACACAAACCGCTACCTCGAGTGCTACTACGCAATCCCCATGATGGGAGCGGTGCTGCATACCGTGAATATTCGCCTGCCGCCAGATCAAATAGGATATACCATCTCGCATGCTCAGGATGACTTCATAATCATTCGCGACGAATTTCTGCCCCTTGCCGCCAAGCTTGCACAGCATGCTACAAGTGTCAAGGGTCTAGTTACGATGAGCGATACAGGTTCAATCCCACAGGTTCCGCTACCGAACACGCATTACTACGAAGATGTTATTTCGTCTGGAAGTTCGAGCTACGAGTTCCCAGACGTAGATGAAAATTCCATGGCAACCCTATTCTATAGTTCTGGCACAACTGGCCTTCCAAAAGGGGTCTGGTTCACACACAGGCAGCTCGTGTTACACACGCTGGGCGCCGCTCTTGCGCTCTCCGCGTTCAGCGGGCAATTCAGGCTTGATTCGAACGATGTTGCCATGCCTCTCGTGCCTTTCTTCCACGTCCACTGCTGGGGCTGGCCATACAGCGCGGGCCTCCTGGGGCAGAAACTTGTGCTCGCCGGCAAGTATGAGGCAGGAAAGATACTGGAACTTGTGAAAAACGAAGGAGTTACGGTTTCAAACATGGTACCCACCGTGCTGAATATGGTAGTGAACCACCCGTCTGCAGAAAACTACACTGATGCGCTCTCCAAGTGGAAGGTGATTGTTGGTGGGAGTGCGCTCCCCCACGAGGTAGCAACCCGAGCAAGAAAGCTTGGGATTCATATTATGACCGGCTACGGTTTGAGCGAAAGCGCGCCTGTTCTCACGCTTTCGCTCCCAACTGAGACGGAGAGGGAGCTGACTGAAGACGAAACGTTAGAGTCAATAGGGCTAAAGGCCGGCTTGCCGGTCCCACTCGTAGAGCTCAGGACCGTCACCAGTCAGTTGGCTGATGTGCCGAGGGATGGGAAGACACCCGGCGAGGTGGTAGTCAGAGCTCCGTGGTTGACTGACGAATACTACAAAGATCCCTCAGGAACTCAGCTGTTATGGTCTGGAGGGTGGATGCACACCGGAGACCTTGCCGTAATGGATAAAGACGGTAGGATAGCAATAGTAGACAGGATTAAGGACACCGTGAAAAGCGGCGGCGAGTGGATACCTACAATACTGCTTGAGGACCTATTGATGCGCCATCCGGCAGTATACGAAGCCGCCGTGGTGCGAGCGCAGCATCCCAAATGGGAAGAGAGGCCGGTTGCGGTCGTCTCAATGAGACAAGGAAAGAGTGTAAAAGAGGAGGAGCTGAGGGCACATCTAGAAACCTACGTAACCGAAGGAGTGATAAGCAAATTCTGGATTCCTGACAGGTTTGTGATTGGTTCCGAGCAGCTCCCGAAAACTTCTACCGGAAAGATAGACAAGAAGCCTTTGAGAGAGAAATATGGCGCAATTCTCATGCAGTGAGCCAGCTGAAGTAATTTGCTACGCCAGCTTTGACCAGCAAATACTCTCACAGTATGCCAAAATTTCATAGGAATATAATGCAGATAAATGTCAATAAATCTTACATAACTATATGTATCACATTCGAATAGTTTACAAGTCAGGTAGATTCCACGGCTTTCCGGAGGAGGAGACCTCATACAAAGGGAGGAATTGAGACAACATGGCAGTCCTTGAATCCCCAGCTCCCCTGCCAGCGACATGACCCGAACAAACCGGGTTCAATGCCGAGAATGGATGAGCCCTGCTTCACCCCTGCCCCAGTGGGTAATTCCAATTTTGCTGGAGAAACGCGGTGCTCAAGCGGGACGTGATGACTACTCGACCATACCAAAAGGGGGGGGGAAACGCTCGGACCATCAAACGCTTATCTCGCTAGAGAGCTGATATTTTTGCACTTTCAAGAAGGTTTACAGCATGTCCCAAAGGGCCCGCTCGGCCACGCGGATTTCAAACGTCTGGCCGCTTGGGTGCTTTTCAGATACTAACTGGTTGGCTCACATCAACCTTGGCGTTGGAATGAATACCTGCTCGATCCACTAACTCAGGAGGACTTCATTAACAATTTTTGTGTAGTTACGGAGAACTCTCTCGCCCTTATCAGTTACTTCGTACCTCTTATGTCCCGCTAGGAACGCCTCTCTGATAAGGCCCGAGCGCATTAGTGCATTTACATTCTCCTGCAACGATGCCCACGACAAATTGGCCCTGTACATTAGGTGAGTGGGCTTTTGGATTCCGGACTCTACGGCCGCAAGAACATCAATAGCAGCCTCCAGCTTTGAACGTCTCTGCGTTTGCAGAAATTCAGACTTGGCCTTGGTAGCGCTAAGTCGCGTCAGCGTCTGCATGGGATACACTAGATTCCAAAGTTTGACATATATGGGTTTCGATGAAGTTGCCGCCTTCCAAAATTGGGCCGCACGCGTAGCCAAGTGGTAAAAATCGGATCGGCCCGGTCGCTTGCAATCGAACTTCAATCGAAAATTCGCCATTGGTTGCATATCCCAGGGTAGATTTCTCTCATCCAGATCAGACGAGCCTGTATGGCCCATAGGGGGTCAGAGTGCAGCTTGTGCTAAGTTTCCCCACATCGGCCGCATATCCCTTTTATATCAGATTGACAAGGCTGGAAGTGCAAGGGTAGAGAGTGACTGTGGGAAATTCGGACGGATATGTGTGTAGAATCTGCGGCATACCCTTCGCAGATAAGTCTGCAGCAATTGAGCATTTTAAAGGGGATCACGAGCCACTCGAACTGTACTCTTATGTAGCGTC
>JAJYZJ010000020.1 GCA_021800035.1 archaeon
GGGGGGATTTGTTGAGACATTACTAGTGGGCTCTTGATGCTAGAAATTTTTTTCGCTCAAAGTCTGCTTCGGTACCCCATCTTTTCTGTTATTGTTTAATTTTAAATGCTTGTGAGACTCCGTAGGCAGATAGCATTGCGGCCAGGAGCAGAAAGATTGAATATTTCGGGGAACGAGGAAGTAAATACACGCGTATTGAATTGGCTGCTTGAGGAAGATCAGCCAGCTGTGCGCCATCGCGCGTTGATAGATCTCTTGGATCGAAAGAGTAGCGACTCGGAAGTTAGAAAGGTGACTTCAAGAATTGCCTTGCAGGGTTGGGCAAGGGACCTGCTGAAGCTACAAGAGCGAGGCGGTTACTGGGAAACTGGACTGCCCTCATGGAGCAAAGATCCCGTTGGATGGATGGAATTTCTCTATCGCCCGAAGTTTGTTGCAACCAACTGGAGGGCGCTTGTGCTTGCAGATCTTGGGCTTACATCGGAGGATAGAAGGATTAGAAAGGTCGCAGATTTATTCTTCAACTATAAGCTCAGAACACGTTCACCCTTCAATTTTTTTAATGAGGAAGCGTGCATAGTCGGCAACACCGCTCGCATGCTCACTCAGTTCGGGTATGCGGATGACTATAGGGTAAAGAAGCTGTTTGACAGATTGCTTGAAGACCAGTTAGAAGACGGCGGGTGGAATTGTTTTGGTCCAGAGCGTGGGACACTGGATAACTGGGAGCCCATGGCGGCTTACGCCGCCCTGCCTAGGCAAAAGCGAACGAGGAGAATTAGGCAGTCAATCACGAGGGGGGCAGAATTCTATCTCGAGCGCAGGTTATTCAGAGAAGGGAAGAGCAAATACCCCCCTTGGTTCAGATTTCACTATCCAAACCACTATTATTATGACATCTTGATTGGGCTCGATGTGCTTACGAGTGTAGGTTATGGAGGCGACAGGCGCCTCGGGCCTGCTCTGGAAATTCTCAAGCACAAAAGGCAGAGCGACGGGACGTGGTTGATCGATGCGGTCCATCCAGACCTGGGATCAGGTGTTACCGAGAGTTCGTATGGGGTAGAGGGAAGCGTCAAGCCGTTTTGGCTCGAAGAGGCCGGTAATCCAAGCAAATGGATTACGCTCATAGCCCTTCGGGTCCTGAAGAGGGTCGAGGAAGCCAGTTGAGTTGTTCTGAGAGACGTTTCCAAGACTTGGACAGTTGTGAGCCGTTGGCAGCAGTGTATAATTGTCCATCACATAATTATCTCTAGTCCCGAAATAATCTCGCCACCACTTCTCTTCGGGACACTTCACTTTTCATGCATGGCCATAGTTCGCCTTTCATTTCTCATTGGCTTGGAGCTGTTTCTGCTCAAAATGAGCGGCTGGAGGCCAGAGAAGATGAATTCCATATTTCAACCGGCTCGATACTTTCAGGGAGGTTGAACCCGAAGACCCGTGAATAGAAATACAACTCGGCCCCGAAGGCGCGCTTAATCGTCTCTGCCCTTCTGAAACCGTGTTGCTCGCCTTCGAACGGAAGATATGCGACGGGTACCCCTCGCTTGCGAAGCGACTCCACCATGGTCTCAGCCTGAGACGGGGGCACTATCACATCTTCGAGCCCTTGGAAGAAGATTACTGGCGAAGTGATTTTGTCCGCTGCATAGAGCGCGGACCTCTTCCTGTATACCTCTTTCCCCTCGGGGTAAGGTGCAATGAGCTTGTCAAGATATCGTGATTCGAACTTGTGAGTGTGCTTGGCGAGAGCTTCCGCATCGCTCACGCCGAAATAACTGGCGCCCGCTCCGAATGTTTTCTTGAACGCGAGCGCGCAAAGTGTTGTGTATCCACCTGCGCTTCCACCCCGTATTGCAAGCCTTTTGTGGTCTACTAGGCCGCGCTTTGCAAGCGCGAGTGCGCCATTCGAGCAGTCCTCCACGTCTACGATTCCCCATTTACCCCTGAGTCTTTCCCTGTAGTTTCTTCCGTAGCCAGTGCTACCTCCGTAGTTAACGTCAAGCGCCGCGAAACCGCGGGAGGTCCAAGCTTGAATCCCGAGATTAAGGGAAGACCTAGTCTGACCGGTAGGACCGCCATGACTTATTACAATAAGAGGTGGTCTTTCGCCCTTGGGGGCAGTAAAGTCCTTGTTCTTGGGCTCATAGTAAAAGGCAAACGCGCGCTTCCCGCCTGAAGTGGCAAACTCTATGTGCCGTGGAACAGAAAGGTAACCCTCGCCGACTCTGGCAACCTTGGGGGCATAAACTACTCTGGTATGACCACTCATAGGGTCAAGCTGGATCACCGATACTGGCTGAGTTGGGGATCCGCCCACGAAGTATATCTTCCCGTCGAGCGCCCTGACGTAACCAATATCCGTGAATCGTGTAGGTATTTTCTTCAGTTTCTTTCGTTTTGGGTTGATAATCCCTAGGTGCCAAATTCCTTTCATCGTATACGCGCACGCGATGGAATCTTCCGAGAGGAAGTCGTAGGTGGATATCCTGAACACCCAGTGGGGAACCCCCATGTCAACTTCGAGGGGGCACAATGGCTCTATCTTCTTTCCGTTGTATCGGTAGATATTCCAGAAGCCCGTTGCATCGGATACAAAGTGCAGGGCGCCCTCTGGCGACCAAGATGGCATGATAACAGACTTGGATTTTCCGCCTGCAATCAACTTGGGGTCTGAGAACGAGCCATCAGATGCGAGCCTGGCAGTCCAGAGCTCAGTGCCATCCCAGGGCATGTTTGGGAAGTTCCACGTAATCCACGCGATTTTGGACCCACTCGGATCAATTCGCGGAGAAGCATAGAAGTCGTTTCCAGCCAGAAGTACTTCGCTCGTCCCGCCATCGCACGCGATAGTTGCGATGGTGTTTTGCGGCAAGCGCCCTTTGCCAGTGTGGTCTTCTCTTACGCCTATCAGGCGGTTCCGGGTCTTGTCCATTACGTAATCGGCGTACCTCAATCCTTCCCGCGTGATCGGAACGGGTTCGCTCTTTCCGTTAAGAGCGTACACGAGCTGATCCCTGAAATTCGAAAAATAAATTGTGGATTCGCTTGCGAGGTACGACCCGCCACCATATTCGTGCACTCGTGTTCTAACATTGAATTCTGCCGGGACTAGTTCTCGTACATCGCTTCCAATCTTCCAGAAATAGAGAGCGTATCTTCCGCCGTTCTCGGGCTGCGATTGTAACCAGTAGAGGTTGTGGCCATCAGTCGTCAGTTCTGTGGGAACACCCGCGCTGGAGGTGAGAACAGAGTCAGTGATTGGTGATGTCCACGTGCCATAAGGGCGAATTTTTTTTGCCGCCAAAGCGATATCGTAAGAATAGCTCTGATTTAAGTAATTCCAGTGGCGGACGATGCACTAGATTCCGGCTGACAGTTACTGCTGATTTGGCGTAAGAAAGAGGTACAACCAGCGGTAGGAAGGAAATCTGCAAAATACTTCTTTTTCCGAGTTACTGCAGCGCTACGTCCTAGAAAACTTTTGGAAGAACCATCAACGTAACGAGTGATTATGGCGCTCTACCTCTACCGCTCACGCAGACAGCTTAGTCTGGAGATTAATTTGCGCGCTTGATTTGTAAAGTGCTGGGCCAGCATGCGCGGCGCAAAGACCCGTGGCTCGTGTTAGGAGGAAGGAGCAAGTAGAGCACATTGCATGTCATACGAACGGATAATTATGAGTCAGGGACTTCCTTGCAATCGTGGGTTTGTGTTTCGTGCTAATTCATCAGCCAATTGGACCACCTGATGATTCCTTGATTTAACTTGCGTCGTTCGATACCCGCAAACTTTGAGGAGGATTCCTAGATCAACGAGACTTGACGATAAATCTAACTCCGGCTGGTCAAAATGTTTCAAAATTGAAATTTCTACTGCCGCAATGTGGCGTATCATGTGTGGATGATTCTGGGCCACAAAGGGCAAGGCATTTTGGGCATTCTGGCTGTGTATGGTCCCTCAGTGACTTGAAGCGCTCTAGGGATTCGCAATACACTTATTATGCGTATTGGTCGGCATTTCTTGTGCCCCGCGTAAGAGTTCAGAAGGTCTCGTTCGAGGTGGAATCGGGTACACCCCTTGACGTAGCGCTTTACAAGGAAGGCTGGATTAGCTATCGCTCGAGCGTAAAGTTTGGTCGCCCCCGCGGAATAGCCGATGCGTCCGTGGACTATGGCGATAACCTGTGCGTACAGGTGACAGGAGAAGGTCTGGTGGACCCGACGAGATACCGCGTCGTCAGAGACGTGGAAGTAGCTTTTGGCCATCGCGCTACAGCAGGGTCTAGGATAAGTGAACGTCTCCGGAGATTCTTCGGGGCAGGCTTTCAGAATAATTTGCTCATGAGGGGTGGCGTGGGGTGGAACGTGACCAGACGGGTGATAACAGGCTCCGCCAATCTTGAACAGATCAGCCACTTTCGTCCTGCGGAGCTTTCGAAGGTCGAGTTTTTGAAAGTTGGCAATCTTATAGTCGGTGGCGGCCTAGCGGGACTCGGTGTGGCGGTTGCACTTGATGCATGCGGGAGGGACTTTGCACTCGTCGAGAGTTCGGGAGTGCTTGGCGGAAGAGTTGAAATTGTCCGAAGGTTACTCAATGCAGCCCCGAGCACCCGCGCTCCCAATGACGACGCGGCCGAAATTCGTTCACTACTACGCTTGATCGAATCTGGCTCTGCGGCGTTTAGGTCGGGTCGAGGGCGTCTGATAGAAGGGACATTTACCGGTTTCTACGAAGAAAAGATCGGCTTGGTGCTTTGCTCTGGGGCGGCCATTGCCGTAAGCTTTGACAACATAATCTTTGCAAACGGAAGCAGGTCCCCAGTTCCGCTGCTAAAGGGGAATGACTTGCCGGGCGTGATATCTATCGACTACGCTGCACGCTTGGCGGCGCATGGTGCGCTGAGAGGCAAAACAATATTGTATTCGGAAGATAAGTGGAGTAGTCTAGTTGGCAGGCTAATGGCTGCACGCGGCGCGGACATCGAAGAGCTCGTTCAGTCAGATCGAGCCAAGATTGCTTCGATTCTTGGTCAGAGGCGCGTCGAAGCAGTGGTGTTCACCGACGGCAGACGGAAGTCACTCTCCAATTTTGTGTATGGCACTTGTCGGCAACCCGCGCTGGAGCTTCCAGCTCAGGCAGGAGTTGGATATTCTTGGGTCGCAGCTGCCGATATACTAAGGGCTGAAGTCTCCATTAACGGTTCGACTGCCTTGCCATGGTTGTGGGCAGTGGGCTCAGTGACCGGAGTTTGCGAGCTCGAGGCCTCCTATCACCAGGGTCTCGCAGCGGGTTACGCACTTTCGCAGGATGACGGAAGGTCTCGAGCTGAACTCAAACTCGTGAGTGTCCGAGACAGCGCACCAGCTCCCACAACCAAGAGTGCGGACGCATTTGTCTGTACATGCGAGGATGTCACGGTAAGGGATTTCGAGGTCGCAGCTAAAAAGGGGATTCTTGGGCCAGAGAAGACGAAAAGGTTCACTGGCTGGGGAACTGGTGTCTGCCAGGGGAAGCACTGCCTCTATAATGGGCTGCGGACTCTTGCGAGGGATGGGGCTTCTCCGTATACGCAGCGGCTTCCTATTACTCCAACACCGTTTGTGGTTCTGGCACGCCTTGGTGAGAACGCAAAGTGAGTGACTACGACGTAGTCGTCGTTGGGGGAGGCGGGGTTGGGCTATCAACTGCCTATCACCTTGCGAAGAAGGGGCTTCGGGTATGTATCCTAGAGAAGAATTACTTGGGAAGCGGTTCTAGCACGCGAAACGCAGGCGGTTTCAGAGTTCACTTCAAAGCCGAGGAAAACGTGAGGTATATGGTAGCGGGTAGAAAGAAGCTGCTATCACTTCCGAAGGAAACCGGGTGGAATGTCACTCCAATCACTGGGGGTTACTTCTGGGTTCTTCATAACGAACAAGCCATGCAGGAGTTCAGGGAGCTGAACCGCATGTGGGCGGGTCAGGGCGTACCTGGTCAGCTTCTGGGAGGTAAGGAGGTAAAAGAGCGTCTGCCCACGCTCGAACTTGGTGCCACAATAGGAGGATTCTTCGGGCCCCAGGACGGAGGCTTTCATCACGACCTAGTAGTATTTGGTTACCAGGCAGCTCTCCGGAGGCTAAGGGTTGACGTCAGGGAATATTCTCCTGTGGATGGAATCATACTTGAGGGAGACAAAGTAACCGGCGCAAAAGTTGGTTCGAGGGAAATTCGAGGGGAGAAATTGGTGATCTGTGCGGGAGCGTGGACTCCAGCACTTTCAAGACTGGCGGGGGTTGATATTCCGATAAGCGCCGAAAGGAGGGAAATAGGAGTCACCGAGCCAATCAAGTTCTTCCTCAGCCCGTTTGTAATAATCCCTTCAGAGGGAGTGTATTTTGCGCAGGGTTTGAGAGGCGAAATCAGGGGAACTGTCACCGACCTGAAGACTGAAGGCCTGGTTCCGCTAGTTTCTACTTACGCGTGGACTGTAGAGTATGCGCGAAGGCTGCTCAGGGTGTTCCCGGGAATAGCGGGCGTGCGTTTCAACCGTCAGTGGAGCGGCTACTACGAGATGACCCCGGACCACTCTCATATAATGGGAAGGGGTAACGCTTGGCCTGAAGGGCTGTACGTGGCTGCTGGGTTCAGCGGACACGGGATGATGATGAGCCCGATAACGGGGGAATTGATGGCGGAACACGTCTCGGGAGATGCCACCCCCCAGTTGATGCTGCCATTTTCACCGGACAGGTTTGCAGAGGGTAGACCCGTTCGTGAGCTAATGGTCTTTTAGAGTGAAAAACATCGAAACCCGGCTCTATTTCGGTATTCGGGTGCCTCGCTTGCCAGAGATTCTGGAGTCGCCTTTTTTTGGGGGTTCCGGGCACATCGCAGTAGAAGAGGAAGCACTTTTCAGCCTGAACCAGTTCAATGCGCGTGTACATTCTGCTGCAGATGGGTGACCGAAAGCCTGGCTCATTGGAGCTCCCGCGCCATTTGGGCGAAATAAACGTAGCCTTCGTCCTCTTTCAATCCAAGCTCGCTGCTACTGATCTTAATGAACCCGCGAAGTTTCTCCCACGCGAGGCGGACCATGAACGTGTCTTCTATGGTTTCGCGGTCAATAAACCCTTTCTTGCGTAACACCGCAAGAGATTCGAAGAGAGCAGCGATTTGGTAGAAAGATACCTGTGCGTTGGATGGGAGGCGCTGGAAGTCGTCGCTTGAGTTCACGTTTGAACGGAGTACAGTTAGCCATGCGGACTAGACCTCTTCCGTGTTGGCAAATTCATAGAGGCGCATTACCATGTCCATGTCCGCTATCGAGTTGTTCTGCTTTATCTGGTCGGTAGTCAACTTGGTCTGCACCGCCGCGAGCTCGGCCTGCCGGGCGGTGACCCCAACCAGTTTGTTGTTCTGTCTGAGCTGTATCACAACGAATATAGCGCCCAAAATCACCGCTACCGAGCTCAGCAGCGAAACGTCCTGCGTGATGTAGGATAGGTCAATCACAGAAGTTAGACCCGCCTGCACCCAGAAAGCGTGCTACTTGCATCCTGGTGTCCATGTTGGCCCAAAGGTGCGGAGTGTAATAACATCTCACTGCGCTTGAGCAGGTCTACAAGCCTCCTACGGGGTCGTATTCTCCGCAGATTTTCGGGAATCGTTGACACAGCACAAACTGAAAAGCAGGGCGCGCGTAGCGGCCCCGGAGGGATTTGAACCCTCGACCGTCAGCTTAGAAAGCTGCTGCTCTATCCATGCTGAGCTACGGGGCCCCAGGGAGGCGCCTTCTAGAGACCATTAAGCGTTTGTGGCCGCATCTTGCCTCTGCCAACAGGGTTGTAAATTACCCGCGTCTCCTCTCAAAAGCAAGGAAGGGGAACTGAAGGAGGCCCATGCTTGGGTATAACGAACTACCTCAACATTCGACTGTGAGCGAATCAGTATCCCTCGGATATTTGTTCAGCCATTCCGCTGAGTCTTCGGTTATTATAATCGTGTCCGAGTGTCTGAATCCGCCGAGGCCAGGGAGATATATTCCAGGCTCACAGCTGAAAACCATACCCGGCTTTAACTCGCTTTCGTCTCCCACATCAAGGAACGGCGGCTCATGCCCCTCAAGGCCCATGCCATGGCCCGAATGATGTCGTATAAGGTCGGTAACGGCGTAACTCTTTGCAACCGAGTACGACGCTTTGTCCGCTTCTGAACACTTCGCACCCGGCTTTAGCGCCTCGAACGCGGCACGTTGCATCTCCAGGGCTATTTTGTGATACTTCCTTACACGTTCGTCAGGCTTACCCATGAAAACATTTCTTTCGAGTTCGCTGTGATACCCATCGACATCCGCAGCCGCTCCCGTGCCAATAATGTCTCCCTTCTCAATTCTGCGTTCGATACTCACGGCATGCGGGAACGCAGAATTTGGACCTACTTGGCCCCTTATCCCCGCGTGCGCGATCAGGGGGCTTGCGCTCGTGCCTTTGAACGCGGGACCAAGCTCGGCTTTCATCTTAACCGTGGCTTCGATAGAGGCTCTAGCCGAAGCCTCAAAATCATAGATTCCGGGGGAAAGATATTTCTGCAGAAGCTCATGCGCCACATGGCCCCAGCGTACAGATTCCCTGATACACTCGATTTCGTTCTGGGACTTGATCAGTCGCATGCTGTACAGTTTCTCCCCGACCGGTTTGAATGTTGTACCAATTACTAGGTCGGATAACAGCGGCCCCCTGTAGCCATATGGGCTAGAATAGAAAGCAGGGTTATCCACGCCGAGCTTATGCCCAACCATTCCTAGTTCACCCAGCCAAGAGGCGAACATTTTCATCGGATGCACTTCGCCGGGATAATCGGGATACGTAAAGATTTTTGTAACCAACTTGGTTTCATAGGGGATGTGTTCTCTTTCTATGACTGGTCCAAAGAACGCGATTTCTCCGTTCTTCGGAACCACAACAGCCGCGGGTCTTTCCGTGGGAAGATATATGAGTCCGGCAAAGTACTTTAGATTGGTTGCTCCGCTGAGATAAACTCCTTCTAAGTTTTCGGCCGCCATCAGTTCCCTAAGTTTTTCCAGTCTGGCGTTGTATTCGGAATCAGGAATCTTGAACATATCGCGCTCTACAGTACTCGCCATATAAATATTGCCGGAATAAGCCCCGGGACGATTTGGGTCTTGCTTTAATCGGTTGAAATTGAGCTGCTTTTATCTTTGTGCTCTAGGTTTTGAGCCGAGTATTTCGATTTGCGACCGAATTTTTTCCCGAATTTCTTTGGCCGCTTCTACGCTGCTGTATGCCTGCCTTGGCCAGAAGAAACCCCTCAGACCATCTTTGCGTCTTCTGGGGACGATGTGAATGTGAGTGTGCGGAACGCTCTGGCTGACTTTGTCATTCAGGGCAACAAAGGTTCCGTCGGCTGACATGGCTAGCTCAATAGCCTGTGCTACCAACTGAACTCTCTGGAACAGATTGCCCACGAGCTCATTGGGTAAGCTTTCCAGTGTCGGAAAATGTGTCATCGGAACTAGCAAGGTGTGACCTGGAAATAGTGGTTTCTCATCAAGGAAAGCAATCGAAATGGAGTCACGAAAGACGACCAGTCCCTTAGTTTCATCCGCAACGATTCTGCAAAACGGACACTTGCTCTTGTCAGGTTTATCTCGCTTTGACTTTTCCACGGGTTTGAACAGGCTCGAGTCTGAACCAATGTAATTATCTAGAGACAATGCAGTGGCCCTTGCCTCCCGATGCTTCTTGCAGGACTCAAAGTGTTAATTATGCGTTCATCTCTTTTTGCTGTTCTTTCGCCGAGGGCAGTTCGATGGCCATCTCAACCTCATCGAAATAACGGCTTCCTCTTTTGATGGCCTTGGGCCGGATGCCGCAAACTCTGAACCCGACTTTTTCGTAGAGGCGTTTTGCTTCTGTGTTCGTGGAGAATACCGTTAGGTAAATCACTTCGAATCTGCCTGTGCACCTCGCGAGTGACCATCTCAGCATCATTTCCCCTGCACCACGCCCCCTGAAGCCACGTCTAACCGCGATTCCCAAGGTGGCTGTGTGGAATAGTGCAGGCCTCGTATCTCTCCTCCTGACTTCGCACATGCCCACTACCTTCCCCCCTGCAACTGCAACGCATGCGAAGGCTTTCTGTTCAAGCACAGCCGAATACAATTCTGCAAACCACCTCACTTCGGTCGCGAGGCTGGGCTTCTCGGCACTAAGCACAAGGCCAAGGTCCTCGTTATCCCTGAGCTCATCAAAATAGGAATAGTAGTTCTCTACGCAATCTTCCATATCTTCCCATCTCAGCTCACGCACACTCAGTTTGTCTCCAGTGGTTATAGAGTTCACAGTTGATGCGAGCGTTATAACCTAGCGATTAGCATATCGCCCCGCACGGAGAGTCTTAATACTGGGGCAACGAGGACTGAGTTACTCGGGCGGGGGTGGCCGAGCATGGAAAAGGCGCGGGACTTAAGACCTCTATCAACCAGGCCGGTAGGATATCCCGTGCGGTAGCGCTACGCGGGTTCAAATCCCGCCCCCCGCACATGTTTCACATCACCCTTTCTGGTCCGTGCTAAGGACTGTGTTGAGATGATCTGTCTCGTTCAAAGGAGGGGAGGTACCTTGGTAGCTAGTATCAGTATGGGGGCCTTCGGCCGTGCATTACGAATGGGTCATGGTCTCAGGTTCTATTCCGTTCAAAGGGATCCGCTTGATCACGAGTAGTCTTCGACTCTGCCTCTTAGCTTAGAGAAAGTGTTAGACCCGACTCATGTGATGGCAGTCAAGGCAAAGGCGGGAACCAAAGGTGCTGTGGATGCTTTCAACACACTGGAATCAAAGCTCGACAGTCTTGGTGAACTCTTTGGTGTAGACTGAGTCAACGCTGCCGGATTAAGGATAGGCTTTGTGCCAAGTTCAAATGATGGAGTATCAAGGGCAAGAATCAGCCAGTGTGCATCAATGCAAATTATGTGTTCTATTACAAACCTACTTGTTTACTTGTGAATAAATAACAATATTAATTTTTTCTGGCTCTACCTTGTTATTTTTTAACTGACGAAAAAGATCTGAGAGGTCAAGTTCTACGTCCCTTACCGTATTCGTGCCGGAATCATAAATGTTGACATGCGTTTCTGTTCTTGTCTCGTACCATCTCATTCCGTTGGCTTCAAACGAATTTATTATTCCCTTTCTTTCAAATAAGTCAAGAGTATTATAAACGGTTGACAGGCTAATTCCGGGTATAGCACCCTTGATTTTGGAATAAATCTGTTCCCCGGTTAAATGATGACCTGTAATAAAGGCGCTCAAAATTGCGGCTCTTTGCGGTGTGATTTTAATGCGATTTGCCTTTAATAGCCACAATGGATCCGTCTCCATCATTTTGTACGTCTTGCTCAATGGTTATTTATACCTTATTTTGAATCCAAACAAAATTTCATTATTAAACAATAGTCATTACTTTCTAGTAATGCTTATTAATCGATAATGAGTTTGCCACATCACTGATGCCAATGGGCGAACAAAAAATGAAGAGTATCCAGGACTGGTGGCCAGAGAGGGTTAGCCTGAAGATCCTACGTCAGTTTTCAGAAAAGTCAAATCCCATGGACAAAGATTTCGATTACAGGAAGGAGTTTCTAAGTCTTGATTTAAATGCGTTAAAGGAGGATATTAGGAAGGTAATGACCACTTCACAGGAATGGTGGCCTGCTGATTTTGGGAGCTACGGCCCGCTGTTCATCAGGATGGCCTGGCATGCCGCGGGGACATACAGAATTGGGGACGGTCGGGGCGGGGCGGGAGCTGCACAGCAGCGCTTTCCGCCAATAAACAGTTGGCCAGACAACATACTGCTGGACAGAGCTAGGAGGCTTCTCTGGCCGGTGAAGCAAAAATACGGCAGGAGGATTTCATGGGGCGATCTGATGGTGCTGGCTGGCAATGTAGCAATGGAATCCATGGGGTTCAAGACCTTTGGGTTCGGAGGGGGGAGGCTGGACGTCTATGAACCCGATGAATCAGTTTACTGGGGAAGGGAAGATAAGTGGCTCGAAGACAAGCGCTACTCGGGCAATCGGCAGTTAGAAAATCCGCTTGCCGCAGTAGAGATGGGCCTGATCTATGTGAATCCTGAGGGGCCAAATGGGGAACCCGATCCTGTAAAGGCAGCTGTGGACATAAAGGAGACATTCAGGAGAATGGCGATGAATGATGCGGAAACTGTTGCCCTGATTGCAGGCGGTCACAGCTTTGGTAAAACGCATGGCGCCGGGCCCGCCAGTAATGTCGGGCCTGAACCTGAAGCCGCCCCTATCCAAAATCAGGGTATTGGATGGGTGAGTACTTACAAATCAGGAAAGGGTGATGACACTATAGGCGGTGGACCGGAGGTAACTTGGACGTCCACTCCTACCAAGTGGGGTATGGAATATCTAGAAAACCTGTTCAAGTATGAATGGGAGCTTGTAAAGAGCCCCGCAGGGGCTTGGCAGTTTGAGGCCAAGAACGCGGAGGAAGTGATCCCATATGCGCATGACAAGACAAAGAGAAGGAAGCCTACGATGCTTGTTACAGATCTTGCGCTCAGGTATGATCCAACATATGAAAAAATATCCAAGTATTACCTTGAAAACCCCGACAAATTTGCAGAGGCGTTCGCCAGAGCCTGGTTCAAGCTGACCCACCGTGACATGGGACCAAGATCAAGGTATCTTGGACCTGAAGTGCCGACGGAGAAACTCATTTGGCAGGACCCGATTCCGGACGTGGACTACAAGCTCGTGGACGCGGACGATGTCGCAGAGTTGAAGGGGGCAGTCCTGAGTTCAGGATTGACAGTTCGTGACTTGGTTTATACGGCGTGGTCTTCTGCATCAACCTTCAGGGGAAGTGATAAGAGAGGTGGGGCTAACGGCGCCAGAATAAGGTTGGAACCCCAGAAGTACTGGAAGGCTAATGAACCCGAACAGCTTGCTAGGGTACTCGCAATATTAGAAAGGATACAATTCGAATTCAACCACAAGGCAGAAGATGGCAAGAAGATCTCCCTAGCCGACCTTATAGTCCTAGCTGGAAACGCTGCAGTTGAAAAGGCTGCAGCCGACGGAGGGGTGAGAGTGGAGGTTCCATTTCACCCAGGCAGGACTGACGCAGCACAAGAGCAGACTGATGTGGAATCCTTTGCTGTGCTTGAACCTAAATACGATGGCTTCAGAAACCTGACAGATGGTTACGGCAAGGAGGAGTTCATGCTGGTGGATAAGGCGAACCTTCTTACGCTGTCGGTGCCTGAAATGACTGTTCTGGTGGGAGGGATGAGGGCGCTTGACGCAAATTACGGGCATTCCAGGTTAGGGGTCTTTACGGACTCCCCGGGCACACTTACAAATGACTTCTTCAGAAACCTGCTGGACAACAACATAGTATGGAAACCAATTAACGGGTCGGAGACTATATTCGAGGGGACTGATTACAGGACCGGAAAGACAAGGTGGATGGCAAGCCGTGTCGACCTTATCTTTGGGGCCCATTCGGAACTGAGGGCTGTCGCGGAGGTATACGGAAGTAATGACGGGAAAGAGAAATTCGTCATGGACTTCGTGTCAGCATGGACAAAAGTTATGGAACTCGATAGGTTCGACCTTCACCCCTAAGGTGATTGTCCGGGCGAGCCTGCATATAGTATAGGACCCTGATCTAGAATGTTGAAAGTTGAATAGGTTGTGCCGTAAGCCGATGCAAAACGACGCATTGTCATCGCGCCTCTTGATACTCCCATCATCCAAGGATTGTCTTCTGCGCCGCAATGCCATCACCGATCTTAATGTACAGAAGGGAAATTTGAAAGACGAGAGAGCTGAAAGCAGCCAACGGGAACCACACAGACCATAATTGAGCTTGCAATAATTATACCAGCTTTCAGCCATACCCATGTTAAGAAGTGACATCCTCTCATGCTGAAATGAGGAACCATGGCGCCCGCGTCACTTTTAGTTTTTATCAAGGCGCAACAGTGCATCATTTGTATTGGGTTCAACAACCAGACGCGTTTGCAGTCTTTTGTTTCCTCTGGTGTGTTTACATGGATCCAGATTAACTATTACTGTTTTTGAGTTCCAGAAAAAGGGCGAGGAACCGAAACAGGTACAATGGAGAACTGGTTAAAAGAGAAGAAGGAAATCATTGCTTGAACCTGATTTTTATCTGGATAAAAAGGAGAGTTAAACAGGCTGAACGAGAAAGAGAAGGGGGTAAGGTAGATTCCTTCTTCAGATTGATCAATGATTATTATGGCTGGCTTAGAGTCGTTCAGGTCTGTCGCTTTCTTTCCTACAGGCAGGTGGAAGGGTTTCTGTGGATGTTCAAAGAACATTTAGACTTATTCAAAAGAAGCAGAACAGCTAACTATACAGCAAGGACAAAGAGTAGCAAAGGTGAAGGTGGATATTGACCCCAATGTTGATACCGGATAAAAATGTCATTATCGCGGTAGATTCATCAGGAATCAAAGTTTCAAACAGCAGAGAAGAGCGGATAAAAGGAAAATGGAATGGTTTAAAGAGAAAAAAAATTCATCGAATTACGTATCGCTGTTAATGCAAAGATAGCAAAGAAACTAGCTATCGCTCATGGAGTTCATTTCAAATTACCTCGGTGCTATGCAGTACTTAACGACAAGTGAGAAAGAGATCTCTAAGAACGGTCCCGGATTAATTAGAGATAATTTAGCTCTGGATTCTTATTTACAACTTGTCAATAACTTCAGGTGTGGTGGAAGCATTGTGCCATTACGCCTGATCTCCTCTGGAACTTGGGACCGAGCCTCAGAGACTTTCACAGCGAAGATGGTCTTAGGATATTGTATGTTCTTCGTTTTTGTTTTTTAATGTTGTTAACCTTAACCTTACTATCCCATTTGTACCAATCGCAGAGCAGTGGAATCATAGGTTGCATTAATGACAGAAATATTGTTTTTAACTGGAGCACTCTCAAAATTTGACTATATCCATTGGATTGAGCGAGATAAAATATACTTTATAAGTAACAAATATCTCTAAAGTATTTATGAGCGAATGGCTACCAAAGTGGCTTGGCGAAGTCTATTCAAGACTCTTACTTCATTTCGGACAATCGCAATTCACGATTGAACGGGCGAGAAATATAGGTATCAAGAAACCAGCGGTGACTCTACCAAGGCTCGCAAAGTCAGGATGGATAGTAAGAGTCGCTAGGGGGAATTATGTAGTCTCTGAACCAATAGTGGCCATGATTTCGTGCTTTCAGTATGACTGGAGAGGTATGATAAAACAGAAGGAATACATCCCCTTGCTCGAGTTTCTTGTAGCTCGTTTGGTCGCGGGGTATGACAAGAAACTGCAGGGCTTGGTGTTGTTTGGCTCAGTTGCCAGAGGTAATGCAAAGCAAGAAAGCGACGTTGACTTGCTCGTCGTTGCGGAGGATATGCCTGAAAGGTATGGAGACAGAGTAAGAAGGACACTTTCAATTCTGTCAGGCCTTGATGTCTTGAAAAGAGAGTTCTACTATAAGATGAAGCTATATCCAAAACTCGATTTGATACTTCTCGATGCAAAAGAGATGCAAGAACCCTACCCTTTCTTGCTTGACATAGTGAAGGAAGGCATAATACTCTTTGAAAGAGGCAGCTATGCATCAGGCATACTGAACAGTCTGAAATCTGAATTCCAAAGAATGGGAGCAGTTCGAGTGGAGCGTCCAAACGGAAGGTGGCACTGGGAAATTCCTGCAGTGGGGCAAGCTAGGCATGGATATGCTTAGACTTGGCGCAGATTATCTCAGAGGAGCAAGGTCAAGGATAATGGATGCAAAATCAGCATTCAGAAGGAGTGATTATCCAGAAGTCGTAAGATATAGCCAAGAGGCTGTGGAGCTCTCGTTAAAGGCTTGTCTAAGGATAGTGGGGATAGAGTATCCAAAGGCTCACGATGTTAGTGATGAGCTGAAGTTTAACGCGTCTAGATTTCCTACCTGGTTTTCGACGGAAATTGAGGAGTTTGCAAGAATATCAACAGAGCTAGCCACTAAGAGAGCGGCCAGCATGTACGGAATTGAAGCAGCTGGCAAGGGACCGAGCGATCTCTTTGATAAGGAAGAAGCAGCACTAAGTTTGAGGGAAGCCAAGTTGGTATATGACAATTCTGAAAAGCTCTACAATGAGTTGAAAGGACGATGACGTATCATGAGGAACGGGAGCCTGAACGCATCACATCAAGCACAACTTGGTTGAGCGAACGGCATTAACTACGTACTTAAGCCCTGAATCGAAGAAATGATGACGTCGCTGAATATCATATTCGATATTATTTTACGATGAAATCACTCGCGAGGAGGAACAGGCCTGAGAGGAGGTCGAGGCTGGTCAACGGGTAGAGGCCTCGGAGGGCCCGGCTCATCATGGTGCTGAACGGCGAACCCCTCTCTTCATGACGCTCCCCCCAGCAGATGACGCGGGTCATGTCGGGGAAGAGGTCCATCACATGTTTCACGGAGCCGAGACTCACGGAGGATTTCAGAAAATGTGTCGGACCAAACGCCGATGGCGACCCAAAGCGATGGACGTTTAGGCGTTGATGAGAGCTCTGCAACACTGTTGCGAGCCGACAGAAGTATGTATCTGCAAGTCGTGACTGAATTATTCTTTCAGCTTTCAACTCTTTAACCATTGGGACAAAAATCTTTGGACAGAATTGAAATAACCGAGATTAAAACAGGAGTTTCCTTATTTCAGTATACCCATTTTTGAAATACTACTTACTTTCTTGCTGGTTGAAGATACCCTTGACAAAAAACGCTACTTGCGTCATCCTAGTTTCTGTATTGTTAAGTCTCGTTGTTGGCGTGGTTGCTCTTCCAACCTCCGCCCAGCAGGCTCCGCCTACGATATTTGTCAGTACCTCTGGAAGTGATACGACTGGCACAGGCTCCATAACCTCTCCATATGCCACAATTTCCCATGCAATTTCTTCGGCTCCAAGCGGTGCTGTCGTTGTAGTGGAGCCTGGGATATACGACGAGATGGTCAACATCACTAGGACTGTGACGTTGGAATCTATGTCTTCAAACCCGTCCAACACGATTATCAACGCGACTGGAAAGGTGTATGGCATTTACGTGCTGGGTGCCAACTCCAATGGTACCGTGGTAGAAGGTTTTACCGTGGAGCTAGCAAATAACCACGGAATATTAGTTCAAGACAGTTCCGGGGTCACGATAGAGCACAATGATGTTGTGAATAACGGAGTGCATCCGGTCAATTGCCCCTCCCCTCCGGCTACTCCGACTGGCCCCTGTATTGAGGAGAATAAAGCAATAGAGCTAGTCGGAACGTCATATTCAACTGTAGTGGACAACCAGGTAATCAATAATATGGCCGATGGCGGCATTGGAATAGCAGACGATGGACCCATCAATCCAGGGGGCCTATCTCCGGGGATTCCAAATGCAGCAATTGGTAACGTGGTCAGTGGTAATACTGTGATAGGGAATCTTGTTGGTTGCGGAATCGTGGTTGCGGCATACAATCCAGGTGAGGGAGTGATCAACAATATCGTCACGAATAATTATGTCATTAATGGGTTACCGGGGGGAATAGTTGTTGCAGCTGATGTTCCCCATACCTCAGCGATAAACAACACTGTAGCTTTCAACACAGTGCTAAACAACAAGATTCCTGGAATAATTGTCCATAGCAACACGCCTGGCGATGTTGTCAGCGGTACGGTTATAGAAGGAAACACAATCAGCGGCAACGGAGGGTTTGGACCAAAAACCACTGGGATAACGCTGATCGGACAGTTAAACAGCACAGCAACAGTTGTCAAGAACACACTCATTTTCGGAAATGTGATACGCAACGAATTCTTTGGCATACTGGCGCTCAACAGCACCGCTACGGCTATCAATTCAGACAACAGCTTTGGTCCAACGGTAACCGTGCCTGTTTCTGGAGCTTCAATAGCGACGCAGCCTACTTCCACGACTACAGTAGGGCAGGCGGGCACCGCCACAATTCTTTCGGTGTTCGCAGTCGTAATAGCTCTTGTGGCTGTGGGTATCGGCATTGGTGTCTTGAGAAAAGGTCCTAGGTCCTGACCACCTCTGCCTACAGGAAGCAAACTTGAAACCGTCGGAAACTCCTCACTCTCCTGAGTGAGGCGAAAATGAGCCAAACATTCAAATGCTTCAGGCGTTATCCTACCTTTCCTCGGGCAGTAAAGAATTTGAGCGTGTAGAGGTCACGGCCTCTGTAACCCAGCCGGGATGAATTTGTGGGCAGTGCGCGCGACAACTAGGGCTTGAAGACTGCAAACGTTGGCTGTCAGAGAATGTCGCATCATTTGAGCATCCATGCGAGCAGCGGCCCAGACTTGTGTGGGCTGACACCTGCGAAACGGATAACATGCTGCGAACGGAATCGTCCCACGAATCGCTTTGTTACGCGCAAATTCTGTTTAAGTATTCCTTACACTTCGGTTAAATGCGTTTCTCAATTTTCTACCTGCCTTCTGCCGCGATAGTGGGCAAGCCGGTTTAAGGAGTCGTTGCTAGCTCCATCCTGAAGACGTGTCGGCACGCTTGAGGCTTCGCGAGCTCGCTGGACAACATTACAATATTACAAAGCTCGCAACAGCTTAGCATTGCTCATGGATGCAGAGTTCATACCAACCTCAGGCCAGGCTCGAATTCTTACTCCTCATAATCAAATACAGTAAGGCGAAAGGTTTACCAATTATGGGCGATTGGGAGTTGAGTTTCTCTTACGTTTTGAGCCAAAACTCCAGGCACCCAGATGTGGCCATAACGATTTGGATATTGGTAATTCGAAGCTTCCAAACTTTGGCCAATGATATACTTCCGTCGAATTTTGTTATAAACAGAGATAGGTCCAACCTCTACGCAAAAAGTCACGGAAGCTGCGACGATATCTGCCTGCTGAGAAGCATAATGGCTTCTCGCCGCTGTAAATTAAACTGCTTGCTCCAGAGTACTTCCTCCAAGCCGTGCTTTAGATTTTCGGCAAATGTGGTATAACTGGGCCCACGTAGTGACTGCTCTGGCGTTTCGTTCCGTGGAATTGGAAGGAGGCTCAGTCAGTCAGGTCGGAACTCCTGCAAGATGCTTTAGTGCGCCTTGCCTTGCGTTACGCAGTTAGACACCTGACTCGGGCGGGTGAGGGGGAACATTCAACCGTGTTTAAAAGGCCTTCAATACAGTAGGATTAATTCAATCGTGCCGGTATAGGGTGTTATCATGAACGGCAAAATCTTACTGGTTGCCATTTTATCGGTGTTTATTGCAGCTACCCCGGTGGTCTACGCCTCAACTCTCAAGGTGACATTGAATCCATCCACTAGGAAGGCTGACATTGTGAGCACCGCGGTTACTACATTTGTTCTCACTTACCCCGCTGGCTCTGGTCTGTCGCATTACCTTGGAAATTACAGCTCCGAGGTAAATTGGTCCGGTTCATTCAGCGCTGCAAATTCAGGGGTCCAAGACTTTGGTGACGCACTTGATCAGGGCAATCAGGATAATCAGGGTAACCAGGACAATCAGCATCTTCAGGTGCAGAGCATGAACATTACCTACGAGCTGAGTTCAAAGGGTAACAACACAGCTTTCGTGCTAAGGAAGACAACCGTAATATCGGCAGAGGTGCTTGGCGCATTTACTCCGGTTAACAATACGGTCAGAGTGAACATGAGATGGGTGCCATTCGTAGTCAGGGGCGCCATGAAATTTGATCTTGATGGTCATGAGTTGGACGTGAATCTCGCAGGTTCCGCCATGAGTTATCAGCTTGGCGAAAGACCGTTTGCACAGGCCGCAATTGCTTCAATGTTTGGGGGCTACCCCATCTGGCAGGCATCGACCCTCAACTTTTCTGCTCTGAACTCAAACCTGAGTACTTGGACGAGGAGCTATAACTCGATTACGAATACAACAACCTACTCGAAGACCATTGCCGGCGAGTCAAGTATCAACGTTTCTGCAAGCTATAACGGCCAGACCTATACAATGTCGATGCGTTCTGACCCGTCGGCTCAGGTAGTAGTGAAAGGCTACGCAGTAGCCTCGGGAAACAGCCTGATAGTAGAGCGGACTCCTCTACTGCTCAGCTTCGTGCTGTGGGTGGGGGTGGGCGCCTTTCTAGCTGCGGCCGCAGTCGGGACGACCCTGTATTTGAGGAGGCGCACTACTCAAAGGGCGGGCGGGCCGCGGCTGGGGCAATCCCAGCCTGCCCTTCCAACGGCGACTGGCGCCTCCTCATAACTGAAGTCATGACCCGCTAATCATCACGTTCATGAGGTATGAAGTTGAACTACGCCTCTAATCTTTGAACGCTTTGGCGTGCCGTTCCTGCGCAGGCGCGTTTACGGGAACACAGGGCACTGCGGTCCGGCGCTCACCTATCACGTGCAATATGCCTTTCAGCAGAATCTATTCCCAATCAAGACTCAATTCGACTGGATGTACCTGTTGCTTCTTTACCTTTTATGATTTTCCTCCCAGTCCAGCTAGGTCCCAGCTAGTGGTTGACCTCTTGGCATAGCCTCCAGTGTCGCAAAATAATCGCGTATACTTTAATGCGTACCTCATCCAACGCTTGTATCAACAGCGCCGCTCGTGATGGAAGTTGCGCGACTTCCTAGATGAGTAGGCAGAAATCAGCCGGAGCTCTGAAATACGAAGTGCTCCATTCCACTCTCCTGAGATTGGATTCGCATTCGTCAGATTCTTTGATACCTTCATGTGCGACCGGGAAACCTCAGTCTGCCCCAGATTAGGATTTGTTCGTCGGAGACACATTCTTGATGTGTCTTATCCCACGGATGTCTCCTTCTTCAGATGCCATTTCCATCTCGATTTTCTCCTCGACGCGTTGACACCGCATGCCCTGTAAGTTGTACCAATGGGAAATATAATATCAATACGCATTAGAGTGGAAGCCGAAGGTGGTGCCCTTTTGCTTTCGTCCTTCCCGGAACAAACTGCATTCGCTCGAACCGGGTGAGTTAGTCGCGTCGATTCGAACCCATGCCCGAGTACTTTATGTCAGCCGGCTCACAAATGATGCTAATTTTCGAATCTGTCAAACTAGTCATTTGTCTGCAAAGTCCAAACGAGATCTAGCTTGGCTCCCCCCAACGTTCAAAATATTGGCAAGTAACTGCTCTCCCGTCGAATACACTCTATTTCCAAAGAACTTCTTAGGGTTAGCGACCGCCGGCTTGAACTTCTGATTCATCTGCAACTAGGGTCGCCGATTTCCCACGAGACTCATTTCTGAGAAGAAGATAAAATAGTAGCCCGCCGACAAGCTGGAAAGCGCCTCCAACTTCCAAAGGCAGATCCTGCATAACAGTAAGGAGGTATCCGCCCACAGAAGAGGAGCCGAGCGCAGCTCTGTTCGCAACAGCGGTAATGCTTGTGGCTGTCCCCATCTCGCCAGAACCAACTCCACCGATCGTGACCGCAGAACGCGTGGGTACGCCTACGCCAGCGGATATTCCTCGCACGACGTAGAGCGCTGCCACGGCTAGTGCAGGCACCGGTAGGACCATGAGAGCGAGAAGCAACCCGTTTATAACTCGAGAAGATGCAGCAATCAGAATCTGGTTATTTTCTCTGCTAACCCTGTGTGCAAACAGGGAAGAAAACGCAGATACAGCGGAGGAGGCGGTGTAAATCGCAGAAATTTCCACGGGACCAATCCCGAGCGAATATTTAAACCAGAGAGGAAGCAGAGGGATTGCCAGACCGATTCCGATTCCGCTCACGAAGTTTGAAAGTGAAACCTTGGTCACAAACTTCCCGCTGGATTTTGAAAGAATGGAGCCATGCTTAACGAACTTCGGTTCCCTCACATAAAGAAGTGCGATGAAACTACAGGTTGAGATGGCAGCAGACAGACCGAACAGAGCCCGAAAGGCACCAATTACTCCTAACGGCATATCAAGCGATGCGTGCAAGGCAAGCATGGCCGTCCCTGCGATGGAGGCTATTCCTCCGACAAACGTGAGTCGTCCGATCCGCTTTATCCGTTCATTGCGATCAGCGAACAAACGTCCCACTAAGGCAGTTGACCCTGGTCCGAACGCCCCTCTTAGACCTCCCCCTCCTTGGCCCCCGAATCCTCCTAGGGAGGCCGCGAAGATAATTAGATTCAGATTTCCGGTCAGGGCTAGGAGGGTTGCTGCAGCTGTAAAGAGCGCCTCCACGATCAGCAACACCTCCTTGTAACCGTATCTATCTCCGAGCAGGCCATAGAGGACGAGCAGTGCTACTTGAGCCAGAATCATCACGAGAAAACTTACACCGATGATTATTGGGTTGTAACCGAGAGCGGACATGTAGAGCGGGAGGGCGAGAGTAGAGAATGCGATAGCGACGCTTCTAAGAGCACGCGAGATAGCTAGCGAGATGAAGCTCTTTTCTAACTGCTTTGGGTCTCGCGGTCCTCCCTTTGGCTCAATCTCTTCCGTTCTGATCTCCCCGGCGGAGCTACGGTTGCAACCACTTACCTAAACGTCTAACGAGCGATTCGGATAGCGCTTACTGCTGAACCGTGAGCGGCATCCGTTCCCAGTCTGCATTCTGGATTCCGTGCTCCTATTCTTCTCTTCCAGATTGTAAACGAGCACAACCCACTTAGAACGGCTTCCCTCCTTTCTCAGACTTTCCTTTTCAGAACATTCCACTGAACTCTTGTAAGAGAGAGGTCACTACGAACTGGTTATTCCCGCTCTTTATGCATGGTAGGACCTGATTTTGACTTTGGTAGAAAAGTTTCATTCTCCCGTTTAGGATCAGGTTCAGGCGCCAACTCATAAGCAGAGTCGCCGAGGGCTCAGCATGCAATGGTTTGCGGCGTTGCACTGGCTAGGGGCGCATAGATTGGCTTCGAAGCGGAATCTAGGGCTTATGTAGCAGCTTCAATAAATCATTTGGTCACTTATTCGCAGTTTTTGCTTCGCTGTGAGAAACCTCGGAGTCACGATCCCTCTCCGCTTGGCCGCGATCAGCACACTCAATTGAGAGACGAACACGCCATAGAATATCTTTTCCAGCTCCGTTGAGCCCTTTAGCTCTATTACTGTTGATTCGTAACCTTGTCCCTTTAGAGCGCTTTCAAGCTTCTTCCCAATGTTAAAGGGATCAAGGAATAAGAGGATGCTGACTGAGTCCGACTTGCTCAGACTGAGTAGGTGCGTATGACTGAATTCTTCCAGGAGAACAGAGTGAGCCTTGGCGCCCAGGATTTCTTGCATTTTTGCGGCATAGTAAATTGAGATAGGGTAAGCTATGGAGTTGCCAAGAAAATAGTTAACACCCGGTCGATGCATAACTTCTCTGCAGTCCTTACTCGCCGCCTCCCAGACTTTCCCAAAATTGCAAGTTAGCTTCTCGGCCGAAGCCATTAGGCTCCCAAGCAGTGAGATGCTGAAGGACAGTAGACCCGGGGATTTGGGCACGTACTTCATTGGCAACTCCACTGTTTCCTTAGTGGCTAAGGCAAGCGGGCTTTCGGTGTCGGCAGTGAATGCAATTGTGTTCTTCGCAGTGTTACGCACCAGTTTGGCGGCTGATATATTCGAGGAGGTTCTCCCCGAGACTGAAATAAAATAGACCTGTTTACCTTCCGCCATTTCGGGAGTGGCCGCAAGAGCGTACGGGTCGCACGATAGGTATCTTCCGCGCGAGAAGTATGAGGTGGCTAGCGCAGCAGCGTAGGAATCCCCAGCGCCTACGAATATCGCTCCAGCGGAAGCCCTTGGTATTCTAGTCTTTAGAAACGCATCCAGGACCTTTGGCTGAGTGGCCGTCTCCTCTAGGAGTTTGCCGATTCTGTCTTGCACCAATCTGATTCTGGGGAGAGAGTTATAGAAATCGCGGGCCCTAGGCGAGCGCTGCAGTTTGTCAATATACGACTTCAATTGACGCTGGGTTATCTTTTTCTTCCTGCTAGCTTCCTCGCAAATGTCCTCAGGCGATTTATGTAAATGCTTCTCGGTGGGTAACCCATTGAGCTTGCATACGCATTGAATTTCACGAGCTTCTTTGGATTATTCTGTATTGTCCTCTGAACGGATCTGATGTCTTGGCCCACCACGGCATAGCAGGTCGCGTAGCCAGGGAAGATTCCCTCATGCGCGGGAAATAGTTGGTAGAATACTGTCCTCCGAGAGAGTCCAGTCTTCCTCTCGGCCCACCTCAGAAACTCAATCAGATTTTGCTTTCCGCTGTTGATGCGGGTGTCTCCAATTACACGTAAGAATCTGACAACTCTGAAACGGTAGGTGGCAAACTCTAATTCTTCGAGAAACTGCTCAAAGCCGCCGAACTCTTCAAGCATTAGCAGAAATTTCCTCTCTGCAATCGTACGGGCAGAAGGCTTCTTCTTCCGGATTCTGTAAAGCAAGTTCAGAAATTCGAGCTCTCTCTGGAACGCGAGCCCTTCCGCGGATGTTCCTGAATTCGGAGAAGACAGGATTTCTGTTATAGTGGGCCTAGCAGCATAGGCGGTCGCGCTATTGCTAAAGTGTACGCAGTGTCCGTACTCCTCGTGGATCAGGGTATTCACCAAATCTGCAAAACCCTCGGGGGGTGCCCTTTTCGGGTCTATGGTAAGGTAATAGAACTGGTAGGGCTTTGTCGTCAGGCTATCGAATCCCTGAGCTGCCGCGGTAGGCAATATGGGGGCGAGGTAAGGAGGAGTTTCCACGACACTTACTCTGTAGCCGGGATTAATTCCCACAATGGATTCGGCAATGAGAGGCTGGATTATTTTTCGAATACGCTTGGTCGTGTCAAGTGCCTGTTTCCCGCTCACCCCAGGTCTTGCTTTCAAGCGGGCGTAAACCGCTTCGGGCTCGTCATCACAGTTAAGCCTCTTAGAAAGTTTTCTTGTGGCGACCAGAAATTTTGGTAAATCTTGGTCTAACCAATTGAGTGCTCTTCTTTCCAGCTCTTTCCAGGATTCGGCGTAATCGAATCCGAATTTGAGCGCCCGGGGATAAAATTTCTCCCGACCCAGGTCTGCTCCTTTGTCCAGCATAATTTTTTCAACTTCTTCAAACTCTCCAAGAGTAAATCCCGGTACCTGGTAAGCCGACCTAAACTCATCCACCTTCTTCCTTAATTTGCCAACACTTTCAAGGAGAGCAGGCTCCTTCGCCTCGCGCTCGAGCATGTTGATTACTTCGAGCGCCCCGAGCGCCTGGTACTGTGCAAGAATTTTTACGGCAACCGTGTACTCTCTACCCTCGAGAAACCTGAGCCAGGCGTCGAGCGACTCCGCTAGCGACCGGGTTAGAGGCTCAAGGTGCGCTGCCTTCAGCCCCTCCTTGATCAGGTGAACTGAAATGGCCTGAGTGACTTGGGCGACGCCAACTCCGGGCTCCTCGAATTCCATTGACACTTCGATTGAGTCTAGGAATTTTCGAACTAGCGTATCTTTGGGTCCGCACAGCTTTCTCAGCTCATTAATGCGATTGATTGCGTTCGAGAGGTTCTCCGAACTGAGTATCATCACTTTTCCGGCATATTCTCTGAGGCCCATGGCATACGCGTCAGAGGGATTCAGCTCACAATACAGCTCGAACACTTTTTTCTCGAGCCGCGTCATAGGAGGAAGCTTCACTGGAGGGCCACCCCCTGTATCGTGTTGTTCCGGCCAGACCCGGAGCTGCCGGCCCTCACCTTCTTACTGAGCCTAATCCCTGAGTGAAATCTGCCACGCCTCCTACGCTTGGCATCCGGAAAAGCCTTCAGAGATACAAATTTCTCATGAAACATTGGTCAATCCAGACCATGCGTCAGCTCCTTAAAGTTTGCGAAGTTTCTCCGTGGTGTGTGTTCTACATAGGAAAGAAAAGATAGAAACGCTAAACCGATTTGTGTCTGCGTGATATGGCTGACCATAGAACAGTGCGACGCTCAGCGTTGGTAGTTGTTGACTTTCAGCGGGATTTCTGTGATGGCGGAGCGCTAGCAGTCAAAGGAGCGGACGAATTGCTTCAACAGCTCAATCTCCTTGTTCGCGCCTTTGAGCGCGCACGCCTGCCGGTCTTCTTCACTCGCGACTGGCACCCTCCAAACCATTGCTCATTCAGGAGTTATGGGGGCGCGTGGCCGCCTCACTGCGTGAAGGGCACTTCGGGCGCGCAGTTTCACCCTATGCTTGAGCTACCCGGGGACGCCTTCGTGATAAGTAAGGCGACTTCTGCTGACAAAGAAGCCTATTCCGGATTTCAAGGTACGGACCTAGAGCGCAGACTGAGGCGGCTGGGCGTAGAGCGAGTCTACGTATGTGGCCTCGCAACCGAATACTGTGTGAAAAATACGGTCCTAGACGCGCTCACTCTGGGGTTCGAGGTCAGAGTGGTGGTAGACTGTATTCGGGGCGTGAACCTGAAACGCACCGACTCCGCAAATGCAGTTCGTTCGATGTTTTCAGCCGGAGCGAAACCCATGGTTGCGGCTCGCGCTGCGAGAGTCGTTGAGCGCGAATTTGCTAGTGCATATTAAGCTAAATTTTTTAAGGGGTGCGAACCAAAACAGCCGCGCGCAAACAAGCCTCGGTCGAGCTGTGCTAGGACGCGTCTTCAGCTGGACGGCGTACAACAAAATCTGTTCTCATCTGTGGGTTAATTCAGAAATTTCAGCTTCGAAAGGCCAGGTTTTGTTACATGAAGAAGGCTTGGAACAGATTATGGACATATCAAACCTAGGACGCTCGATGAAGGCGCGACCTAGGAAGGCCTCGCTAGCTTCACTGCACCAAACTTCCACTTCGTATTAAATTGAGTAGTTTCTTGTAGTTGTGGAGGCACCGCCGGGTGTCAGCGGGCGAGCACCTTAGTTTGCGGTCGCTATATGCCTAATCCGAACCATCGCCGCAAAGACAGAAATTGAATATGCACAGAGCCTTTTTTGCACCATTGCAAGCGAGAAATGATATCAGTAACCTATCCGGTATCCAAATTTCTAGACTCTTTCTTTGTTGAATTCCGTCCACACTCCCTCATCCGTGAATTTGGCTTTTGTGTAGACTCGATATGCAGCCGCAAGGTCCTCGACAGCCAGTCCGAGCGACTTGAACAGTGTAATTTCGCTCCTTGATTGCCTGGCCGGCGCTTTGCCTGTCAGTATTTCTCCGATTTCGCCTACGAGGTGGCTGTCCTGAATCACGCCTTCGCTTCGAGGGATTCGAAAATCATCTGCTTCGTTGTAGAGCGACTCTCGTCTGTCCGTGTATAACTTCGATTTTACGACTGCCTCTGAATCTAGTTCCCGTAATCCGGGAACCGATGCCCCGACTGCATTTATGTGAGCCCCAGGAGTCAGCCACCTGCCCAGAAGAACAGGGCTCGGGGATGACGTGACCGTGCAAATTATATGCGCTCCGGTTACGGCCTCACGCACTGAGGATACAGGCTCTATCGGAATCCCATGTTCCCGAGATGTCCTCGACGCAAAGTTTCGAGCGTGCTCAGCGTTTCTGCTCCAGATGCGAACACGACGTATATTGCGTATCACCCTCATAGAACGCAGATGCATATAGGCCTGGGTACCGGATCCGAGGATGGCGAGGTCTGAAGAGTCATCGGTTGCTAGCAGGTCGGTGGCCAATGCGCTACACGCAGCAGTGCGGATTGCAGTTATGCTAGCCGCATCGAGTATCGCGAGCAGTCTGCCATTTTCACTTTCGAAAAGAAGAACTGCTCCCTGGTGAGACTCGAAATGTGTATCGCGATTTCCTCCAAAAACTGTTATAAACTTTCCCCCGATCAGTCGCTCTTTGCCGAGGTAGGCAGGCATCCACGCCAGCACCCCCTTTCCGTCAGGCTGTCTAAGGCCGCCCCGCAAGGGGAGCATTGCTTCTCCGCGAGCAAGCATATCGAACGTGTCCCTCATCACCAATATGCACTCATCCAGTGGAAGCAGGCGCTCGACGACGTCATGTCCGGCAAGCAGAACCTTCATAATCCTGTATCGCTCGAAAAATTTGCAAAAAGCAGGCATGTTACAATCATTTCTTTTAGCCTCCCCTCTGCGGACTGTGACCTATGATACAGATCATGAACCAAATGCTTACCCTCAGTGCCACTTGGAGCCCTCGATTTCGGTTGTCAATGGCGGGCCTCCTTTGACACTGAGAATTGCGAACTGACGGGCTTAATGTACGCAAAATTCGTTCCCTTCCGGATCCTCCATCACTATCCAGCAGTCCCGCCCTTCTTCGTATTCACCTTCTTTGGTAGCTCCGATTTGAACCAGACGCTCGACCTCTGCGATAACGAATTTTTCGCTCCGATACCGGCAAACGTGACCCGACTGTGGTATTGACATCCAAATGCAACCGGTTCTTTTTGGGCTCAGGGGTGTCCATCCTCTGGAAGTACATTCTTGGTCCTCCCTCATTCAGCTCGACGATCGCGCTGGCCTGCCCCCAGTCAGCCTCGGGAACTCCCCGCGCCTTGAGCGCATCCTCCCACAAGGAGAACTCGCTCGGGGGGTCCTCGAGTTTGTAACCCAGCGCATTCCCATAAAAGTTCGCAAGGGTGGTAGGGCCGGCACAGTCAAACACAAGCTGAAATTTTTGCGGCATATCAGGCTCGGCACGGACTGTTCCATGCTTTAAGGGGAAGGGCCCGTCTCCCGTGTCACGAAGAGACGCCTTTGTGGCGTAGAGGAAAACTGGCTGGGTTAGGAATGGTCTCCTCGAGTCCTGCGCCTGGATAGACACCTCCTCAAAAGCGCCGCTTTTGTTCGCCCTTCTGCCCGTACTTTTGAAACAGTTCAGATCTCCGCTTGGTCCCAAACTTCCAATCTGTAACGGAGGGTCAGGCCCACTTTGCAGATTGGCACTAGCGGGTTCGACCCCCCCCCCGACAAAGCGTGGCCGGCCATTTAGATAAGAAGCGCTCCGACGCTGTTCTTGACTTCTTTCTAGCGCTCAGCCGTAAACTCGGTCATAACTATCATTTCTCCTTCTATGAGGGTGAACCCAAAGCGACCTTTAGAGTTGGAAAGTGTGTGACTTGAAGGGTTGTGCATATTCTCCAGAGCAGAGGGTCATACGGTCAGTCAGTTGTGAGTAATTACGAGTTGCCATTGTCTCTCTAGCCCTTCCGGAATGCAGAGACCCGTAACCTATTTAATGCTGACTGACGCTGACTGAGCCGACTTTCTTGCGTAAGAACGTAGTCATCGCCGGAGCTATCATCCTTGTAGCCGGAATCGTGATTTTCGTCGCGAGTGGCTTCTTTTTGGTGAGTTCAGCCTCAACGGAACTGAATGCGGTTGGGACGCTTAGCGCGACAGCGACGCTCAGTCCGGGGCAAACGATCAGTGTAGGCAACGTCAGCGGCAACGAGTTCGCGATACTTGGTTACCAGGATAGTTCAGGTTCACCGCTTCAGATCAGTGCGTCAGGAGCCATTTATCAGAAGACCGGAGCAGCACACAGAAATGGAGTTGAGACCTTCGTGGTTGTAGTTGGCGGTGCAAGCGGGGAAACGGCTGTAAGCATCACCAATAACCAGTCGTCTACCGAAATATTGCACTATGGGTTGTCCACCCTTTCAAATCTTTCTTCGTTAGCCGCTGGGGCGCTGGGCGCGCTTGCAGGTATTGCGGTCTTCATTATCGGTCTTGTGGTACTCATTGTCGGATTTGTTCTAAAGCCGAAAGCAGGACAAATTCAGGCGGCTATCGGGGCCAGCTAGACTACCGCAATCTCCCAGAAGCCTTAAGCACCCTTAGTGCGTTCAGGCTTATCATCTGATTTGGTCCTTTCCTGCCCCAGTCGACGACGTCTGTGGAGCCGCTTCTGGCACCTGTAACGGGGTGCCAGTAAAAACCCTCCGCGATCCAGAACCTCTCCCGCGTTCGCTTGCGCTCAACAATGTCCAGAGCCTCCGATACCCTCGGGTCACTCAGGCGTCCGCTTAGCGATAGCACGTTTAGAGCCTGGAGCACATCATAGTGCCAGTAAAGAGGATAGTGCAGTTTTAGCCACTGGGAATTCGCGACTTTTTCACCTCTGTGCGACCTGAACAAACGGTGACGCAGGAACAGCTCAGACGCTCTTTCCACAGCATTCGAGACCTGTCTACCCCCAGTTTCTCTATGGAAGATCGTGAGTCCCACAAAGTTGACAGACTTTCGTAGAAGGACGAATGCCGAGCACTGGGATTGGGGTCGCAGTTCCATCCGCCATCGGGCCATTGCCAGTTAATCAGAGATTCGGCTATCAGGCGCACCCTTCGATCATGTGCCATGCCAAGGTAGCTCAGTGTTCCTAGGGCATTGCCGTATATGGAGGCGTGTTTTCTGGGATACTCCCCGGCCGTCGACGTAGATTTTTGTAGCGCGCGGCTGAGCCAGTTAGCAACCTCCCTAGCGGCTTTCCTAGCGCTCTTGTTATCCGCTGGAATGGAGAGCTGAACAAGAGACACTAGCCTCCAGTGCGACCCAGTCCATTTCCTATATGGATGAACGCCGAAGCCGCCATCTGGACGCTGTCCTGAAAGCAGGGCCCTCACTTTGGGTCCGCTCGGTATTTTACGGCGAATCTGTACAAGCTCTGAATCATCTTCTCCCAGTATTTCCTTTCTCGTAAGGTAAATTATAGAAGGGTCCTCAGATTCCAGTAACCAGTTAACCGCAGGGTCCTGATCTATCACGAATGCGATTGCTACACTTGCCCACCGGTTAAACATTCCTAAACTCAGTGGGCTGGCCTTTACGGGTAGCGAGGGCTTGTGGCACCCACGACACGCAGAAGCTCAATCGGGCTTGCTTCATGGTGGAAGGAGTCGATGCTAATCGCTTTGCAATCGGGGTACCGGGGCGCAATATTCGAACTGCAGTGCGGAATAGATAGAGGAAATCTGCAGAGATTTTTTGTGACATAGGTAAGACGTCAGTCGATGCTACGTGCCTCCATCCCATAGAGGGCATAAACGTAAATTTATCTGAACTCCGTCTGAACGACCAGGTGAACGTCTTTGGAACTGGACCTTAGAGAAGAAATCCACCGGCAGCATCTTCGGATGCGTGAGGTCCTAGAATTCATGAGCAGCATGCTTAATGGCGACACTCAGACCTTTTTCCTTCTTATTAACCTGCTCGGAGATTTCGTAGTTAGACTGCATTCGAGATTAGAGGATGAAGTAATGTTTCCTATGCTGCTCAGCTGGGAGGACGCCTGTGGGCAAGGCGTGCATGCCTGGGAAGGGGAGCGAAAGTTGATCCCGCGGCTCAAGGCCGACCACAAGCTGATTGAAACGCTCGGAAACGCGATCGGACTCAGAGGAAAAGAGTTCGAGCCAAGCATACTTTCGAAAAGGTTTCGCCAATACTCAAAGATAATCCTTGAGCACAACCAAAATGAAGAAGTCATGGTCGAGCGAATATCCAAAAAATGCGGAGAGGTTCCGCAGAAACTAATGGCAGTGGCGGCGGGCCGCACAAAACAGATTGTGGACGAATTCGGACGTGACAAGTACGAAGAGTTCATGCGGATGCAGCTCTTGTGATCACCCAATCTATTCTTGGGTAAGAAGTGACCATGGTCGCCTGAGGTCCCATTCTCAACTGCCCTTGGAAGACCACTGGTTGTTAGAGATTTGGTTCCAGAGGTTTCCCACGCTGCTACCGGCTCGCAGGTTTCTTCGCTCGAGCGGTTACTTGTTTAACGAATCTGATCCTCCTGAATCGGGCACTCTGTAAATGTATATCTTGGACTCTGGGTCGATTTGCTGCGACTCCCATCCATCAATTGGCCAGAAATATGAAACTATCCTTGTACCTGGGGAAAGCTCCCGGAGAAATTTGTTTCGGAGTCTCCTGTTTGTACCTCTGGACAGAAAAATCACCACCACGCTAGCTCCGCTCAGGTTTACCTTAAAGAAATTTCCCCATATTACCTTCGCGGCGCCAATTTTGGCCCGTCGAATATTCAGCCAGGTCAGAAACCATCTAATCGGGTCTGCTTCTATCCCCACGGCCTTCGCACCAAAATCTCGCACGGCCTTGACAAGCACTCGCCCATCCCCTGATCCCAAATCATAGACAACGTCACCCTCCCGCACTTCGGCGAGAGTAAGCATTTTGACGACAACCGGATTGGGCGCTGGTTCCCAGCCTGTTCCTATTAGCCACGTCCAGGAAATGGAAGTTCCTGCTACTACGATTGCCGCAAGGAAGGCAATTAGGAGGCCAGTCAGCAGGTTCATTAGTTTGTCCAGTTAACACTGGGTTGTATCTAAACTTCTGGACCGAATCTCCTCCAAAAAAGAGATTGACTCATAATGTAGCCTTCTTGGCAGAACGTCTAGTGCAATTCGCGGGCTAGTGGCCCATACCACGCTTTTATAGTTCTGTGGGAAGGGTAAATCTGAATAAACATTGCCAAAAGCCGCGCGTCTGCACGCTTTGCATGAAAAACTGATGATTGAGGATATATCCATTCCGGAGCCTGGACCTTTTGACGTTGTGATAGGGGTGACCAACGCGGGAATCTGTCACAGCGATATTCATGCGATTGAGGGTACAATTCAGGCGAAGCTACCAGTCACTCTTGGCCACGAGGTAGCAGGTAAAATCACAAAGTTGGGTGGACAGGCTAAAGGTTCTAAGGAGGGAGATTATGTGGTTGTCTACTTCCCTAATCCATGCAACGAGTGCCTCCGGTGCCTGAAGGGCGACACAATGAATTGCATCAACATAAACAGAAGGCCGATTTACGGGTTTGGAGAAGACGGCGGATTCTCGGAGTATATGCTCGTAGATAGTCGCAGGCTGGTTCGTGCGCCCGCCGAAGTATCTCCAGAATTTGCGGCGTCGCTTGGATGTGCTGGGCTCACCGCGCAGCACGCGTTGGAAAGCGCCGAGGTTTCACCCGCGGACACCGTGGTAATCTATGGCGCAGGTGGTGTAGGGATGTATGCTACCCAGCTTGCGAAACTCAGGGGCGCAACAGTAATCGCCGTGGGAAGAAACAGTTTGCGACTTGAGCTTGCTCGTTCGCTGGGTGCAGACATTACGCTTTCGCCATCGCAGGATGCGCTAGCTAAAGAAATCAGGTCTCAGACAGAGGGGAGGGGCGCGGATGCTGTGCTTGATTTTGTTGTCAACGAGGAATCTTTTCAGAACTCGGTGAGGCAGCTCAGAAATGGCGGAAAATACGTGATTGTGGGAGTCTCAACTTCCAAGCTCCAGTTCAACGCCGGTGTCGCTGTAGCAAAGCAAACAAAGATAATAGGCTCGAACTCTGGAACAAAAAGCGAGCTTTCAACCCTTCTGGAACTTGGAAGGCGCGGCGCGCTCAGGTCAGTGGTTACTGACACCTTCCAGTTAACAGACGTTAATGACGCGCTGGATTCGTTACGCGCTGGCAGGATTCGTGGCAGAGCGACGCTCAGGGTTTCTGCGTGATCAGGCTAAGGAGTTATGCGCGTTATAGTACCTGCATAAGGCACTGAACTACCGTAAAGCACGATTGGCACCAAGATGGCCGCTACCAAGAAAATCGCGAACGCACACGCGAATGCACCAATTCTTGCTCTTTTGGAACCAATATCCAGCAGTCCGCCGATGAATGCGCCCGCTAGCAGCACGAAAACCGGTGCCGCGTCTTCAAGATAAAAGAAGTAAACGACTCGCAGGGAGGCAGCCGCTACGATCAAGCCAAATGCAGAAAGAAAGTAGCCCGTAAGGAGAAGAGGGCCAAGGAGCTTGCTCTTGATTGCACAGTAAATCAGGCCCATTACGGATACTATTGTCAGGGCGGCGTTGTTCAGGAATATAGTCGGGTTAAAGTTCGAGGAGAACGCAGCCAGCCATTCAAACGGCAGAAATGGACCTGGACCTGCGGCGTAATGCTGCTGCACCAGTACCATGTAAAACTGGTCCAGGATGACAGTCTCCCAGCCATAGTCTACTCCCATAGGTATGAATGTCGGGATGTAACATATTACTGCGATAGCGAAAATCACAATCAGCATCTTGAGGGCCTGAAGTGGCTGGCCCCGCTTCTTGGCAAGTACATAGTAAAGAATCGGAAGCCCCACCGTAAGACCGGTGAGTTTGGAGGCAGTTGCCAAGCCGAAGAAGGCACCGGAAAGCTTTGGTTTGTCATTGACCAGGGCGGCAAAACTTATTGCGCTAAAAGTCGTGGCGAACACGTCTAGCATTCCTATCTGACTCATCGAAATGTCCATCGGGTAAAGTGCATAGAACGCGGCTGTGACAAGGGCCGCTTTCGGGAAAAGCCTGCGAGCCGCAAAATAAATGGCTGGGGTGCCCAGTGAACCCATAAGCGTAGAAAAGAACCTCCAACCGATCGGGTTATTTCCAAAAATCCCTATCGCGGCCGCTATCATGAGCTTCGCGAGTGGAGGATGTTCGGGGTTGATGTAATATGGAACGTATCTGTTCTCTGT
>JAJYZJ010000021.1 GCA_021800035.1 archaeon
CCGACTCGGACGAGCCCTGCGCAATCTGCACACTTGAGAGAGCGGAGTACGAGTGCTCCGTTCCAGACGGTCAAGTCACAACCTAGTGCCTTTAATTTTTGCTGTCGTCGGGCGACTGCGGCTTTGCCCCTAAAATACCGACTTTCTACTCCGGTCCGTTGCCGCCGAATCCAAGTCCTACACCTCATTCGTATCAGCGGCGACTTTGGAGCAAATGTCACCACCTTCATTACGCGCTTCGCGGAGGAAATCGAGAATCTCCCAAAGTGTATCTTTGTGAACCGTATGAGGCCAGAATTCGAACTTCTTTGATTGGTCAGATTTTCCGCGCGCCCCAGAGATGGTCGCGATGCTTTCGTTGCTCTTGGCAGCTGTATCGTTTTTTACCGGTCTATAATTGTGTGGCACAGTTGCGCTCTGTATCAACGGTGTCGCTGTCAACCCTAAAAGGCATTAGCTTCCAGTACATTTGACTGCAGGCGGATGCCTTCTCGCTCAATTCGATCAGATGAATCATGAACAGCTCAACCCTCGCCAGCCTGCTAGCGTCAAGGCTGACCGGCGTTGACCCACGAGTATGGTCCGGATGCGTAGTTGTTTACGACCGCTGTGGTAGAGTCGCGGTAGCCGAAGGGCACATCAGGAAAGAACAGGGCCGCTCCGTATTCATGAAATAGCTGAGTGGAGCCGTCCGCAGGGAGCGGGCGATAGAGAGGAATGGTAGAATTGTAGAACCAGAATGAAGCCACAGGATTATCCTCGCCGTTCGTAGCATCAAGAAGGTAGGCGTAGCTACGCGTTTCGTCCACAGTCACTGAAATGTACGGAGTGGTGTTCTCTAGGGCCCAGACCGGAATCGAAAAGTTGGCGCTGATTGAGTAGCTCCAGGGGACATACTTCCCCAGCGTGCCGTTGTAGAACTCTCCCTTTAAATTGTAGACATATACTGCGTAGTCAGAAATCAATAACTGCTGCCGCTGCACAAGACTCTGGTTTCCTTCGCCAGTAAAGTAGGCTGACTCGTAGGGGTTCGCTGACCCAGTGAACGTCGAATCGGTGACGTTCATCTCCAGCCCGATTTCTCCAGCAAAAACCTGCAGCTCCCAGGGCGCATATTTCCGGTAGGCCGCGCTCGTGTTCGAGAGTATGAGCGAGTAGAGCCTACGGTAGACTGAATAGTAGAACCCCGGGCCCGCGAGAAAGGAGGCGGCATAGTTGTGAGAGTATACCTGCGAGCGCGGCGCGTGGCCCGCGGGAAAGACCCAGTAAGGCGGGGGGTTCAGTGCTTCCGAGAATTTGTATCCGACATTGAAGTATGTATTGTTTCCCTGGCTCACTGAATCCGGGTAGGTCGAAAGGGTGAACGAGCCGATTGTCCAGTTTCTTACAAACGAAACTCCGTTCCAGAAGGCCGTGTCCGAATCCCAGACTGTCACTGTGAGCGAAGGGTAGGAGCCGGTTATGCTGGAGCCGGTGACGTTGAACTCGAGCACAGGATATACCGAACACGGGTTAAGGATGACGCCTCCGGTCGAGCTTGCGCAGGGCTGGGTGCCGTTCAGGAGCCAGAGGTTCACGCGCGCGCTGAACTCGACGGTGTAATAGTAATACATCACGGGGTAGGCCGTGTCGCAGTAGGCCGCGCACACCGCCTGAGTCGCGAGCGTGTGCTCCAGTACGGACCATCCAGGCGCTTCGCCGCTCGGCGGGTAGCTCATCTCGTACGGAGAAGCCCTAGGCGGCTCTTCCGAAGTGAAGTTGAAACTTTGGATGTGCGGCTCTGTCCCGTTCGAGTCAACGGGAAGCGGTCGGATGAGATAGGTCGCGCTGCGCCCCGAGGTGGAATACGAGGGATAGGCAAAGCCGCCCAGGTCAGCGGCGCTCCAGTAAGCGTCCGGGGAGATCCGGGAAGGGTTCAGCCTGAGCGCGGCCAGTATCGCGGCTGTCAGGTTTGTGCTCCCCTCTCCCGGGCCGCTCAGGAAGAGCTCGAGCGGCGCGGAAAGCTTGGTAGCGGTCGACGTAAGCGCAGAGTGATTGAGCGACACGGGGTAGCCCTGCGAGTATTCCTCCTCTTCCGTGGAAGTGAGCAAGAGTGCGGCGCTCCTGCTCCTGTTCAGGGAGGGAAAGAAGTTGTCCACGACTCCGGGTGCGGTCGGCCCCGAGGGCGGCTCCTGAACTCGCAGGTAGTAGAGCGCGTTCCCGAGGTAACCCAGGGCGAGTATCGCGAGAACCCCCCAGACTGCGGCCCACCTGATGTTCAGCGCGGGTCGCCCTCTTCGCCCGCAAAGAATCCGTAGGTTCTATTGAATCCTGGTTCCGAGCGCGGGTCCGGCCCTTGGGTACTGGGTGGGTTTTCGGAGGGGTCGCGCTGCGCGTCAGTTTTATTCGCTCCGCCCGGTCGCAATCCAGGAGAGAGGTAGAAGAACAGCGCCTGTACAAGAATGGCCTCCAGGCGCACGCTCTTGACAGGGTAGAACGCGAACGCGAGCGCAAAGAGAAGCACGGCAGCGCCCAGCGCTATCCCGCCCGCGGTATAGCTCGTTATCAGCTTGAAGGATAACAGGCCGCCCGCGAAGAGGTACATGAGCGAGCGGAAGGTAAACGAGAACAGGCCCGAAGCCAGCCTTTCGTCCGCGAAGCCCACCTCCTCGAGGATAAGGGCTTCCTTGATGCGCGCCACTTTCGAGCCTTCACCTCTGCTCCTCTTCCTGGTCCTCCGCCGCGAGCCAGCGGCCCGTGGTCCCGAACTCTGCGAGTTCGTCCTCGCTGGGCTGAACGTGCACCGAAAGCAGGTGGTTGCCGCTGCGCATGAGCGCGTCCCCCTCTTCCGCGCCGAGCAGGGCCCGGGCTTCCTCCTCCCTCAGCCTGTAGACCTCTTCCAGCACTGAAAGCGCCGCGGGTCTCTGGCGGAAGAGGAGCGACGTCGCGGCCATCTCGAGTATTGTCCTTCCCGCGCCGCTCTTCGCCACGTCCCAGGGGCGCTGGGTGACGAACACGAGCGACTTGTTGTATTTTCTCGCCTGGCGCGCGAGACTCTCGAGAACTCCCATGGTCGCGGGGTAGTCCACGAACAGCCACGCTTCGTCCACAAAAAAGATACCCTTTCCGTAGTCGGAGAACAGCTCGCGCTCGAGGTACACCGAGAGAAGCGTCATCACGAGCGCCTTCAGGCGGTTGCCGGAGCCCACCCTCGTTTCCTCCAGGCCTTTCAGCCCGAAGACCACGTCACCTTCGAGCTTCGGGGTGTCCCCCGAGAACACAAGCGAGTCGGGAGGGGCGAGAGTGCCTTCGAGATAGGAGAAAAGAGTGCGGGATGTCCCGTCCTTTTCTCCTTCGGCCCTGAGGAGCGCGCAGAACTTCTCCACGCTCTTCGCCTTCGCACCAAAGTCGAACACCCTTTTCCTCATCGCGTTCGAGAGCGCTTCGAAGCTTTCGTCCCTGGGGAGGTAGAACTCGGACAGGAGCGAAGACACGTCCTCGGGCCTGAACGAGCCCGGGTTTGCCCGCGCGAGGCGGAACGGGTCCAGCCCGAGCTCGGCTCCGGGGCTCACTTTGACCGCGTTCGCCGAACTGGTGATCTTCCCGAGCACGTTCACGTATTCGTTCGCAGGGTCTATCCCGAAGAGCCTCAGGTCTGCTCCGTGCCTCGCCTTCAGGCGCTTGAGGAGAAGCTTAACGGCTAGCGATTTCCCCGCGCCGGTTTCTCCCAAGATTACGACGTGCGGGTTCGGCGCGGCCCAGGGGTCAAAGAGCACAGGCGAACCGGTTGCGGAAGTGCCGAGAAAGACGCCCCCCGGGTCCACCAGTTCTTCCGATATCAGCGGGTAGAAAACCGAAGCCGAGGCTGTGTCCACGTAGCGGGGCTTAAGAGAGGCAAAGCCCAGACTGGATTCGCCTGATGTCCTGTACTCGTAGAGAGCGCGCTGAAAAAAGCGCGGTACGTCTATGTCGAACAGCCGCCTTCTCGCGACGCCCCGGATTGCCTTCCTCCTTTCCCTGAGCCCTGCAGGGTCCGGGGCGGAATAAAGGAACCAGCACCAGAACCTGAGCAGTTTCGCGCTCGAGCCCACGCCCTGGGCGAGCCTTTCGACTTTCGCGAGTTTCTGGTGAATCCGAATCGACACTACCCTTTCGGAAGCGAGTTCGGTGAGCCTGTTCTTGACGCGGTCGACCAGCGTTACCGCGGACGCCTGGTCGAGCGCTTCCCACTTGAACACGACTTCGTCCACGAGCGGGAAGTATTCGTAGAGGAAGCCCTCGGGAATCGTCGCAGGGAAGGAATAGAGCATGGCTAGCTCGGCAATCCGTGTTTGGCCGCTAGCCTCAAGGAGGAGCAGATGGTCCGCGCTTTCCGATATGAGTTTCTCTTTGTTCGGCGGGGCGGCGAGTTCTGCGTTAAAGAAATCGGAGCCGATCACGGGTTCCGCTGATTCGGCGAGTTTGGACCGCGCCTCCTTTTCCGCTTTGTGCATCCCCTTGGTCTCTTGCGCAGTCGGGCGCTCAATACCGAGATAGAACTCTGTGTAGCTCACCCCACTCCCCTCCGCCTTGCCCTCCACGCTGTAAAGCGTCCTCCTTGAACGACAGAGCACGAGTCCGCGGTCCACAAGGTTGAACAACTCAACGAACTTCCTTTCCAGACTGTCTTTTTCGTCGTCATTCAGTAGCTCGAAAGTGCTGGGCTGGAGAATGTACCAATCATAAGCGTCATTACTGTCCGCATGGTAGGGGGAACCAGCCCGACTGGATTCAGTGCTTTGCACAACTGTTCGCCCGCGCAGCTTTAAGTACCCAAATTGAAGCGTCGGGCCCAGCCGATTTCCACATAGGGTCAACGTCACCCAAACTGCAGCATGACTGCCAAACGTCCCTGCGCAGGACCGATTCAAGAAGGAGCTATGAGAGGAGAACGGAATGCCAATCGGGACTCCGAGAGCGTATTCCCTCGATGGAAATCCGAACGGGGTGCATGGGCTTGGTGGTATTGTTCTGTTTCGCACCCACGAAGATTGGCTGCTTCTCTCCCCCCTTGTGCGACGGGGACAAGCTGACGAATCGGAGCAGCATCGTGCACATAGTTACGACTCCTCGGAATCGAATCGCCAGAAAATCTTCCACTTAAATTCCTGAAGATGAGAATTAGTTTGTAGATATTGCCAACGAATATGTCAGTGCATATGACTCCTGTGCAGACTCATAGACAGAATTCGCTCAAAAGATTCGGGTAGGTTGCGGAGATAATACTAGCTGCGATGACTATCTCTCCCCAAACTTCTTAAATGTTAGCCTAGCTATCAATTTTTTTGTCCTCCCAGAAATTAACTATTTTCCCGCGCTGAAACACCCTGTTTTGCTCGAGCCACGCTCTCACAATAGAGATATCCCTCGCCAACCAAGAAGCCGATAACCCCACAAAATACATGCACAGTATAGTTCACGTGAGAATCTATGAATGGTAGTGAGACCGCCACCCCGATTAATATGAATATCCCAGATAGGACCATGTTGGCTTTTCTAAACAACTGGGAGGTTATACGCGTGTGAACCTCGGTTGCAATCTTGGCTCTGCCCGTTGTCGACCCATCTATGGCGATAGCGACCAAGATTCCCGTCAAGCCGAAGCCTGCGCCCGACGCTCCAACGCTACCTGTCTCATTAGGATTGAAGCAGATGAGATACCAATAGTAAAGGGAATCAGCGAGAGCCCCCAATCAGAAATGGAGATACCGCCAGAATCGCAGTGAGAAGCTCTTGTAATATATATATTCGTAGTGTTAAGGCGGAGGTTGCTGTGGCTGTGCAGGTGCGGGACTGGGCGCAGGAGGGAGGGCGGGAGGTCCCGGCGGCAATTGGAATGAAAGCGGAGTGATCATTTGAATCCTTTGAGACCTCTTGATGAATGCCTTGCCTAGGTGATTCTCCACTATTTTGGCTGTTCCCGTAGCGCTGAAGGTGTGCGAACAAGCATGATATACTGTTAAAACCAGATCCTCGAGTTTTGGGTCAGCTTCTAGATCCTCGACTTTCAGTCCTATCTTCTTGGCAAGCACTTTGTCTAGGTGACGCCCGTGGGTCTTGAAGTTCTTGTGATTAGAGAGGTACCTCGCAATCTTCGACGCACGCAGACCCGCCTTCGTGGTGCCCGCGAGCATGTATTGCTTTAACCAGTCAGACTCGAGTGACTTCGAAAGGTCTATTGCATTCCTGCATTGGACAAGTAACCCAGGCCCATATTGCCCCAATATTGGGAGCCAGGTCCCTAGCATTTTCGGATCCTGGCATTGTTTCTTTGCGAGCTCGAACTGGTCAAGGATTGCCTGAGCTGGAATTGCCTGTCCGTTCAGAATGAGGATCGGGTCTATCGGACCGATAAACGAATGTGACCCCATTACGATACGGTTCGAGGCGCATGCAAGCATAGTCGCGGCTGACATTGCTATATGTGGAATAATGATCCTAATATCCGAAAACTTCGACCTTAGATATTTCACCAGCGCTTCCGTCGCTTCAGCTGAACCACCTGGACTGTGCAATATGAAGTCAAGTGAGTCCCCCCCGAGACCGTGAACGACTTCCATAAACGCTTCTAGATCCTCATCATTGATATTGACAAGCTCAGGTGGGATAGCTCCCGAGACCCAATTCGATGCATAAACAATCACGTTTCGTTTTGTGTATTGATGGAGTTGAGCGAGATACTTTCTTCTTACGACATCGAAGGAGGAAATTCCGGGAGGAGGCTTGGTCTGCTGAAGCTCAATCAGTAGATCACCCCAAGTTGGCAGGCCGTTTTCGCCTCAATCTACGGAGGAATTCGAGTTTATAATAACATATGCTGGGGCAGCAGCATTCAGGTAAGAAAGAGCGGCTTTGGCTACTTCCTCGTATCCTCCATACACTTTCAGGAGGTCTTCCAATCCTGGTTGCTCCCCCGCCCTTCTTTCGAGTGATTCGTAATCTTGTTGTACTTGGCTCATTCGTGCAAGCCCTGTCGCACGCGTTTATTAATCATTCGCTGCGCGAATCGCAGAAGAACTTCGGCGTGATACGTAATGAAAGGTTGGGCCGATGAGGCCACAAAAGAAGTTGTCTCAATCTTAACAAAAAACCGACTGACTATCGTGTATCCGGCTTAACGTTCCACGATACAAGAACTGCACTAGGGCATCTGCGGGGGGCTGTCCCATTACCCCTAAGCACTCTTTCCCTATTTCATCAGCACTTAGTATGACAGGGAAATGAGCAGATACTCCACTCAAAGCCTCAAAAACGTTAGAATCAATCGCCCCTCAGCGTACGGGGAAAGTCATAAGCACATTTGGCAGACACGATGACACTCTACTACGGGAGTGTATTACGGAATGAGCTTGTTTCCTTCGAAATTACTCAATCTTTCCTCCTCTCCAACCCCCTTCACACGAGCGCATGCCGAGCAACCCCCCCGAAACGTGCTCCTTTAATCCTAGTTAAGTGGCCCCCTATCAAAGAGTTGTGGAGGCGAAATCCGTGCGGATGAGCAAAGAGGAGGGAGGGAGCCCCGAAGGGGCGGAAGGCCGTGAGGAGCGGAGCGACGGACACGGCGAGCGAAGCGAGGGGGTGAATTTGCTCCGAAGCGATGGACGAGCTCGGAGGGCGGCGACTGCTAGGGCTCGCCAGAGGGAGAGGGAAAGGGAGAAGAATTGAGTCATCCTGAGGAGAAGGAGCTGATTTGGAGATACGTTCCCTTCGGGGGTATCCCGAGAGGGTTAAAAGCTACGATGTTCCCTTTGACGTTGAGCGAAGATCGCATGAGCTTCGGCCGACACCTTCTCCATCTGCCGGAAAGACGGTTCACCAAGTCTGGCGTGTACGAGCGCTGAGCTCTTGCCTCTTGGGCATTGAAATTTCTCAACGAAATCCTGTTCTCCGTGAACTTTATCTTCCGAACTCATTTTGTCTATGAGCTGCATGTACCCGCCACTGCACCCAGTATTTGTGCACCCAACGTCTGATGGGTAATGGCAGTGTTGACGAGTCCATTGGAGGGTCAATGACGCAGGACTGTTATCATTCCCCGACTATTCCAAGCTTAACGTAAAAGGAAAGAATTCTCCACAAACGCGGAATGAAGTCACTTCAAACTGCTACCCTACCCTTAGCCTGACCGGGGTGCCTCCTCGTTTCTTCGTCGGAATTCACCCCTCCGTTGCTCCGTTCCTCTCTCCAGAACTCTAATGTAGATGCTGATTCCCAAAATGTTATGCTGGCCAAAGACACGTGAGCGACAAACCACAAAAACATGAGAAATGGACACAAGGTATGGGAGGCCAAGAAATTTGGCCGAATGGCATGTCAATCTGTGAAAGACTAAGGAGAAGCCAACGAAAATCAGAGAGCCCGACTGAATTCGAATTGGCAGTGACAGATGCGTTGGCTTTCTTGTTTGGGAGAGGGAACGTAGAACATCTGGGTGGCCCAAACAAACCAGATGTCAAACTGAGCTTCGGTGGGAAGTCGGTAGTTTTCGACGCCAAATCAGACTTGCAGGGGAGAGTTGGTGATGCTGACCCCAAATGGAGGGTCTTGCAAAAGTACAAACAAGATTATAACTCAAATCAAGTTGTTATAGTTGGGGAGAGTTTTACAGGAGGGCAAATCAGGCGATTTGCTCAGGAAGACTCCATTCTCCTCATGAAGACAGACGCCCTGTGCAGGGCGATAGAATTCGAGGCCGAATATCCTTATAACAAAGATGCATTATTCACCATGCTGTTTGAAGGTAGGTCCGTAGTCTTGTCAGCCGATGATATAGACGACTCCATTGGAAAGGATGATGTCAAGATTCTTAGGGCAATATGGGAAATTCTGAGGAAGAGGAGGGAGGGGAAATTCAGTTTACAGAATGCGCATGATTGGGTTGAGGGTAGGACTAGTGAAGACTATACCATTGAAAGAATCAAAGGAGCAATAGACAATCTTGTATTTTTCAATATCATAAACGCTGACGGATCCGAGTACAGAACGAATCACTCTTTCGACGAAGTCGAAGCCAAGTTAGGATTGTTACACACTGCTTTGAAAGGAAGAAGTGCTGGCGAAAGACCAGTTGAATCAGGTGAAAGAGAATCCAAGAGTGTCCCCGGGAAGAACGGAATACCGATATTCCATGTATACAAAAGAAGGGAGTACAAAGCGACGTTTTACAGGGAGAATGGACATGTGATATACGAAGCGAAGGATTATGGTAGTCCCTCGAGGCCGGCCAGCGAGATAACTGGTACATCGATAAATGGATGGGTGTGGTGGCAATATCATGACGAACAAGGAAAGACTCGGCCCATTGACGACTTCCGCAAGAAGGATTCACTTAATTAATTGCGTTCCTTGCGGCTGATACTCTGAAGAGTGTATAGTGCCGTTACCATTGTAGGGCCGGCGTGTCGGCTGACGGGAAAGAAGGGCAAGCAGTTGCTGCAGGACCCAAAGACCGCTCTCTGGCACTCGACTAGTAGGCAATCGATCAAGGCTGTCTATCTCCGAAGGCTCGGATGCCTCTTCGAGAATTACCACACCGATCAGGAAGAATTCGTGGAGATGGCGCCGACCCAGAGACGCGACGGGCTACAGAGGGCAATCAACGACATGTAGCAGAAGGGGAAGTCTGGGGGAAAGATGGAGAGCTACGTCAAGGCGATAAAGCCATGGCTCGGCTTGAACGAAATAGAAATCAGGTCAGGAAGAACTAAGGGGTCAACGGACAAGCCCACGCACAGGAACGAAAGAACGCCCATACAGGGAGAACTCAAAAAAAAGATGCTTCTTGCCGGAGCCCCCCGAACAAAGGGTCGCATGCGTGCTTATCGCCCACTCAGGTTTGAGGCTGGAGGCGTTGGTAGACTCTCGTGGTGAGGGTGGCCTTGGGGTATCTGATTTTCCGGAACTGGAAATCAGGGGTGTAGATGTAACCTTCAAGAAATTCCAGCAATCATAAGGATAAGAAAGGAGCTGAGCAAGGCGGGCACGAATCTACTGCCTCGTCAGCCACGACCTCAGGTCCTTCCGTGTGGTCAATGCCAGTTGGCCGTCTCGCCATTGGTGACAGGCGGGACACTCTTCTCCAATCTTGGCTCCGAGGGTTCTGCAGTTCGGGCATTCGTCAGCGCCTTGTTTTCTTGTTCCCGCATAGTATCGCAGGTACTGGTGCCGTACCCTATAGTGGGCCCAGCGATGTTTCGTTATCCAGCGTTCGCAGATGTCGCAGTAGAACCTGCCCTTTTTCGTTGTGCGGGATAATGCAAGGAACTCCGACCAATCCAAGTCGCGCAGACTCTCTATAGCGAATCAATTTGAACAAATATCTGCACATGGAAAAGGACGTGCTCCAATTTAGCCGGCGACCTCCGAAGAGCGCCGCTACTTATGATCAGATCGCCGCTAATCCGTCGACGTACTTGTCGCGTGGGACGTACTTCGAATCGTTCACGCGGATTAGACCCAAGTGAATTAGATATGAGAGCACCCAGTACCTCCCTGCGATGTCCGCCAGGAACACATCGTTGTCGTTCCCGATGCTCTCCCAGTAGTCTTTGCCCCCGCTTGTGAACTCCTTCCAGTTGTCGCTTTCAAACTTGAACTCTTCGAAAACCACATCTTCAGGACAGATTCCGGGTTTTCTGTGAATGTGTCCAATGAGCCATGTTGGAACAAGGTCGTCCAAATAGAAAATTTGCCCGTCGGGCTCGCGAAGGTATATCGCCCCACTCGTGCTCTTGTCATGCGGATAGTCACGCGGCTCGCCGAGGAGCCTGCATGACACGTAGAGCTTCCAATTCCGCCTGTTCCGGTAAATCATAACGTCCTTAATCAGTGTAGTTCCTGCTTTCCTATCGATTGGGCCATCCCAGATGTTGGGTATCCTTTGACTGGCTTCAGGCAACTGCGCGAGAAGAGGTATTCTTATCACTCCCGGCGGCCATTCTATTTGCTTCAGCCTGTTAGCATCCCACTCATACGGCTCGCCAACTGCCATTGATTGCCTAATATGATAACATGCCCCGATTTAAATATCTGGTTCTGAGACACGGAGTCGAGGGTGAATAAAATAAGCCGCTTGCTTCCTAGGACACCAGTCAGTTAATGCCAGCGCTGCTGTTGATTACATACTTAAACTAGAGGCGCGGGGGATTTTGCCTCCGAGCCAATCAGCGGTTCAACTTCTTGAATTCCTGGCTCTTTGTTACTTTTTGCGCACCGAACGCGCTGAGCCGAGTGTGCCCGAAAGGATTGTATCCTAACATCGTGTGCAGGTGTTCGCCGGCTCTCTGAGCATAGTGCGGACCGAGCGAGAGCACGTTGTTCCACATCACCTGTGGAACCGTCTTTACCGACGCGCCAGCCTTTCCGATAGTAGTTCGCTCCCAGACCCCGGCGCTCGGACTGAACTGGGCTGACGATACGCTTTTCACTGCACGAGGAGAGCCGGGCTTCCAGCCCAAGCCCGGCGACCTGCCCGCGATTGTCACGTCCGAACCCGCAAACCTTTCCCTGCCAGCGGAAGTGAACGCCTGATGCAGCCCCGTGTACGCGCGAGCCGATGAACCGGGCTGGACAAGTCTCGTGTATCCCACTGTCGCCCCAAGGGCTGAGGAATAGGGAGCAGAAGCTCTCGCCGAGTATGCCGCCTGGGCGCCAGTCGCAGCCGTGCTACCCGCCGCTACGGGGGCCGACGTTCCTCCCCCTCCTCCCGTTCCCGCTCCCTGCCCTGAGCCGCCCCCGCCCGCGCCGAAGAATCCTCCCATGCCGGCCTGAAGTGATTCTCCCCTCGCCCTCCTGACGAGCCCTCCGAAGCCGGCACCGCCGCCGGTGAGCTCGAACGAAACGAAGAATGGAAGTAGCGCGAAGAACACCGGGCTGCCGAGAAGCACCGCGAGAGAAATCCCGGAGGGGTCAGCGTACGCGACCTTTCCGATGAGCGCGAGAACTGCCCCTGCTATGAGCCCTGATATAGCGAGCCCAACTTCTATCTCGAACACAAACGAGATGACTTTCCTGAACGGCGGAAAGAGCCAGAGCACCGCGAGTATCGGGGCTGCGACGAAAAGCGCGCCTATCAGGACGAACCTGAGAACTGCGAGCGCTATCGTTACGAGAAGCGCGAACGTGATGTCTGCCGCGAGATTCGCTAGATAAGGCACGAAGTAACCAACCGAAGCCCCGAGGATTATTATGGGGAGATCGGCGGCGAGAAGTAGCCCGGGGTCGCCGTAGTCCACGAGGTGAACTCCTATCGTGTTCACCATCACCGCAAACGCGTTGTAGAAGTATGGTAGCGTGAGTATTATCGCGACGACGAGCATCAGCTCCTTCGAGAGCCCTATCACCGCCCCCGTGAGATCCTCCGCTCCTTCGGTCCAGAGCGTCCAGAGTATGTCCGAGACAAGGAATATCCCGACGAGCCCGAGCGCAGCGCCCTCGGTGTACGAGTACATCGCCGCAAGAGCGTCTCCCATCCCGGAGCCGTAGCCCGTGGTGTGGCCCACGGTGGGCATCTGCACAAAGAAGGAGAAGGGAGCGTTCAGGACCCCCTGAATCCAGGTGAGCGCGGGTAGTATTGCGGACACGAACCCGAGGAAGCCTGCGACTATCCAGCCGAAGGCGCCCGCCGCGGGAGGGCTCGCGCTGTTGTAGACCGTGACCACAGCCGAGCCGCTTATCGAGCCCCCGGCTCCGCTGTCCGTGGCCACTATCGTATAGGTGCCGTTCGCCTGGTAGATGTGCGCGGCGCTGAAGCTCGCGCTCGAGCCGAGGTTCGTAGTCGAGCCGTCACCCCAGCTCAGGCTAACGGAGCCCGAGAAGTTGGGCGGGAAGACTCCGCCAGTGACTTCCACTAGGAGCGGGGCCTTTCCGGCCGCGGGGCTCGCGGTTAGCTCCATATAGCCGTAAGTGGTCCCCGGGAGCCCTGTCGCCCCGAACCAGGCCGGGCCGAAGTTGAACGCAAGGAGAATGAGCGCCGCGACAGCGAAGTAGCCCACGGCCTTTTCGATGTGGCCGAGCAGGAGATAGAGCGCGGAGGCTCCCACGGAGAGAGCCGCGCCCGCGTAAGCTAGGAGCGTGATGTCGGACGCCCCCGGAAACGAGTTCGAGCTCGCTCGAAAGGCGGACGTGAGAATTATCCAGCCGAAGGAGAGCACGAATGCGGCTGCGATGGTACCCACGAGGAAGCGCCCTCCTTCCTTCGGTTTGCCCATGGCGAAGAGCAGAGCGGACAGCGCGACCCCCGCGGCTACCGCGACCCAGACCGCGTAAAAGAAGTAGTCCACAAGACCGTTCAGGAAGCGCGCGAGCGAAAACAGCAGAAGCATCGACGCGGCCAAGGTCATGCTGCTTCCTTCTTCACGCACCGAGGCTGGTCTCGAGCTTGGTTCTCGGCTCAGGCAAGTAAAATTACCAAAAGTTGCGGGTGAGCATCTGTAAGAGCGGCTGGTTGCTTCAACCTGAGCCCAGTTGCGAGCCTCATATTACTTCTCCCCCAGCGTTTGGTCCCTCTTTTCACTGAGCTCGTGTTTTCTTCTCTGTTGGCCGCCGGCTTCAATGCCGCGCTGCTTCCTCCCTCTGCCCCATACTCTTGCTTGCTCCAACGCAAGTCAGAGCGCCCCGTTCAGTATGGCCCAGCCGAAGCTGAGTAGGAAAGCTCCTATGAGAACCCCTTCGAGCGCCCGCTTGAATCCGTCGCTCGTGTGTCCCCCGTTATGAACCGCTATCGCTGCGTAGGCGAGCATCCCAGCAACAGCGATCCATGCGGCGTAAAACAGGAAGTCCACGAGTGTTATGAGGCCCTGCGAACCGGGAAATGCCTGCGGGCTCACCGTGAAAGGAGCCTGGGCGGCCGCGAACGCGACTTCGCGAGCAAAAGATGCAAGCGAGCAAAAAAGGCTCGCAGCCAGTACCCCCCTTAGGCGCGTGCGTATGCCCATCCGCTATCATCTTGGCTTTCTCTTTCGTATTTAAGCCTAGGAAAAGGAGGTAAGGGAGAGTGGGCGGGCGGCTTGAGGCTCAAAACTCATAACCTTCTCGCATGGGGTGTGCTCTGTCTAACCGCCGCCCCATTCCTCAAAGCGGTTCCAAGCGTCCCATTTTTTGCGAAGTTTTTACTCTGGCTTTCCCTACTCGCCGCGTCGGTAATGGTGAATCGCGCAATGGACAGGTGCGGGCATAGGTGGGTGGTCAGAAGAGATGGAGTCTGGATACCCCGCCGCTCAGCCAAAACCCACAGCCTGCGGGGTGCTATCATCCTTGGATTCCTGCTGCTTCAGCCGTTCGCCGCGCTCATGGATGCCGTGATGATTTACGGCTTGAGTACCCACACTCCTGCCCACGCGCAACCGGCTTTCGGAATGGTCGTACTGTGGGCCTCCGCAGCGAGCATAGCTGTCGGCTGCATGGGAATTCTCGTCGCGCTTTCTCACCTCTTTCTCGACTCGCTCACGGAGGGCGGAATATACAGAAGGAATAAACCAAAGAGAGAAGGCGCTGAGAACCACCCGCTATGGAGGAGATGGGCTCTCGCACACTACCCCTACGACTCTTGCCGGCTCAACGGTTTCTTTGCGCTGCTGGGCCTAGCGCTTGCGCTCATCGCATCTCCACTTTCATTGACCGCCTTCTGATGACGATGTGGGTAAGGTCAGGACCCCAACTAGAAGCACCGCTCTTAATGTCCGGCGAATCCCGACCGGTCCATTTAATCTATTAATCGAATACTTTTTCTCGGTTATTGTTATGTTCTCATGACCATGTAGCCGAAGTATCAGGAACTGCTTCTTGACGAGGACGTGCGAAGATGGTTTGAGAACCTCAGGGCGAAGTCAGTTCTCACGGCAACAGTGGCATTGAGAAATCTGGGGCATTATTGCGAGCTTACAGTAACGACACCAAAGGAAATCATGAACAGAGCCCGATTAAACGACAAGGATTTCCGCTACGAGTTTGCGGACTTTGTCAGAAAGCTTGAGAAGGAGGGCAAGGCATGATCATACATTGCTAAGGTTCAAGAAGGTCATTCTTTCATGGCTGAAGTTTAACGATATCCGTTTGCAGTTAACCGTTAACATATCTGGCGAGAATGAAACACCCACGATAGCTAACGAGAGAGTTCCGAGCAGGGAAGAACTGGCAAGGATAATGAGAAAAGCCACATCAAGAGGCAGGGTTGCCATAGCGATCATGGCATTCTCAGGCCTCAGGCCGGAGTCCCTGGGAGACTATGAAGGCACAGACGGTCTCAGGCTTGGCGACATCAAGGATTTGCATATATCGGATGAAATCCGGTTTGAGAAGGTTCCAGCAACCGTAATGGTCAAGAGCAAGCTGAGCAAGGCAAGGCACCAGTATTTCTCTTTCATGGGAGAGGAAGGTGCAACCTACATCAAGGAATATCTGGAAGAGCGGAGAAAACAGGGAGAAGAGCTTACCTATGAATCCCCGCTACTGCAGTTTGACGTGAGAGGTGTCAAGAAGAACTCTTTCCTTCCAAGTTCTATCAATGATCATATCCATCGCCAACCAGAAGGGAGGCTGCGGAAAGACAACCACTGCAGCCTGATCATATCGTATTCCATGAATACAGCACGGAGGAGATTCGTGAGATATTGAGGATGAGGGCAAAGGAGGGCCTGAATGAATGTGGCAAAGAGTCCCTGGGCCTCTTGTCTGCACTTCTCGTACGAGACTACAGAAGCGACGCAAGGATCCAAATAAGGCTCTGGAAATTCTTGGCAGAAGCAATAAATGGGACGAGGACTCAATCAAGACAGCACTGAAGCAGGCTTACGTGGAGGTGGAAGGCGAAACGCTAAAGAACCTTGGAGACCGGGACCTGCTGATACTGGCAGCACTGGTCAAGAATCAGGATACCAACAGGGCGTATTCCGAAGTTTCTGCATCCAGTCATTTGTTGCTCAGGGGAGTGAGCAAGTCAACGTTCTTCCAGAGCGTCAATTATTTGCAGAACCTTGGCCTTATCACATTGATCAAGAAGAAGATAGGCAGATATTACACAATGGAGTCACAAATATTATTATCTGATGAGTCTATTGTATACGGGGAGCTAAGAAAGAGGCTTTAGTTAGCACTCAATATCGTGGTGTTTTACATGGTTGATTCGTCGGAGGAAAAAAGTGATCCCACTCAGAGAAGTGGAAATGGACAAAGGAAATCACTAATTGAAGAGCTGCCAAGAATAGTAGAAAGAGGAAAAAAAGAGGCTCAAAGAATCCTCGATGGACTTTCTAAGACACAAAGAATAACTCTTCAGACTAATGAATTGGTCCTGCCGACTAAGGCCGTTGGAGAATTAACCAAGTTCACGGGTCAAGCTGTAAAACGAGAAAACAACAATGAGTTTCTTAACAGGCTCATATACGGTGATAATCTGCTTGCGATGCAGGCACTTCTAGCTGGGGACCCAGACACAGGACTCCCCTCAATGAGGGGCAAAATAGACCTGATTTATATCGATCCACCCTTTGATAGCAAGGCAGACTATAGAATAAAAATACATCTTCCATCTGTAGACATTGAACAAAGGCCTTCGGTTATAGAACAGTTCGCTTACTCGGATACTTGGAAGGATGGGACAAAGTCATACTTGGAAATGATTGTTCCAAGACTTGTTCTAATGAGGGAACTATTAAGTGAACAGGGCTCAATATATGTGCATATCGATTGGCATGTCGGACACTATGTAAAAGTTATAATGGATGACATTTTTGGTAAAGAAAACTTCGTTAACGAAATAATATGGAAAAAATCAAATAGCCCTAAAGCTCAATCTAAGGGGTTTGGAACACAACATGACACTTTATTTTTATATTCTAAAGGGCGAGAATTCATATATAATCCAATAAAAAGAGAACCTGATGAAGATTATTTAAAATCTTTCTCAATGGATGACAAAGATGGAAAAGGGGCATATCAGAGCGTTGCCTTGGTTGCTGGGGGTATTCAACGTTCCGAGCACAGAAAGGTTTTTGATTTCAAAGGTGTAGTTGCCCCGTGGTTATACACTCCTGAAAACCTTGAGAAATTCTGGCAAGAGAACAGAATTATTAAAACTAAAAATGGGTATAGGTTAAAAGTTTATCTGGAAGATGTAGGTGGGCCTCTCATTTCTGATATTTGGTTTGATAAGAATGTAAGTCCTATTCAGGGACAGTCCAGTGAAAAATTAGGATATGATACTCAAAAGCCAAAGTCACTGTTAAGCCGGATTATTTCAGCCTCAAGCAAAAAAGACTCCTTGATCGCAGATTTCTTCTGCGGTTCCGGAACGGCGGGCTCTGTTGCAGAAAGACTTGGAAGAAATTGGATTATGTGTGATCTCGGTAAACCTGCTTGTATGATCTCTAGAAAACGTCTCATTGATCAAAATGCAAAGCCATTTCTTTACCAATCAATTGGAGACTACCAGAAAGAACAGTTTGAAAGATCGCAATTCAGGCGTATAGGGGACCTTGCTCACGTTGTGATTAACCTGTATGGTGCACTTCCCTTTCCGATGCAAGAAGGCACTCCTACCAATCTAGGATATATAAAACAAAGTAAAACCTTGGTATTTGTCGACTCTCCCACAAAAATCACTGGTTATGTTACACTCAAGAAGGCTCAGGAGCTAAGAGCTTCCTTCATGGGTGGATGGAACAAAGTAATTGTCCTTGGTTGGAACTTTGAGGCTGAGATAGGAAGGACCATAGACAGCCTGAATGATGATAACCTCGAAGTACTGGTGATTCCCCCGGACCTGCTGGAAAAGCTAAAGCACAAAGCAGACTATGAGAAACTCATAAAGGAAGGCAGCGTTAGATTCAGCTCCTTACAATACCTCACTGTTAAACCAGTGATCAAGAAAGCAGCGGAAGACAACTTGGAGGAGATAACGATTGAACTTGAAAACTACGTTCTCCTGTCCCCAGATGCACTACCTCTCGATAGGTCGGATAAGGACAAACTTGAAAAGATCATTGAGGAAGACCCTTTGAGTCTCGTCGAGTACTGGAGTATCGATCCGGAATATGATGGGGAAGTATTCAGGAGCAAATGGCAGGATTACAGAGAAAACCACGAAGGTACATCGAAAGTCGATAGGAAAGTGAAGCTGCTCGTCCCCCGCGTTAATGGGGTAAGAAAGGTCTGCGTGAAAGCGGTGGACGTATTCGGGTTTGAAAGCGTGGCGATCAAAGAGGCCAGTTGATGGTAAACATAAAATCCCTTGGCACCAAGGATATCCCATTAAAACTTGCGAAAAGAATAACCGAGAAAGCCGACGAGTTGTGGAAATCCGGAGACTTCATGCAGAAAGTCACACCCATAACACAGGAACTTCTGAAATTCTGGGACCCAGAGGGTATTTTCTCTGAAGAAAGAAACATTAACTTCCATGTGGGCCAATGGCAAGCCATTCTGAATGTGATTTACGTCCATGAGATTCTCAAACTCAAGAGTGTTGGAGAAATCTACGATCATATCTATCCTGAATTGTTGGCTCAAATGGACCCGCTTGATCTGAAGCGGGATAAGTACGAGCATCAGAAGTATTGCGTTAAGATGGCCACAGGAACTGGCAAGACCTGGGTCCTTGATGCATTGCTGATCTGGCAATACCTAAATTCAAAGTACGAAGAAAACGAAAGCGGTGAGTATTCCAGGAATTTCCTCCTGGTTGCTCCGGGAATCATTGTCTATGAAAGGTTGTTAGATGCGTATCTGGGAAAGCGAAGAGAAGATGGGAGCAGGGATTTTGAGCAGTCCGATTTCTGGAAATTTGAAAAGCTCTTTATTCCTCCCGCACGCAAGGACGAGATCTTTGGATTTATCCAGGGCTGTGTATCACAGAAGGAAGAAATCGGCAAGAAGGTGACTGGTGACGGCTTGATCGCAATAACCAACTGGCACCTGCTGACAGAGGATGAGGAGGCTATTGATGTCGAATCCCCGTTGGACCAGCCAGATATGACGGTGAATGAGCTGCTGCCGATTACACCCGGGAATTCACAGGGACACTCGCTGGAAGAACTGGACAATCAATATCTCAGGGGCCAGGAACTGGATTACCTGGCTAATTTACCCAATCTCGTAGTTTTCAATGACGAGGCCCACCACCTTGGAGAGATGAAGAAATCGGACGAAATCGTGGAGAAAAAATGGCAGGAAGCACTCGACAAGATATCAGAGAACAAGAAGAGCCGCCTCATTCAAGTTGATTTTTCTGCAACTCCCTATGTGGTAACAGGAAGCGGCCAGAGCAGGGTACAAAATCACTTTCCGCACATTGTGGCCAATTTCGAACTGGTGGATGCAATAAAGAAAGGACTTGTGAAAACCGTTGCAATCGACAAGAGAAAGGAGTTCGGCGCCATACCTCTGGATGACCTGGAATTTAAAGCGGAACGAGAGGGCAGGCAGGTGTCAAGTCTTTCTGATGGTCAGAAACTGATGTTGAGGGCTGGAATGAAGAAACTCAACATACTGGAGCAGGAATTCACAAAGCTTGATCCAACAAAATACCCGAAGATGCTTGTCGTTTGTGAAGATACTAAGGTAGTGCCTCTTGTTGTGGCCTTTATGACGCATGAGGGCTATTCCGGGGATGAAGTAATGGAGATTCATTCCACCAAGAAAGGTGACGTCAGTGAAGAGGAGTGGAGGGCAATAGAGCAGAGATTGTTCGATATAGATCGACATGAGAAACCAAAGGTGATAGTTTCTGTCCTGATGCTCAGGGAAGGATTTGACGTAAACAACATATGCGTGATAGTTCCTCTCAGATCTGCATCCTCTTACGTTCTTCTAGAACAACTGATAGGAAGGGGCCTGAGGCTGATGTGGCGTGGACCAGACTACGATGATATGAGAGCAGAAAACCGGGAAAAACTCCTGGTGAAGAAGGAGGAGCCGGACAGTTACATCGACATATTGAGCGTGGTCGAGCATCCAAACTTTATCGAGTACTATGAAAGAGTCCTTGCGGGAATGGTTGGCAAAGTTGGAGAAGAGCCAGCAAAGACAAAGGTTGTTGGTGACCTGGTCAGGGTCGGGCTCAAACCAAACTACAGAGTTTATGACCTTTTCTGGATCATAATATTGCAGGAGAAGGAGGAAGAACTGGCGGTTCCTGACTTCTCTATTGAGAAGCTTGCACCTTTCCCCATGAAACTGAAAGATTTGAGACCTTTGGTAAAGAACAAGGGAGACACCTTTTACAGCGAAGAACTCACGGTCAAGACAACCTTTGGAGAATACATAGTCACTGCCGATATATTCACGGCCAAGAGCTACAATTCGTTCATCCAGAAGGTGGTGAATGCCGTCTCTGTGATCCATGTCAATGCCAGAGGAAGAAAGCAGAGAGATTTCCCGGTGATGCAGGTGAATTCAGCGTTAATCGCCAAGCTTACGGATGAGTACATAAGACACAGGCTGTTCGAAGAGGAATTTGATCCTCTCAAGGACAACAACTGGCGCATCCTGTTGATAACACGGCAGAGCATAATCAAACACATAGTCAGTAACATTGCCCAAGCCGTATACGATTCCATGAAGAGCCTCAAGGTGAACGACGCAAGGATAGTGAAGAAGTATTTCTCAGAAGTCCCAGAAATAAGGGTAAGAGAAACTTATGCGATTAACGCTGCAAAAAACATTTATGAAAAGATTGCGTACCCGTCTCACAGCGGCGGTTTTGAGAAGGACTTCATCGAGTTCATAGATTCAGACTCAAAAGTAAAGGCGTTTGTGAAGATAAACGAATACTACAACGATTTCGCTAACATCATCTATATCCGGGACGACGGACTGTTGGCACATTACTACCCTGATTTCATGATCAGGGCATGTGACCAGATTTACCTGGTTGAGACAAAATCTGAAAGAGATATGAGCAACAAGAACGTGCAAAATAAGAGGCTGGCAGCAATAGATTGGGTAGACAAGGTGAATGAACTGGAGCCCCAAGAGAGGATGAACTGTAACTGGAGCTATGTGCTGCTCAGCCAGAATACATTCGAGCAGATGAAGAAGCAGGGAGCCACCACTTGCGAGATACTGGAATATGCCAAACTTACAAAGGCAAAGGTGAGAGGTACGCTGGGAGATTACATGGGCCTTAAGGACTATTGAGCGCAAGGTAGAGGTCGATATTCATGAGCTATACTGTAGAATCCACGGAAGCATTCGAGAAGGAATTCTCCAGGAACCATAAGGACGAAAAAGAATGGTTGCTTCGTATGACTGAAAGACTGGAACAGGAACAGGAACCGCAGTCAGGGAAGCCGTTGAGAGGCAAGCTTCACGGACTATGGCAGCTCAGAATCGGCTCTTTCAGGGTCTGGTATGAAATAAACGAGGAGCAGAAGAAAGTGACGCTCAGAGCAATCATTCACAAAGACGAAGCAAAGAAGTATTATTAGAGCTCTTTCAGGAACTCTCTAACGTTCCTGACTCTTCCCTTCTGTATGTCCTACTCGCTCCTTTCCGGTTGATCCATAGCATACTCATTCTCAAGAGTTTCAATGGTAGCCTCAAGGCTATCCAGATCCGATTTTGGAATGCTTACAAGCCTTGACTGTTTTGCTGTGGTCATAATATAACTCTATATTCTTTCAGATTTTAATACCTTTTGGTATGCTTCGGCTCAAATTCACCTCGACTTTCAGCCACCCCTCTTTGAGCCTTCGCCAATTACCATGTGCCCTTCGCTCGTCTGTACGCCGAGCACAGGACGCCATGCTTCGACTCCAATCAAAATTCACCCCTAACCCCTCTTTTGACTTACGTCTCGCACTCTTCTTCGAAGAGCCCCTCATTCGCAAGGCTCATTCAGGGTGGTGTCCTGTGCTCGCCGCTCGTGGTGTATGTGTGGTGCTACACACCTTCGCTTCGCTTGGTGTTCCACACCACCCACCGCTAACGCTTACACCACTCGGTCTTGCTTCGCAAGACTTCCGGCTCGCTTCGGGCACATTATTCTCTCCTGCGGAGTGCAATTTGAGGGGAACAGGGGGAGGGGAATTTTTGACCGCACAAGAACGCTACGCTCAGTGCGGAATTACGGGGATATAAGGGGTTCTCGTACCGTGCTGCTCTTCAACTGTTCAAGGGACAATACCTGCACGGCACTGCGACCATACTTTTTGAGAAAAGGTAGGCTAAAAGGAGTATTCAAGAAGGTATTTATATATTGAAGGAAAGTATATTCTGTAGATAACTGTAGGGGGTTCAAATTCCTATGAAAATGACAAAATTCAGAGTACAAAACTACAAGAAAATCCAAGATACAGGCTGGATTGATTGCTCAGATTTGACTGTCTTCGTCGGAAAGAATGAATCAGGAAAATCTTCTATTTTTAGGGGGCTTTCCAAACTTAACCCCTCTGATGGAGAGAAGTATGATGGTCTAAAGGAGTTTCCAAGACGACGTTACGCGAGTGATTTCAAGACACAAGACTGGCCAGTATCCAGTGCAGAATTCACCATTTCTGACGATGAAAAGAAGGCTATCAGTCAAGCTTGTCCTTCGCTTAAAGACGTTACATGTGTGGTGTGTACAAGGCACTACTCTCAAAAATTTGAAGTTGAGTTTGACCCACAGCCAAGCATACCGGATGTGACAAATGATAAGGTGTTGGCAATTCTTGAAGCAGTACAAACCAAATTGCAAACAGCTGTGGCCCCGGAAGGTAAAGGTGAGGCTTTGGGTGCTATCAAGTCACAGCTTCTTCCTTTTATTTCCCAAAAGATTTCGCAACTTCGAACTCTTAAACCCCATGATTCCGTGGGGGAACCAACAATAACTGAAGTAATCAATACAATATCACCCAAGATTAACGAAGAATGGCAGAAAAATATCATAAAGAGCGAATTGGACCTACTCAATCAACTAAAATCTTCAACAGAGTCGGTAAATCAGCTCAATAAGGCAAAGGAATGGGTAACCTCGCATCTTCCTAAATTTGTGTACTTTGATAGATATGACGTAATTGACAGCGCAGTCCATCTGCCGACATTCATTCAACAGATGAAAACCAACCCAACAGCGCCACGTGTGAGATCAACCAAAGCGTTATTTCAGCATGTAGGATTAGAAGTTGATAAACTCTCTCAGCTTGACCCAACGCAGCCAAATAAAGCCGCCGAAGAGTTGAAGAGATTCGCTGATGAAAGAGCTATACTCATGTCTTCGGCTTCGAACGAAATGACGAAGCGCTTTTCTGAATGGTGGGAACAAAGGAAACACAGGTTCAACTATAAGACGGACGGACCGTTCTTTAGAGTTTGGGTGTCAGACGACTTAGACCCAAGCGAAATAGAGCTTGACCAAAGAAGTGCAGGTATGCAATATTTCTTTTCATTTTACCTTGTGTTTCTAGAGGAAGCCAAAGGCGCGTACAATAATTCAATACTCCTGCTTGATGAAGCTGGTTTGCAACTGCATGGAACGGCCCAGCAAAAGATAGTCAAGTTCTTAGAGAAACTATCAAACGACAATCAACTGCTCTATACTACTCATTCTCCATTTATGATAGATGGAGACAATCTTGAAAGGGTGAGGATTGTCTACGAGGACCCGACTGATGGCACCTCTAAGGTTTCTGGTGATGTTTGGCCGAGAGATAAAGACTCTTTATTCCCTTTGCAGGCGGCTTTGGGGTATTCTATAGCTCAAACACTGTTTTATTCTAAACGACAACTGGTAGTTGAAGGCATTACTGATTACCTGATTCTAAAGGCCATGGATAGTTTACTATCAGATTCTAAAAGGGAAACTTTGCGACATGACGCCACTATTGTCCCTTCTGGTGGAGTTAGCAAATTGATGCCGTTGGCAGCAATGTTAAAGGGTCATGGAGTGGAAACCCGTGTATTGTTGGATGGTGACGACCCCGGAGTACAAAAAGGAAAGGAAATCAAGGATCGTCTTTTAATTGAGTCTTTTTTCGTGAGTTCATACACAAACGGAGGAGGAACTGACATCGAAGACATGTTTCCACACGACCTTTACGTAGATGCAGTCAAGAAGTCATATAATTTAAGCGAATTAGTTTTAGATGAGAACAGTGGCTCTGACTCCATAACAACAAAAGTCGAAAAGGCTTTGCAGAAGAAAGGAATTAATAATCTTGAAAAACGGAGACCTGCCTTTGTGCTCACTGAGTGGATTAGGACCGAACCTGAAAAGTTTCCGAACAGTACGCTAACTTCCTTCGAAAGTCTGTTCAGGGACATTAACAAGTCTTGGTCTGATCAAGAATAGTAATCCATCCGTGTTAAGCAGGGTACTCCTGAAGCTCAAGATGCAAGCGCAACGGTTGTGTCAACCGCTTCTGATAGAAGGAAGAAGAAGTAGGTGCATATTGTTCAACACTGAGAGTAACGCGCTTGAGTTGCGTAATTGACCAACAATTTGTGTTTAGATGAATCGGTCTATTGGCAAATACAAAATGTTGGTTAGAGGGTACGATATTCAAACCACTTTTATTTGTCATTTTGTTAGTCTGCTAAACGTAGCCATTAATTTACGCGTTGGAAGATTGCTGAGACCAGTATTCCAAATACAAGTAACTTGCAACAAAACCTATCTCTGTGGATTGATAAAGTTCCAAGATTGGTGAAGAAGGCAACATCCCCTTAACCCGGTCTCCTGTGGCAATCAAATCTCTGTAGAGCAGTCTCAGCCCAACATTAAAGGATGTCTCGGCAATCTCTTGGACTGCAGTTAAAAAAATCCGAGTAGTTAACTGAACCGTCTCTTAATCGAGAGACACCTGGCCTATACACATAAAAGAATGATCCAAGCAGTTTCATATCAATTGATCCCTCCTTGGTCCGCTTAGAATCTTAAGCGAATTCTCCGCTTCAACCTAGCTCGTCACGCCCCAGATTTGGGAAGCCCTTCTTGGAACCACGGCCACGGTGCAGCGTATTCAACGGCCTATTCTCAGCTCGTAGCGTTTGTAGCATGAATATTTCGACAATTGCCAAGCGGGGGCGCATCATTCTACGGTCTGATTGTAATGTTCAACTAGCTAAAGTGTCAACACCCTCTCGCCTATTGTAAGGACGACTGAATCTGGCCTTGACCCCATCAGCGCTCTTGCCTGCATATGCCGCACCAAAACCCAGCCTGACAGCAAAACGCGCTGCGACTTTCTAACGCCTGCGCCATATAACGAACGCAGCGGCTGCAACAAGCGCGACAGCAGTCACCATGGCCACAAAGCCTAGCGGTTGCGTCCGAACGGAGGGACTGGAAGTTGAGAATTGAGAAGTAGGCGAGCTGCTCTGAGCCACAGCCTTGGAGCTGCTCGTCGGAGTGCTCATGCTCGGGAGAGTTTCAGTTGCCGAAGTCGTCACAGGACTCACACTCGTAGCTGCACTTGAAGCAGGTATAGTACATAATCCGCCGCCAGGAACGGTCCCGTTAAATGGCGTAAGTATCTGGTTGGTCGCCTCTGCACGAAGCTGAATCTGGTTCGCGACGAACGCCGGATAAGGCGCGGCGTTCGCGATCCTCAGGGTATAGCTACCAGGAGCGAGGAGGAGGCCATATTCCCACCAGCTGTTTGGCCCCGTGACGTTCGTGGATGTCGCGTAGGGCGCTTGAAACACAGTTCCGCTCGAGTTTATCACGGAATAGGCCACGGAAGTATTTGCAGCTCCCATAACGTCTAGAATCGTCGTCAAGGAGGAAGCCGGTAGCGGCAGACACCAAGAAGACTTCCCCAGAATCGTAGCGTTCGCCTGAGCAACTCCGTAAGGAGGAGGGTAGGGTGCCCGGAACCCGTAGCTCAGAAAGCTGACCGAGGCGCTCTGGTCTCCCGAGTTCTGCACGGCTAAGTAATACAGCGCCACGTTTGTGTCGTAAAGCACACCAACGAGCACCACGCCCGAACCCGAGCCAGAAGCCAGAGCATAATACCTCCCGCTCGCAGATGCGTTGAATTCGTTGAGGTAGGCTGGCGCCACAATGCTCGCGTTCACCTGCACGCTGGAGTTGAGCTCGTAGTAGGCTTCTCCGTTCACTTCTCCTTCGAAGGAACACCAAATGACGCTCCGCGCGACCACGCTGAAGTTCCGCGCGCAGGGAAGTGGTACGCTCTCCGCCTGCGCAGCAGGAGGAAGTCGCATTCCGAGCGTCTGGGCCGGAAAATTTGACAGAACGGATGGCAGAATGAGCGTCAGGACTAGGAGACAGAGAGAGGAAACCAACGTCGCCCATCTCCTCTGGCCAACTCGTATGCTCGTTTTGGATGCGCTTATGATCTGGTTACACCACCCGCTAACAGCGGGACGAAAGAGTCCCGTGGGACTTCCTGACCCGTCAGTCTGCAACGCATTCTAGGCAACCCACCATACGTCGCCGCTCGAAGAAACGAAGCCGCACTCGTAGCCGGGTACATAGGGTACGGTAAGGTTCTCGCCGGAGAGCAGCGTCACTCCGACTGCCGAGTCTGGCGAGAAGGCCCCGTCCGTAACGAACGGAAAGCCTCCCCAGTCGTAACCTGCAAAACCCCTAGAGAAGCCAGTGCCCGTCCCCCAGCCCGCCCAACCTGTCCAAGCTCCGGGAGAAGGGTTCCAACGGTTCTCCGAAAGCCAGCCAGCGGTGCCGCTCGGAGGTGCTGAGTTTAAGGGCACGACGTACAACCCCTGCGGACCTGCATATACGACGGCGGTAACTATCATGGCGTGGGCTCCCAAGTTGGTCAGCGTGGCGTTGGTATATGTATACCTCTGCATTGAAGGGCTGGTGTTGTAGACTTCAGCGGTGGCGTTGGTCCAGCTGGTGCTGAGGTAGCTTCCGGTGTGTCCATTCCAGCTCGTAGCTGTATACTGCTGGCTAGCCTGAGTGTAGCTCGTGTCCAGGTAGTCATCCTCCACAGTGTGCGAAGCAATCTGATAAGCCGAACCTGTCTCGCTGGCCCAAGCGGTCTCTTCGTACGAGCCTGCGTCCGCGACCCTCTCTCCATAGTACCACACTGCCGTGACGATAGTTGAGGAATAGGACCCAGCCCCTAAGTGGACGCTTGTCCAGTAGCTCTCTGTATAGCTCCCCGTCCCTGTTACGGGAATCCCCCAGTAATCTGTGAACGAGTGGCTGGCCCATAACGTTTCGGAGTAGATGTAACTGTGCGCCGTAGCCACCGGCTGCTCGAAAGTGTAGTCGTGTGCGACCTGAGTGTCCACGTAGTAGGTTGCAGCGTGATTCGTGCCCACGTCTGCGTAGCAGGTCGTGGTTCTGTTCGCCCAGCTCGTGGCGTAGTAGGTATAGCTGTAAGGCACGAGCTCTACCTGGTATTTGCCGTCGGTTATCACTGTCTCGTTCGCATAGTAATTGCCGGAAACCTGCGAGTTCACGGGAACGGTGTAGGAGCAGGGTGTCGCCGTGGAGCTATAAGTGGTATATGTCCACGTAAAAGGCGCGCTGCTCATGGTGTAATACACTGAGGGAGTGGACCCGTCCGTATAAACAGTGTAGCTCGCGCTCACCGATGTCTCGCCTCCGGGTGTTGTATACGCTGACCGCTCGCTCCCCTGCTTGTAGATAGTGTAGGGATAGTAGACAGTTCTCGTCGCGGGAACGCTTTCCGTGACACCGTCCGGGTAATAGGTGCACCTCGCGCAGTACTCGTAAGAAGTATACTGCTCGCTTCCAGAAGCGGTCAGGTAGTCCGCCCTGTCGTAGGCAACGAGCGCAGTGGATGGCACAGAATAGCTAACCTGCGCGAGGCTCGACGTATAGTAGGTGTAGCTGTAGTCCACGGTCTGTGTGGACGGAAGGTTGTAGGACCAAGTATCCTGAGAGTTCTCTGGCACCTTGTAGGAGTAATACACGGTAGAGGTCACTGGATAGCGGTAGCTCTCCACGCTCGGGTTCGATTGCGTGTACAGTACTTTTCCACCGCTGGCTTCCAGACCGGGCGTGTTCGGATAGTAGACCCCGAGGTTCACCCCGTCTCCCACAACCTGCGCATACTCCTGGGCTCCGTTAACCAGCCTCTGAGAGTTCTCGAACTCCTGGTTCGTAGAAACGTTGCTCTCCGCAAAATAAAGAGAGAGCGTGCCGAGCATTAGTAGCGAAACCACGACCAGACCCATCAGTCCTAGTGTTTCGTTCATCCGGTATCCAAATGGTTCTTGGCCAACCATTTATACCGGAATTCATGAAAAGGACAGCTGGCTGACCCCTCGGCGCCAGCGCCTGATTTATCTCCGGCCGAAAAACAGCGACGCCGCAAAGACCGCGGCTGCGATCGGCGCGAGGAAGACAAGCAGATTAAAGATCACCCCAAATTTACTGACAAGTGCGGAGACATGCAATAATTGGGCCGAGTTCAACAGGGAGGTGGTCCAGTCATTCCCCAAACCGAAGATGATGACCAGCCCGATCACGGCAATCACGATTGCCGCAAGTACCGCGCCAATTCCGGACTCGCCCTTCCTCTCCGCGTGCATGCTCCCGTTGAGCATGAGCCGTGCGTGGTTCCTTAAATAGGATGCGCCTGAGGGTTGAGCGTGAATGACGCTCACCTGTTTACCACCCAAGTCGTGTTTGGGTCGCCGCAGCTTGTTGGCATCTCGGACCCCCGGGAGGCCACTCAGGAATCGGCGCACAGTGTCATGTTGCCAACCGGTACGAAAGTGTTACCGTAACTGGTGACCACATAAACCGTCAGGTTCGGGTTCACAGCAAACGTCGAACTGGTCCCTGGCTGTAGCGTCAGGTTTTCGGGAATTATGGCGGCCGGTGGAGGAGTTCGGCCCGCATCTTTCTGCATTTCGAGGATTGCGAGAATCAAGGACGGTTCGGCGCCCGTGTTCGTCACGAGCAACTCACTCTGGTCGAAAGCCGGCCTGTACGCGCAGAGCGATTCTTTTGCGACGAGCGTCACCACCTCCTCGTGAAGAGTAAACTCCTGATAGACCAGCTGGTGGAGCTCGCTAAGGTACAGCATGAAACCGAGATCCGCGACGAACACGAGGACTAGAAACATCACTGCTATGACCGATGCTTGAGCGCTCCTTGTTCCGAAACGGTTATTGGGGCGGGCAGAAAGCGGGGAAACCTTTCGGTTGTTCCTTCCTCGCTCACTCCCTCTGCGACCCAATTGCTCTTTCCCTTCCCTTACGCGCAGATGTTGCCTATACAAACGGTCGTAGTGCTCGTTGCGCCGGAGCTGACTGCCGATGTCGTTGTCGTGATAGTGCTGCTCGAACTCTGGCTAGTAGTGGGTGATGTGCTCGCGCTCGAACTCGTGGTTGAATTCGAAGCCGCGGAAGCTGTGCCCACCGAGCCTCCACCAATCTCAAGAAGGTTCCCCGTACTGGTCTGAACTACAATTGATGCTACCGCCACGTCGACGCTGATGAAATAGATACGCCCTGGCAGTATTGTCGCAGGGCTCACCGCACTCGAGTTCGGAGAAGGAGTGTAGAGATTGCACGTAATCGGCCCGGAGTTCGTGAAACAACCTGAAACCGTGACGGGCACGTTCCCGATGTTTTCCACGTAGAAGTAGGAATCGCTCCCGTTCCTCGCGTAGTATATCTCGCGTAGAATCTCGCCCGCGTTCAGAGCCTGAGTGCGCGCCTGGTCCGCGAGACCGCTTGAGTTCTTTGCGCCCGTCGAAACATAGTAGCCCACAGCTGCCGCAAGTCCCGCAATCGTTACTGCAATGAGTAGCATTGCAGCGAGAGCTTCGGATACCCCGCTCCTTCCCGCTTGCCGCTCCCTGTGCGCAACGCTCCCACTTCGTCTGAGCTTTCGAATCCTGCCGAAAGTATTACAGAAGATTTTGGCGCGCAACCCTGGTCGCCAGGATTCCGAACCATGCTTAAGAACCGAAAGAGCGGCGAGCGGTCAATTAGATCGAACGACTGGGGTTTAAAAAAAGGGGAAAGGGGAGTGGGGAGGAAGCCACCCCGGGGCGCTCCGCCCGTTTACGTCGCGGTTACCGAGGTCTGGTAGGTGTAGGTCTGGCCGGTGGCGTAGGTGGCTGTGAGAGAGAGCGTGTAGGTATAACCTGAGACAGAGCCGGAGGTCGGGTTGAGCCCGGTCTCGGTGAACCCGTAGGATGTTCCGGGACCTATCGAAGTCACTGTGCCGCTGGTACCTACGAGCGTAAAGGGCGAGCCTGTTATCGCCGGAGCCCCTGCATCCGGGGTCACGGTAAGAGTGAGCCCCGTCATCACGGCGGAACCTGTGTTTTCCACTGATATGGTCAGAACTCCTGCGCCCCCCGACAACTGGGCGCCTGCGACTTCAAGGCCCACGCTCGTCTGGTTCGTTCCGAGCACGTGGAAGAAGTAGACCGCGACTATCCCTATCGCCACGAACGTTATGGCGATGAGCAGCACCGCTTCCAAAGCACCGCTTATCCCGGTCCTACCACTCGCTCTGCTTCTCCCTGACCCTCTCCTTCCGTCATTTTGCTTTCCTACTTTTTCGGTTTTGATCGTGCGCAAGGCACACCGACAGCGTGGCGTCCTAGGCTTAAGTAGGGCAGCAGAACTGCAGGAGCCCTTCCCCGAGGGCTTACGTAGGACACGAACAAAACAGTCGCCGGAATGCGTAGGAAATTAAGCCACCTCTCGCGCAGGCTTCTGGTTTGCTACCGGGAACATTAGTAGCGCTTTAACATCGCTCCTGAAGCTTCAGCTTGGCCTCCTTATAGCCGCAGCTCGAATGCTAAGATGAAATAAAACTATGTGGCCGGATTGCGCAAGCTCCCCTCGGTGTAGTCGCTGAGAGCCGGGGATGGGACAACATTACGGCAAGTTGGGCTGTAGACTTATTTTGCCCTAGCCGGACCGTACATCTCCTTGAGCACCTTGCGTAACACTTGAAGCGAAAGCTTCGCGTCCTCGAGCCTAACGTCCTCAAGTATGTCATTAGCGGGGTGCGCTCCGAAGTTTCCGAAATACCTGATACCGTGCGCCAAGCTCTTAGTAGCTTGTGTGAGATGACCTGAGGCTGCAAGCTCTTCTATCTGGTCGTGCAGGTTCTCGGTTTTTGCTCCCTTTTGCTTGAGGGCCGACTGGAGAGCGCGTCTCGACATCGAAACAGACGCTCTCGGCGCTCCAATGTTTGCCGCTCTAACAGCCTCGACGTAGTCTCGGTAGACCTCGGCTGGCACATTTGGAATCTCCTGAACCTCTTCTCTTGCCGATGACCAATGCGCAACCCATCCTTCCACTACGAGCTTGGGGACCTGGAGGTTAAAGACTGGGTCATACCTGTTGGTCTTTTGCCAGGCTTTGCCCGCGGGGTAGGCAGCAAAGAACTGAAACAACAATTCGAGGGTCGCTACGCCTGTACTCTCTGCTGTTTCAAGCATTCCTTCAGCCTTTTCCATAGTAAGAGGGCAAAGAAGAATCACCTCGAGTTTTCCGTTTGGGCTGACTCTGAAATCTCTCAAGCATTTGCCGTCGCAGCCAGTTATATCGATAAAGTCTCCCAACAAATGGCGCTTCGTGCTATCGCCATCTCCAGTTAGATAAGCGGCAAACCCCTGGATTCCCGATACTACCTCAATATTCTGGTTTGTATTCGCATTAGGGCTGTCATCATTTTCGAGCATAAAGTAAACGAGTAAACCGCCCAAGGCTTGTTCAGTTTCCGGTATGGAGGGATAAGCGCTGATGTGGTTGTGGTAACGGATCGGTAGTCCAACGAGAGATGCAATCCCCACACCGCTACTGGCTACCGGCGCTATATAACACCTCTTCATGAAGCAACTGCATGCGTTTTGTCTAGGACCCGAAGTACTGCACTCGGCAAAGCGCTTTCTTCCATTGCACCTGACGAGCGGGAAGTCACTTTTTCGAAATTATTCGCCAAGGTCGGAGCTCCGCTTGTTACTCCTCGGTTGACTATTAGACGCATGGGCTTTGGGAGCGCATAACGCATTGATATCTGCCACATCTTTTTCCGAGCGACAATTGGGTCAAGAATGTCACATATACACTCTCGTGAGGAAAAGTTTCTGCAATGCGCCGCAGTAAAAGAATGCGTAGGCCCGGTGAACCCTAACTCTCTTTGTGTTCTGCAGTGGTCGGGTTTACGCGATGCTGACCAGGTGCAAATCATGGGGAATTCATTGGACCCCCTTTGACAAAGGCGTCTGACAGCTTCGATATTGATAAAGAGGGCGCTGAATTGCGACGAATCTTGAACTGGAACGCACTTCCGTGGTTGACCCCAAAGAAATACTGTGCATGGATAGAGGTAGCACACTCCGTTCAGAGGCGCGCGCATAACCTAACTTGACAAGCATAGTCATGAGGGAACCACCTCCGTCTATTCGTTAAGAAGCTTTCGGGAAGAAATCACCTCGTTGCAGAGCCTCCCTCAGCCCATTCGTGAATAACTTCTCCTCGATTTCGACCTTGCAGTGACCATCATGGCAAGTCGGTCATGTAGCAGCACGAATTTGTTCGGCTTGCTTGAAAAGCAATCTGCCACGCTGAACCGGTAGCAGTATTAGCAGGGAGCCCGCGAATGCGGCTGTCCTTCGCAGGCGACTTATTAATTTATGAAGGACGCATCCTATTTAAGTGGGTACGTCTCTCCCATCCTCGACGAACGGATGCAGACACTTCAGACAAAAAGGAGCGTTACCAGAGCAAAGAAGGGCGAGTTCGCGATCGCAGCGGTCCTCGCGGCAATCGTAATTGCCGTGATGGCCGTGATCGGCCTCGTGATAATCTTCGGCGTGGCGAACGGCGCAGGCAATACGGGCCAGCTCAACTCGGCTCAGTCCTCGGTGGTATCGGCGCAGAGCAACAATGTGGCTGCAATCGTTATCGTTGTCGTGGTGTTTGCTGCAGCGGTAACGTTACTGATGCTGAGCCGTAAGCGATAAAATTCGCGCCTGAGAAGTACGCGTTGTGCGAAAGTCGCCCAATTGGTAGCATGCGACGAGTGTGTCGAGGAAGGGCTTTGCGAACCTAACTTCGATATCGACCTGCGCCTCATGACTTCTTCAGTTAGGTTAGTTGCCTCATGCCGATGGCAGAAACTGGCTTTATACCCAGAAGCGACGAGATTTCTGGCTGGAGAAGATGCACCACGAACACCGTGATAACTCCGACAGCGACCGCGGCGATTGCCATATCCATGCTCATTACCGTGCCGTTCAGCGCCTTTCCCACTACAAGCCCAATCGCGAACCCTGATTCGACAATGAAGAGGTAAATGACCTCGTAGACTTGGGGGCTGAGCGAGAGCCCCGGCAACCTGAAGCCCGAGCCTGCGGAACCCGCATAGCCATTAGTCCCTAGGGATCCAGCCCCACTACCCCCCGCCGTAGCGGAGAACGTCGAGAACGAAGAGAGCATGGTGAGGGTGACGAGCATGGTAGCCGCGAGTATGGGGGGTGTAAGAAGTCCGAGAATCTGGTAGAGCCTCATCTGCGCCCTCGCCTCCCTCTTCGACTCGACGAGCGTTGAGGTGAACTCGGTGAGCCGCTCGAGGAGCGCCGGGGGCACCTCTCCCGCCTGGACCAGAGTCTGCACCATGAAAAAGGTGAAGCGACCGAGCCACGAGCCGGTGCGCGCCTGCGCTTCGGAGGGTGGCCTGCCGAGGCTCATCTGGTCCGCAAAATTCGAGAGAACACCCCTGAACCCCGCAAGATATTTCGACGCGTCCCTTCTTAGGCCAACCACCCCCTCGAAGACTTCTCCGGTTTCGCGCGCCGATTCGTCCGCGAGCCTTTCTATTGAGCGCACGGGGTCGTAGCCCACCTTTCGGTACTCGGTAAGGTCCCGGAGAAACTGCGGCAAGCTCGACTCGACCTCTCCTATCGATTTCAGTTGCGGGGCCACCTGGAGAGTGAATCCGGCGCCGAGCGCGAGGAGGCCTGCGGTCAGGGCAAGGTAGGGAGGCACCCGCAGAAAGAGCGCGCCTACGCCCGCAAGGACCCCCAGTGCCACGGGCAGAGCCCTGTTCGC
>JAJYZJ010000065.1 GCA_021800035.1 archaeon
CCCAGAGCGTTGAGATTCACCCGCGGAAACAGATAGAACGCTCCTTGGGGCCTGACGGTCTGTAGGTGCTCGTTTTCGCTCAGAAGTCTCAGTGCAAAATCAGAACGGTCTTGAATCTGATCTACCAGCTTTGCGAGCTCCCGCTCGTGCTCGGCATGAGCGTTCATGGCGGCAGCGACCGCATATTGAGAGGGAGTGTTAGCGCACACTCTCAAAGTTGCAATTTCGTAAATTTTACTTTTTAGATTTTCTGAAAGTAAGTCGTGGTTGGGGATGACTGTATAGCCTATTCTCAACCCTGTGGCCAAGAAGGCCTTTGACGCTCCTCCAAGGAGGAGGTAGGGTACTCCGTCAGCTACTTGGGCGACGCTAGTGAACTCTGTACCTTTGTAAACTACTTCGTCATAAATCTCGTCAGAGACTAGGATGAGGTTATGCTCTACGGCAAGCTCGACGACTTCTTCAAGGACCTTCTTGGTTAGTACAGTTCCGGTCGGGTTGTTTGGATTGGTTATCAGAAGATACTTAACTTTCTTTAGACTCTTGAGCGCTCTGATGTGCCGATCCAGTTCGTCAATGTCCAAGTTCCAGTCTGCGCTTTCGTCGTAGTCCAAGAATGAGGGTCTGCCCCCAGCCAGTTCGAGGAGCGGCGTGTATGTCGGAAAATGAGGTCGAAAAAGCACTGCATGATCTCCCTCGTCAATTGAGGCCAAGTTGATAAACTGGAGCGCCTCAGAGACCCCTTGAGTAATCACGACGCTCTCTTTATCAACTTCGAGCCCGTACTTTTTCCGGTATTTTTCGGTGACCGCATTCACCAACTCGGGGACGCCTCGGCTATTCGTGTATGATGTCTTCCCTTCTTGAATAGCCCTCACGAACGACTCTCGTAATGTCGGAGGCATCGGAAAGTATGCCCCCGGATCGCCGCGATTCAGTTTGAGAACCTTCCGTCCGTGTTCTGCCAGATTCTCAGCTAACAGGTCATCTTCTTCTATGGGGTTAAACGCGTATCTGCTTTTTGCAGAGAGACTCAATCTGGAACACTAGAACAAATTTACACAAGAAATGATAAGCCCGCGCATACAATTGTGCACCCTTTGCAATGTGCGATTTCGGCGCAATGATACAGTGAACGCACTCATAACTGGGCCGCCATTTACTCACGCCGCATGTCTCAAGTTCGGGAGCATCTGCGGGCTCAATCAAAGTCTCTTCACTAACGAACAGGAAACTGGGTTCATTGGGAGCAAGGAGGATCTCACGTGGTGGAACCACGCTGAGGCGCGCAATATACGATAGCGGGCGAAACCCTGCGGCCGGCGGTCCGAAGCCACCGCAGCCACGGTGCTGGGCCACCGGCGCCCATTCATGCAATGTGTGTCAAAATCGACCTTCGGTCACGGTCCGCGTTTTTATCTATGCCTGTGCCGCGCCTGATTGGTCTAGATGCTCCCCTGGCACTGGCTCGAATGCCACAGCAACAGTCACGGTTACCAGACCAGCCAGAAGCAGCCAGTAGGAGAGAACAAGATTGAATGGCGGGACCCCTAGGTGTAAAGCGTCCAAAAGTATCGCGAGCAAGGACACAAAGGTAATCCCCATCGCGAGCCCACGCCCGAGCTTGAATCGCGAGGCAAAGTCCAGAGTAAAACCGATTATGCCTGCAATCCCGGCATACGCCACTATCAGCAGGTAGCCACTGTGCGCAAGGCTGTGCGCTATGGCCCCTGCCAGATAAAGTCCCAAGCACAGTATGCGCATATGCTCCCGCGGGCGGGCCAAGGCGTAACTCTTCCAGCTGCCTCCAAGAGGCATTGCTTTTTAGCTTAACTAATTCGGGGGTTTGCAGAAATCCTGATATATCCATTCAGCCCCTTCTGTCTGATACGGGAGGTAGCTCAGTGGTAGAGCAGCCGGCTGTAGGGGGAGTCCCGCGCGTGTGAGTGGGCGTGAGCCTCCAATGGTCACGCGTCAGCCGCTGTTACCGGCGGGTCGTGGGTTCGACTCCCACCCTCCCGATCACGCATCGTTCGCATTGCGGCTTTATCCGGTTGACCTTCTGTGAATGTTTCTGGAGTGAGCGTCCTCGAGGGCGAGACCTCCTGACGCGGCGCCCGTGACGATGCAGTGAAGTCAGACTTTAATACGTTGGCTCAAGTGAGTAACCGAAACCGACCTTGCGCGTTCTTCTTACTGGTTCATGTGGGTTCCTCGGAAGGCACGTCCGCGAGTACCTGAGAGGGAAAGGGTTTGACGTGATAGGGCTAGACTTGGCAGATGACGCAGAAATCAAGGCGGACATCACCGACTATGAATCTATCTCAAAAGCTTTGCAAGAGCGTGGGTTTGACGCCATTGTTCACCTCGCCGCACTGACGGACATCAAATACACGACCGAAAATCCTTACCTCACCTACAGAGTGAACTGCTTCGGCACTCTTAACATGCTGGAATTTGCAGTGCGCAAAGGTACCGAAAGGTTTCTTTATGCGTCGAGTGCAAACGTCTATGGAGCTCCGTTGGAACTTCCAGTTCGCGAGGCAACTCCGTTCAATCCCAGGCTCCCGTACGACTACAGCAAGGTGATTTCCGAGAAACTCGTAGAGAGCTACAGCATCCATAAGAAGCTGAAGACCACGATTACGAGGAGCTGGCTGCTTTTCGGGGAAGGAGAGGGACGAAATCGTGCAATTCCGCGCTTTATCAGGGCTTGCCTTTCGAATCAAAAGATTCCTCTTTTTAATTCCGGGAGGGACGTTACCGACCCCTCTCATGCCCTGAACTACGCAAGAGCAGTCGAGCTGATACTGACAAAGGAGGAAGCTGCGGGCCAGCAATTCAACTTTGGCTCGGGCAGAATGATGTCCATTCGCGAAGTAGCCGAAGCAGTCAAGAAGGTTACTTCCTCGCATTCTGAACTAGAGTTACTTCCCCCTAGGACTGAGTTCGAGAAAGAGCCACAAGTGTCCTACCCGAGCATAGATAACTTGAGAAAAAAACTGGGTTACGAACCCGTTGTCAGTTTTGAAGAGGGAATTCGCAGGTCGGTCGAGTGGATAAAGAAATCCATGTAATTCGTGTTGTCTCACGATAGGCTTTTAGCATCTCCACGATAATGTTTGGGCGCTCGTACCGAGCGATGGAAACTCGCTGCCCAAGTCGTCTAGGTCGGTCTAGGATAGGGGACTGTCACTCCTCTGACCCGGGTTCAAATCCCGGCTTGGGCGCTTCCTGAATACACTTTGAATGCGTAAAGATTCCTGACACGTACAAAGTGGAGGAGGCTTGTTCATTAGTTTGTGATAGGTGCGAGTCGGAAAGGCTCTTCATCCCTGAAAACGGGTGGCCCAAAATCAGCCTAACGAACCTAATACACTTCACCGAATTCCCGAAGTTAGTATCCGTGCAGGGCGTGGAAATCACGTCCTTAGTGGTTGCTAGCTCCGTAGCCCCGCGGTGTGGGGGAGAGGAAATGGTATGATTGCTGAATCAGGAGACCCACGGCGGCTCAGTTGTTGAAACAAGTATCGGGAGAAATATCTAACTAGGACCAGAATACCTTGCGCAGGGACTGACATCTCGAACACCGCTCTCGACAGTAGTTTCAGACGTAAAGGTCAGAGCTTCGCGAAATAGGCAGTTGGGCACCACTTGCAAAATCGACCTCCAGGGTCCGATGCATTGTTGCAGGAGCTCTCCCACGCCGCTTTGGTTTAGGGAGACAGGGCACATCACTCTCCACCTATTCCTCAATCTGTCGTTCTGGTGAATGAGGTGAAAACCGGGCTTTAGGCTGGGAAAGTGCTGCGGATTTTCGTCAGGCCCTTCCAGAACCATTGCTCTACCCTACCGGAGCCTCTGGCCGTGGACCGGTGCACCCAGGTCAAAGCTTGAGTGCGATGCGCTCGTTCAATAAACGAATCAGGAATGAACTGAACTCAGTTTTCTCTTAGCGTGTAGTTTCGTGACGCCCTCCCGCTACAGAATAGTCTGGGCTTCGGATTCCTTGGGCGACACTACTCTTGCAGAGCTGTTGTACTGCAGGCCGGAACAGGTGCTTCCACTGGCTCGCCGCGGCCAACCAGTTATGATAGATTCCGTCATGGAAAAGAGCACTGGAGCTAGGGAATCCGTGGTACCCTGACCGGTGCTCGATGCGGCGTGTGCGGCACCAACGGAGCATTTAGCCAATTTGTCAAAGGGATAGCAGCGTTTGATCGGTAGCTGACACCCGGCGTTTTGATTTCTTTCTCTGCAATCAGAATGGGAGCGCGACCCTCTGAAGCCGAAGGAAAGCTAGTAAAACACACACCTTGGGCATAGTCAGAGGGTGGAACAGAATCAATTTGCCATACCTACGAATTTTTCGTACGTAACGCCCATGAGAGAAAGTGCACGTCGGGGGATTGCGACTAACTTCGCACCTTGACGACGACCCTAAGGAGGCGGAGAGAACTTCCCCGGCACACTACAAGGAAGAGTTTTGAAAAATACCCGACTGGGCCATGGAGGGTCTGCTAGGGTCTTGAGTAAAATCAGGGCCATTTGCATTAATACTCCGGTGCAAGGAAACTGCCAAATCTGCAAGAGTCGAAATCTAGGACGAAGAATCTTCTACTCGCAAGTTTATCACTTACGGGAGGAAGTCTCAAGCGCCTTAGCGTGGGATGAGGCCGTTTTCAAAGTCCCGAAACTGAAAGAATAAGAAATCAGAGGAGGCCACAATCGTACTATCCAAGCGGCTGCATCAGCATCAAAGTGACTCTCCGCACGCCTTTGAGTGGAGCAGAGAGGAGTTAATCAAAGCATAAAAACGGCCATTACATCCGGCTGATACATGCATCAGATTTCTCTAAAGCTGGACCACGAATTACCATTCTCGAACGTTTCCAAGGCTTTCCCACAGGTGAATATTTCTCGCTGGTGCAACAGGGAGGTCGATATACTTGAAGCGGAGTCGCAGAGAGGGGGAAGCATCGATAGGTTTGAGAGCGGATTAAAAGCGGCGACGAAGAGCCTGTCCGCCAGTCTGATTCACATTCACAGGTATTCGGAGAATGCGCTGGAAGCAGTGATCAAGTGCAAATGTGCCTCCGGAAATTCTTCCATTGCGATAGCAGAGGCTTCTAACTGCATCCCGATAATGCCCGTGACCTACAACGCCGGATTAGAGCATCTCAGGCTCCTCGCCTTTTCAGAGCGAGACGCAAGGGCGGCAATCGAAAATTTGAGTGCGATTTCGACTGTCACTGTAGAAGGCAGGGGTCGACTTGGCAGGAGCTCGGCGAGACCAGCAATGACAGTCTCTATTGACGATTTCTTCAGTATGTTGACTGCCAAGCAGCTCATGGCGCTCGTCGAGGCTGTCGAGAGGGGTTTCTATGACATTCCGAAGAAGACAACGGTCGAAGAAATGGCCGCGAAACTCGGGGTGCCAAGGTCAACATTCGAAGAGCATCTCCGGAAGGCAGAAGTCAAAATCATGCGGGCGGTTCGTCCTTATGCCAGAATCGCCTATCTGTCAGACTGAGCTGCCTGATACCGCGGCAATTAAACGTTAGCGACTTCTCGCCTCTTGGAATGACGCGTACAAAGCTACACACAGGATTAAGTAAGATTGCTTGATGATTATTGAGAATCCGTGGTCTAAAATGCTCGATCTGAATACTCTCTTGAATCCGCCGGAAGGGCTTACTATTTCAATGATTCTTTTGATTTCGTTCATACTTGGTCTCCTGCATGGAGCTACACCCGACGAGCATACTTGGCCAATCACTTTCAGCTATTCAGTTGGAAGTTACAGCACCAAGAGCGGTATGAAATCGGGTCTAGTATTCTCGCTCGGTTTCACGGCGCAAAGAGCTCTTCTCACTACTCTTGGTTATCTTGGCTTGGCGGCGGTCTACAGGGCCTACGACCTTAACGGCCCAGTTTATGTGATAGTTGGAACACTTATGCTCTTCGTGGGCTCTTATGTCCTTAAGGGTAAGTACCTACATCTCCCTATTGATCTCTTCCTGGGGGGTCGTGGCCATCATACCGAGTCAGCAGAGAGGGTTGCTCCGGAAACAGCCCACCTCAAAGGCGTTTCTCTAAAGATGGCGTCTGTTCACGGACTTGTTGCAGGGTTTGGATTCGGAGCTTATGCAACAATCATAACTTTCATTCTCTCACCCCAAGTTCCCTCACTCGTCTATGCACCTCTTCCAGGCATCTTTTTTGGCTTGGGCACTACCGTCATGCAGGTGATATTCGGGGCAATATTTGCGAGCTTTGCAAAGGTAAAGAAGCTCACGGAAACTGACCTATGTTACTTGGGAAGATTTACTGCTGGAAGAACGCTCTATTATGGCGGGTTGCTTTTCGCGCTTGTGGGTCTTTTTGTAACGTTCTTTCCTTCCATAGAGAGTCTCGCGATATCGACCGGTAATCCGATTCCCAATCTTGACGCGGTTGGAGTTGCCACCGCACTGGTTCTGGTTGTGGTTGGAGTCATCGGTGCTGGCAGCATGATTAAAGGGATTAGGACTCTAAACGAGATTGACAGCGGTAAGTACTGTTCGCCGTAGCCCTTCATCCCCGCTTTATCGATAGTTCCAGTAGAATATTATTTCTTTCGTGGTCCCAAGATGATCGTTTGCGGAGAGAATAAACGGACTAAAAATTGCGAGCTGCGTACTGCCGGCGGCTGCCGGTAGAATGCTTTTGCTGAGCTGCACGGCGTTATAACCTGCTATGACGACCTATCTAATTGAACACAGATGGGACGAAGGGCGATCTGTAGAGGCGAAGGCGCTGGTCTCTAAGATCATAGATATGGCTGCATCCAAGAAGCTGCCAACTGGGTACAGGTTGCTGAACGTCGTGCTGAACAAAGAGGATCGCTGCGCGGAGTGCGTATGGGAGGCGCCTAGCAAGATCGAACTTGAGAGCCTCGTGAAGTCGATGAATCCTCCTACGATCCACACGCTGAGTGAAGCCCAGGTGCTCTACGGCCTTGAGAGGGTTCCGAGGATCGCCTAAACCCCTCTTTTCTCTTTTTAAAGCTCTAGGTGGCTAGGAATGGACATGCTAGACGAAAAAGCTCGTAGGGAAATAGTGAAATATTTGGATCTGCACTTTCCAAAGGATGGCAGGGCGAGACTGGTTACATTCAGCCCAGAGAGGGATGAATCGGATTGCGAGTACTGCATTCAGGTCAAAGAGCTAGCTCAGGAACTTGCGAGCATATCAGGCGGGCGGATAACAGCCGAGCACCGCTCACTTTCTTTTGCACGAGGAAATTCAGATGGATTCAAGGTCAGAAGGGTACCTGCGACGGTGGTCACAGACACGGAAGGCAAGTATTCGATGAAGTTCTACGGTGTTCCTTCGGGTCACGAATTTGCGGCCCTACTAGAAGATTTGGTAGATGCCGCAAAAAGCGACGGCCCACAGCTAAACGAGGAAACCGTTAAATTCCTGCTGAATTTGAATACTCCCGTCCATCTCCAAGTATTCGTCACGCCGAGTTGCCCTTATTGTCCTAGGGCCGTGCGGACCGCCCACCAATTTTCTATGGTAAATCCGAAACTTATAGACGCAGAAATGATTGAGTCGATGGAGTTTCCCGAACTAGTTGACAGGTATTCCGTGATGGCAGTGCCCAAGGTTGTAATAAACGACGACGTGCAGTTCGAAGGAGCTCTGCCGGAAAAGATCTTTCTCTTCAAGGTTAAGGAGGCAGTTCAACGCGAGAATAGTGACGCGGGCGTCAGAGTAGCTGAATCGGCTCTATCGAACGGAGCCCAAGAAGAGAGAGCAGGTTAGAATACGGTGATGATGAGAAGAACGAACAAATGTGCTGGCGGGAATCACGTCAACCTTCGGGACTGAGGCTCCTCAATAATAGAATGTAATATTTAACCTATTGACTTGTGTACGCCAGTGTCTGTTTCGTACATGTCAATTTCACCTGCCGTCGGTGGCCCGTCAAGCTCCAGTTTGGCGAAGTGGGGTTCGGCAAATCCAAGATGGGTGCGAATTCGGCTTCGGCGAGTCGCGCGGAATACCTGAAATGGTCGCTCCCTTGGATTCGCGGCGCCATGCAAGCATTTACTGACTGGCTGGCTACTACCTCGTAGCTGCACCGACTCCCTGCAAGAATTTCCTTCTGCTTAATCAGTCCGATTCTAAAAAGACGCTGATTCATACTGTAAGGTCGAGTTGAATTCTTTTGTAACCGCACTCGATATCATGCGGTAGGACTAAAACAGGTATCCGAATCGCTATCCAAATCAGCAACTTTCAGGGGCATCGAGGCGAGAGGCGCAAGTGGACAGTCCTACGCCTGTCACCAGCGAACAGGATGATACTCCCCAATCCTGTAGAGACGGGATAAGAGCGAGCCAGTCTTTCAAATGGTTCTGCTCGACACGCTGGATACTACTCGCGGACTGCGGGTGATTCTAGCATG
>JAJYZJ010000066.1 GCA_021800035.1 archaeon
TTGGGTATAATTTGTTTGTGGAAAGTCCTGTGGATATGTCCCTCAAGGTCATCGGGATATTGCCCCATTAAAGCCAGTCAAGCAATGGTTTGGAATGTCCCCACAAGCTGCCCCGGTCGCTGTGGGTAAGGCCCTAGCCAGATTGCGCACAGAAGGGTGTATGCAAAGGAAGCATTGATCACCCCAGAGGGAAGCGTCGAGGGCGGGAACGACCTCAAAACTCAGGTGTGGATGCCCTGTGAGGCGCTCTCTGACCGCGAGGGGTCAAGAAGCCACAACAGGCAACAAAAGCGGAACCTCCAGTGCTTTCGCACGGAGAGCATGTCAGTATGGGTCATTGCCAGAATAAATGTCAAGCATATCATGGGCCAATGCTTCTCTTATCAGTGGAAGGTCACCGGATTCTTTCTGAAGCCGTAATTTCATCGCCCGTACCTCGATCTGGGGGTCGATACGCGCAAGCCGGTCCGCCTCAATAAGACCAGACGGATAACCTGGCGAGTATACCCCCCTAGACATCACTGCCAGACTGGAATACAACTTGGCTGGCGGGAGTTCGCCGAACACTTCGCAAAGATAGGGTTTCTTCGCGGCAGAGCTGAATTTGTTCACGTAGAGCTTCGTGTCTAAGGCAGAAGAGCTACCACTACCCGCGCGCGCGGCGGTACCAACTAGTGCGGAGTAGTGTTTTAGCCCTTTTGCGGCGGCAGCCCTGTCAGCCGCGAAAGTTATGGGAAGCATACCAGAAAATATCGCGCTCCGCTTGGAGACACCTACCAGCGAGGTTCCATTGTCATCACATGATTCAAAAACTGCGCGCAAGCTCTCCAGCTCGGAGATGTCATTTCCATGGCCCAGTCCGCCATCGAGAACGAGCGCGTCAGGTGGCTGACTGCGAACTGCTTCTCGCGCGAACAAAAGCTCGGCGATTTTTCTAGCCCTGCCTCCCAAGCGTTGCGCTTGCGAAAATGGATGCTGGGTTTCCCGTTTCACCCAGTCCACCGGAAGCACAGAGTCCGCCGCATCGGAATAAAATTTTGTCTTCAACATGCGGTCTTCGGAAATATACGTCAAACTGAGGAAATGGTGAAGCTCCTTCCTGGTATCAACGTAAGAGACCTCCGAGCGTGGTTCAAATGAGTCGCGGACACCGCTACCTGGTAGTTTAGTTGCAGCAAGGGACTTGCGAATTAGGGCCACCCTGTTGACCTCGAGCACTGCAGCCCCGTAGGAAAGGAACGACGCATTTCCACCGTCAACGAACACAAGCGAGTCCATGAGCCCGCTATCCGACTCTCTTTCAAGGTCTATAAACTCGGGCTCAGCCAGCAAGTGGATATCTCGTTGAGACGCGCCCAGAATGATTCCATCCGGTTCCTCAGTGGACTCGGGACAAATCCTGCCTAGATCGTTCATGAGGTCGGAAAAGGCAGAAAATACCTGAACTAGGAGCCACCCCGCACTCTGCTACCCTCGTCTGAATACTCTAACTGCACAACATTGTCACCAATGGATTCGAGCACCCTATGATGGGTGACAAGGAGGACCTGCGGTATCTCCAGTCTTTCCAGCACCGACTTGAACTTGGTCAATTGCTCCTCGCTGAATCCATCCGTGGGTTCATCGAGCATCAGGAATCCCAGTTTGATTCCCTGCCTAGAACGTGCCACCGAACTAAGCGCGAGCCTGTATGCCAGGGCCATCGTCGACCGCTCCCCGCCGCTTGGGGAAGGCATTTCGACCCAGCGACCACCAAGCTTTCGTTCCAGTCGAGGAGCGAGGCTCTGGTCGAGTGCCACCGACCGTTCATCATCCTGCATTAACACGGCAAAATAATCCTTTGTCATCCTGTGAACCTCCCTCTTAACGTAGGCCATCTTGTCTTCTTCCAGCTGTTTCATTGCCGGCTCAAACACCTTGTCAAAGAACTCTGTAAGCCTGGATAGGTTGTGCTGAGAGGTTCGTGCTCTCTCAAGCTCGCTAAGACCCTTTTCATAGACCGCCGCCCCCGCTTCGACCGGCCCTATCTCTCCCTCGAGTACGAACTTGCGTCTCGCAGCCTCCCGCAGCTGCTGCTGAAAAGAGTCATAAACTGATTCAAGTTCGTCCAACTCGGATCTTTGCGTCTGTAGCTGGTCGTCCAGCTCTTCAATTTCTGAAACCCTGAGGCGGCGCTGCGTATAATATTCTTCGAGGTCGGCTCTCAGCCGCGCCTCCTCCTCCTGAGTGAGCCTAATCTGTTCATCAATCGATGCAAGGTCCCGAAGGGCCGAGATTTCTTCAAGTGATGCACGTATGGCCGCAAGTTCATCACGCTTTGCATCAATGCCCAGTGGCTCTTTCAGTCGAGCGAGTTCCTCCCTTATGTCGGCAAGTCTTCGTTTGGTTAACTCCTGTTGCTCAGCCTTTCTGAGGTAGGACTCCAGCGTTTCTTCCTGCGCTTTATAGTCGTCCAATTCCGATTCCAGCGATTGAAGGAGAGAGCGCTCACGAGCCAAGTGTTCGGTATATTCTTCGGGATCGATGGGTTGAGAACATACAAAGCACTTGCCCTCCCTTATCAACCGCGCATAATCTGATACTGCCCGCTTTGCCACAGAATATCTATCCCTTGCTTCGGTTCTATCCTTTCGAACCTGAGCGAGCATTTCGTTCAAGCTGACGCTATCAAGATCAGGGTCGATTGACGATTCAAGCCGTGATTCCTCAGCTTTCAGGCGCTCGAAACTCGCGGCGTTCGCCTTCAATCTCGCAATCTCCTCGCTCACCGCTTCGAACTGCGTCCGGAGCCGGGATTCCTCTTCAATTATATCCCTTGGAGCTCGCGAAGGTTTGATTTTGCTGCCCAAGGTCGACTTTTTCAACTCCAAATCTTCTATCCGCGTGCGACACTGGTCCAATGATTTTGAGTGGCGCGAAATCAAATCTTCAGTATCTTTCAGGGCCTGCCTGGCTCCTTCTAACGTGATTGAAATTCGTTCGGTCTCTGCCTGTTTTGCCTTAAGTTCGGTATCCTTTTCGGAAAAGGTGGACTCAAGACTTTCGAGCCTGAGCGACGCAAACGCAAGCTCCTTTCGCAGTTGACCCAGCCTTTGCGCGGCTCTTTCGTTTTCCTTTACCGCCTGTTCAAGAGTTGAAATCCGCTCTGTAAAGCCCTCGGCTCTCTTTGCCAATTCACGCGCAACAATTTCGGCATTCTCATGAGCCAGTGCGTAGCGCTCTATCCCTGTCGCACGCCGTACCAGCCTTTCCACGTCTTCCCCACCGTCCAAAATACTCTTCAGCTCTTCTTGCCTTACGTAAACTGCAGTCCTGAAGATAACGGGCTCGCTCTGTGGACTGATCGAGTCACCCAGACCGAATTTGTTCACGATGAATTCCCTAGCCTGAGCTGCGGCGTATTCCACCCTCCTACCGTCGAGTCCAAGCGCAACCGTCTTAACGCCCCGCTCGGCAACTCTCCACCTAATGCTGAAGTCTGGCTCAAGGTATAGCTCTATTTCACCTTGCGGCCTTGACACCCTAAGCAAATCCTTGATTCGGTAACCCAAAAGAGCCGCTTCTATAGCCTGCAGCACAGTTGACTTCCCAGCGCCCACGTCCCCTTCAATCACATTTACTCCAGTCGTGAATGCCAAGTCTGTCTCTGTGTGGCTCTTGATGTTGGTCAGCTTTACACGCGCAATTCTGTAGCTCAAGTTTTCACCGAGTCTCCAAGTTTCTCGGAGAGGAGCTGGTCAACCTCTGCCAAAATGCGTGAGTTGTAATCCGCCCTGCTTTCGCCGGGCTGCTTTTCCGTCCCTAGCGACTCCACTAGCTTGAGTATGAAGTCCGAGCTCACTTCACCCGGAAACATTTTCGCGAGCTTCTGGAAGGCCCGTTCTTCAAGGTCCTCACCCTGTTCCACCACCACCTCTTCCGGGTCGGTTAGCGCTCTGTCGTTTACCTTGAAATCGATGTCAGGATATCTCTTTTTCACTTTTTCAATCGCGACAGTAACAGTTTCTCTGCGACCCGCGCGCAACTCGCCTGTGAGTTTCAGCATGATTAGAGAGCCTCTTCCATATTTCTGGGCTGTCTGTGAAAGCTGCTCGGATACGTGTGCGGCAAACTCCCTTGCGTCGGCGCCCTCTGCTCCAATCTCTAGCAGGCAGCCCGATATGGCCCGCACCGGCTTGTACTCGAAGGTAGCTCTTCCTTCCTCGTCAATCTCAACAATGTAGAAACCTGTGGCGCCTTCCTTAAAGTAGCGCTCAAGGTCACCCGCCCCCCATCCCAAGAACAGCGGCCCGGGATAATTTACCGGAGCGCCCTCTAGTGATTTGAATTCAATTCGCTCATGTAGGTGCCCCGCGGCGTAATAGGAGTAACCTCTCGGAAGCAAGCTGACTGGAATGGCCTGCTCCTGCCTGACCATGTTGGCCTCGAGCAAAGCAGTATGGAATGCGAAAACAGACCTCTTGTTCCCGGTGCCGGTTAGGGCTAGCTTTTCGGAGAAGTTCCTGAACGCGGAAACCTCCTTTGCTCCCGCAAGCCCATGGATGCCATTCAACCAGACTCCACTCTCATCCTGAACTGGCTCCGATATCACTCTCAAGAGACCATCCGCTTCGAGAACTTCGATGAGGGAGTGATGGGTGGGCGAGAAGTCATGGCTTCCATATATCGTATAAATCCGGGCCCCGGATTCTTTTAGTCTCCTGAACTCCTGCGCCACCATTACTGCCTGGGGCATAGGAGGAATGTTTGTATCAAACAAATCTCCAGAAATCACGATAAATTCGACCTTTTCTTCCAAGCAACTATCCACAAACTGCTGGACCGCCTGGTTCTCTCTTCTCTTCAGACCTGGCTCGGTTACTCCCCCAATATGAAGGTCTGAAACGTGAGCAAATCTGACTTTGCCGCCTCCAGAAGATTCAGTGGATGTCAATCTTGTCACTCAGGAAGTCTTTCGCCAGGAAACAGCGCGCGGATGTTTTCCTTGGAACCCGCAGCCATAAGTTCATCCACTAGCTGCACTTTCACAGGAACGGCGAAGCCGAGGACTGAGCTCGTGACTATGGCCTCTCCCGCGTCCAACCGAACCAGCTCCTCATCTTCCGAGGACATGTCGCTCAGAGCATTATCCACCGCAGCGCGTCTCTCTTTTCCACTGGCCATTCCCAGATAGACTTTGGTATTCAGATTTGCGAGAATATCCTCAGGGATGACGCTGATTATCTGGGTTACGGCAATAAGTCCCACTGAAAACTTCCTTCCTTCGCGAGCTATGCGCATATAGGCATTTGGCGCCGAATCGTAGCTCAAGACCCTGGGCGCTTCTTCCAGAACTACGGCGGCAGGCGTGAGTTTCTCGCCCCGCTGTTTCTTGGACATCCGTTCATAAAGCAAAGATGTGCTTACCATGTTTCCTATCAATAGCTCCGCCTCTTCCGAAAGTGTGCTTGTATCAATCACTACTATTTTCTTTTCACCCACCGCTTCGAGCACGAGCCTCATGAAGTGCTCCCCAGTTAGGTCGCCTCGAGAGGTCGAACTAGGTATGCGGAATACTCCATAGCCTTCCGAGGAACCCTGGTCGAGGGAGAGCACTCTGCTCAGTTTTCTTGAAAGCGTATAGCGAGAGATTGCCGCCGGACTGTCTTCCTTTCCCAGTGCCTCGGTGGCTTCACCGCTCACCAACGCTTCGATCCATTTTTTGCCGTAACCGCGCGAAATTACGGTCTCGGCACTGGCTTCAGCGTCTTCGCCAGCCGAGTTTGGCTGCCTGTAAAGAAGGTCGGCTTCTCTTTCCTGTGCCTCAGTCAGGTTTATCACTCCAGATAAATGGTTTGGACGAATCAGCTCCGTGCTGATCACGAGTTTACCTTCTCCCGGGGAGGGCTTCGGGCTAAAGGAGACAAGCATAGAGCTCGAATTTGGGTGGCGACTGAGTATCTCAAAGTATTCCCTGTGTGGGTCCATCACAACCACCCCTACAGCGGGGAAATTCATGAGCGACCATAAAAGGGTCTTGAGAAGATTGCTTTTTCCGCGACCGGTGGTCGCGGCAATAAGCACATGCCCGGATATCACTTTTTCCGGGTCAAGTTTCAAATGGATGGGTAGCACCTGATAGCCGCTTCTGATATTTCCGAAATCGATGCCCTCTTTCTTACTGATGAATTCAAGATCCGACGTGGAAGGGGAAACTAGTTCAGTTCCAATAGCCAAGCATTCACGAACAGGGTGCATCCTTCCCCCTTCCCACTGCACCAGAGGCTTGAGTCTAGCAACAAGCGTAGTCGGGGAACCAGAGTAGCTCAATCTGAAAGGCGTAGCCCTGAGGTCCTCCTTGCTCATCTCTGCGAGAAACTGTTCGTGCACGGATGAGACATATTCGTAACCAATCACCTTGAGCAGGACACAACCTCTAGGCAGCCTGGTTACGTAAAGCTCTCCGAGACGCACGCCTGTACTAGGCACTGCGAGCACTTCCTCAGCATCCCCGCCATATACCCTGAGCGTCAAATCGTTAGGCCAGATGCCACCTTGAGAGACGGTATTAAAACTCTTGCCGAAGTACCTGCCCGCTGGAGGAAGGTGCAGCCCTGGATAAATCCAAGCCTCACCATTCGAATTCCTGTCTTCCTACTATCGGCAATTGGCAATAAGTAGCAATCCGCCCTTGAAATGAGCTCACGACATCTCGAGAAGCTGTAGATGGTGGCGTCGCGACTGAGACCGTGTATCAGTTTGAACGATGCAGTTCGAATGATGCAATCAGAAGTTGCTCTAAATTGGCTACCCGCTACTCACGACAGGAGCCCCTCCGGGCCAAATTACGCCTGAAATTGCGGCAGCGCAAGCTGCCGCGGTGATGTCAGCGTGGTCATAGGCTGGGGTATATTCCACAATATCTAGGATACGAAGCTTTACCTTCTCGCTCACTCTCGACATAAAAGCGGTGGCTTCTCTAGTAGTGAGGCCGCCTGCAGATATGCTGTTCACTCCGGGCGCAAAGGCCGGGTCCAGCACATCTGGGTTGAAACTGAGCTGGGCAATCCGACCGGTTGACTCATCTGCAATCTGGTCAGCAATGTCCCTGACTCCTCTGGATTCGATGTCATCCATCGTGATTACGGTTACGTTCAGTTTTTTTGCGTTCTCAAACAAGTAGGGTGCGTTCGAGCGTCTCCTGACACCTACAATAAACATTCTGCACTCCCCATCTGTCTCTCTTATCCACTTGGAGGCCAGTCCGCTCGTGAGCCCCTCCTCGACCTCCCGAAGGTCGGGGTGGGCGTCCATCATGACGTAGGTCAGTCCTCCCTTCTCGGTCGCTCGGAGACCCCTGAACGACGAGTATGAGCAAGTGCTGTCACCTCCGAGTACGACCAGTCGATTCACTTCCTGAAGAAAAGTGCGGACGCTTTCAGCCACTCTTCTCCAAGTTTCCTCGTGCGCTCCAACCACAGCGTCGACGTCGCCAAAGTCCCGAAAAGTGTTCCCCCCGAGATATGTGGATGTGAATAACATCTGGCGCAACTTCGATGGTGCGGCTCTGCTTCCTGGCCTAGTTCCGGTCGCGCCGTCCCAAGGCACTCCAAGAATGCCGACATCAACTCTTCCTCCGCCAGTTTGAAGGATTTCCCCAATCCGGATGTCTCCAGGGTCCTTGATGAATTTGAATGAGCTCTTCCTGATGTAGGCCACACCTGAAGGAGAAGACCATGGTTAAAAGCACTTACCTCCACTCCATTTATGAATGATGTTAACAACCTGCTGCGACTCAGGCTTGCTGGCGACATGTGGCGGCCGCTCTCCGAGCAAAGTGATATAGCTACTGGCGCTAGGAAGCTCCGGGCTAGGAGTTTGAGTCTCGTCTGGTGTGGCTGCCAGGCGTGTAGTCTGAGTCAGATGCCCAAAGCCCGGTCACATAGGTGTCGAAAGTTTCACTACCGAGCAGCTTTATTCTACCTTCGCAGGTTGCGTAGAATAAAATGAGCGGAGATGAAAAGGCAGGGACCCCCGCGCCCGATCAGATAACACCCGAAGGGTCGGATTGGGATTTCAAGTCCGCCATGGCGCTCTTCGCTACGGGAGTAACAATAGTTACCACTCACGAGAGAGGGCTGGTGCACGGGTCGACGGTTCAG
>JAJYZJ010000067.1 GCA_021800035.1 archaeon
ACCCACAGCGACCGGGGCAGCTTGTGGGGACATTCCAAACCATTGCTTGACTGGCTTTAATGGGGCAATATCCCGATGACCTTGAGGGACATATCCACAGGACTTTCCACAAACAAATTATACCCAAATTGTGCACACTGCGACGCAATTCATCTCCTCCCCAAAAACTCTGGGCTTTCTTGTTCACGCTTGCGTATAATCTGTCTGCTAGTAAGCAAGTAAGCAAGTGGGCGAGGGGAGAGCTGATGTCCCGGGATGTAAAAGGAAGCTTTATCCATTGGCGCTCCAAAACCGGCGATAAATGCTAGATAGTATTGCCGCGCAGCAAGCTCCTGTGGCTACATCGCCACCTCCCTCTGCCGCCGTAACCGCTCCTGTAGAACCAAAAGTCGGAGAGATGATGAGAAGGACGCTGGTGAGGCTGATTGTGCTCATTATCGCGTTCGTGTTAGTTGAGGCCGCAGTGCAGTTTGTCTTTGGGTATGTATCCCACTTTCCGTACCTTGGTGGGGCGCCGTCATACCTACCGTATGCACAGATTCCTCTTGCGCTTCTGTTTTCTGTGCTCATAGTAATGGAGTTTGCCCAGTTAATCTACTGGAACCTTAGGTTGAAGCTTGCTCATGCGGAGGCGGCGAGTGCAAGAAGTGTGTTCAGGATAATAGGAATAGTGGCTGCCATTGTGGTTGTAGTGGGTGCGTACATATCCCCCACCTCCGCAGCCGGTCTCGGGGCTTTTGCCGGCTTGGTGGTCGGCTTCGCTACGCAGCAAGTCATGGGGCAGGCGATAGCCGGCATCTTTCTATCTATCACGAGACCATTCAAGGCCGGAGACAAGGTCAACGTGGCCAGCCAAGACGGGACTGTAAACGAAGTCACTTCACTGTTCACGGTTCTTGACACGCCCGACGCAAAAGTGCTTATACCGAATTCAGGAGTAATTTCCCAGGTAATCAAAGTCACCAAGCCCACCGCCACACAAAAGTCGTAAACGCAGCTACGGGCAATCCCAGTCCCATAAGGGCGCTCGGTGTTGCTGTGCAGTATCCGGATTCGGGCCTCTTGACGACACAGCCTGTCCCAGTACGCGATATGTCGTAAGCCTCTGACCATTAGTTTCGAGATTTTGCACGGTCAGTTACGTCTTGACCGTTTGGGCCGGCAAGGAGTTACGGAGCTCCAATTGGGCGATAAGTCTATGAGTAGCTACAGCACCACACTGCGGTGCTCGATTTGCTGATTCCTTATGTGCCCCCCGAGATAATAACCCTAGTCCTCTTTTTTGTTGCAGGCGTTTTGGTGGGGGCTGGCGTAAAGAAAGCAATTGTCGGCGTTCTCTTGATGATTGCAGGGGTAATTGTAGCAACATTTGCCGGAATCAATATCTGGGCAAGTTACTCAAACCAGGTCTACCATATTCCAGCAATAATTGCGTATATGTATCATAAGTCAGGCTGGTCTTTGGCCGCAACCCCCCTTGTTTTCATAGTCGGATTTGTGATCGGATTCTGGAAGGGCTAGCATCGCTATTCTGCAGACTGCGGGAATATAGGTCAAATACTTTCGAAGCGATTCAGGAGTTTGTGGCCAAGTGACCAGCAGATCGGACCCAAACTTCGCCACGCGACTTCTGAAGAGCCCGGCAAGGAGGCGAGTATTGGGCTATCTTCTCGAGCACGGTCCAGCTCGATTTGTCGACATAAAGAAGGGCACCGAACTGCCAACAGGCGTGATTTATCACCACTTGAGAAGCATGGGTGGACTTGTTGAGCAGGACTCGAACAAGATGTATTCGCTCAGTTCCGAAGGGAGGTCAATTGCTCAATCCCTGATTAATGCGGCGAAGACTGGGAATACTGACGCGTATCCCGTGGAATTGGCAGAGATGAATGACCTCCTCTTGGAACAAAGTCCGAAAGTAGCAAAACTTGTATCGCTCTTTACGATGACACCGATATACAAGGCCCTGTCCTTGAGCCGGGCGCTGCAGGTAGCAGTCTTCGTAGCATCCCTGGAATTTGCCTACTTGGTAGCCTCTGCCAAAACTTCGCAGTTTGCAGCTCAGATATGGATGCCGGGTAGCGCTCTTGCGGGGCTCGCACTCACGCTTTTTTCGCTCTATATGCTCACTCTCATTTTCGTCTGGTTTGTACACGGCAGAGAGCCCGCGTTCGCCCAGCTTGCCGCGGGGGGGAACCGTGGCTGGTCAAATTCAGTGAAACAGTTTGCGGAGCTCGACCTTCTTTCGGCGCTTTCGGTCGGGCTTGCGATTGTTTACCTCGCAGGCTACATCTCGACCTTTGGAACTGGTGCGAGCGATGCGCTTGCCTCGGCAATCTTGGTCTGGGGTCTCGTTTGTATGGCGGCTGCGCTGAGCTTTACCCGCGGAATGGAATTTATGCCAGCACTCATCTTTCCTTTTGCGGTTGCGATATTTTTCGGGGCTGCGGATAGCTATCTATCGGGCGGTTTCGCGATTGACAGGACAGTGATTCTCCTCGTACTCGGGCTTGCATCGATGTTTATATCTAAGCTGATTGATAACGAGATGGAGAGAGGAATTTCATCCTCCAAGTGAATCGAGTCGATGCTTTTGGGAAGCGCTTAGAAGCGCTGTTTACTCAGGCGCTTCGGCGGTGATCAATTCATATGCCGAGGGCCGCTCCGTCACCCCTCGGGTCCGCTCCAGCATGTAGCTCTCCTTCCTCGCCAAAAATAATTCCTTGGGCGTGACCAGTAATAGAAGACCGCGGAGGAATTGGCGAGAATGTCAGGCCGGTAGCTCGGAGCTCCGGTATCAGATTCTCTAGGTCTTTTTCGATCAAAAGGCTCTGCCCGGAGTCATAGATAGTGCCCAGGGCGACCCACCGCGGCGCATCGATTGCGTCCTGTATATCCATGTTAAAGTCCAACAGCTTTGTGATAAGCTGAACGTGTATCTGCGGCTGGACATCTCCGCCCATGCTGCCCAGAACAAATTTGGTTTTTCCTTCCTTCTCTCCGATGCTAGCACAAAGTGTGTGGAAGGTCCTTTTGCCCGGTCGGAGCGAATTGTGGTGTGAGGGGTCAAGAGAGAAGTAGCAGCCGCGGTTATGCAGAACGATTCCTGCTCCTTCGGGAACTATACCAGAACCAAACCCCATATAATTGCTCTGAATAACTGAAGCACAGTTGCCTTCGGAGTCGGCCACTGCGAAATAAGTAGTATCGCCGAGGTCGGGCTTAGACGGGCTCATCTGTAAGCCATCCCTGGATTCTGTTAGCAAAGATCTCGCAAATGCCTTCGATAGAAAATCCGAAGGCAGAGGAAAGCTCGTAGGGTCAGAAATACTTCTTGCTCTTTCGCGATAAGCGAGCGCGCAGGTTCTGTAGAGAAGTTTGGTAGTCTCGGCAGAATCCCACGGCTTCCCCCTGAGCGTTAGTTCTGAAAGCATGTTAAGCCACAGGAGCACTGCTGCCCCTTGGCTGTTCGGCGCGGTTTCGTATACTTTCACGCCTCTATACTCTGTCGCGAGAGGTTCATCCCAGGTTGAACGGTGTTTAGCGAGGTCTTCGGCACGAATAGGCGAACCTAGCTTCTCAGCGCCACTCGCGATTTTCTTTGCCAGCTCCCCTTCGTAAAGCGACCTTGGCCCTTCCGAGGCAATAAGTTCTAGCGAGTTGGCCAGGTCGGACTGTATTAATATGTGCCCCGGCGCAACCCTTGTGGATTCTCCCAGGAAAATCTTCCTCCAGTTTGTATACTGCCCCAGGTGTTCTGAAGCCGCGTTTATGGAGTTTGCATAACCTCTGGGAATCGCGAAACCTTTCCTTGCAAGTCTCACGGCGTCCCTAAGGAGAACATCGATACTCATCGTTGCATATTTTGTATAAAGCTCATTCCATGCGTCCGCAAGGCCAGGGACTGTTACAGCGGCTAGAGGACCTCTGCTAGGAATAGCTTTGAGCCCCTGCTTTACGTAGTTCTCAACAGTAGCGAGTTCTGCAGCTCTGCCGCTTCCATTAAGGCCCATTACCTTTCCTTTGAGCTTGAGTAAACAGAATAGATCCCCTCCCAGCCCACACATATTGTTTTGAACCACGCACAGCACCGCGCTCACAGCAAGTGCCGCGTCTACGACGTTACCCCCTTTTTCGAACACTTTCAGTCCAGCATAGCTGGCTGCAGGGTGGGAACTCGTCACCATCCACCTGCTGCCCACTACTGTCGCTCTGAGTCCCATCTTAATCCAGCAGTGCACCATACGAGGACACTTAATTGCTTCGGGAACTCAGGAGCGCATTCTGCATTTTTGACGTAAAGTTGGTCGGACACCAGTGCGAAACTATTTATCCGAACAGCTTGTTCGCATGCTTGAAGTCCATCAATTTATACACAAACTAACCGGGAACGCTCTGCGAAGGAGAGCGGTCAGTGAGGCAGTGCCAGGACTCCCCCATTATCGCCTCATGGTATAAAAGTATAAATACATCTCTTCATGTGGAGGGATGAAGGTCGAAGATGCCCGAGAAGTATACGGTAGGCCAGACATGGAACGCCCTGAAGTCCGCTTGGAAAGGCTACAAAATAGCCAAGGCGAAGGGGGAGCAGGACAAGCAGCGGGAGTATGCGCGACGGATTAGGAAGCTCCAGAGCGAGCTCAAGCTGCCTCTTACGAAGTTTCCTCAACTTGGTAAAGATTTCGAGTAGGCTCAGCCGTTCCTCTTTCTCTTTTTTTCCTACATTTGTTTCGGGAAGACCTGTACATGAAGGGACGCAAAGTGCATACCATTCCGTTAGTGCACATATGAGGTAAATTAGTTTCGGATTACCACTTAACATGGATTATGCGTAGATGGCCTACGGTCATGTCCTATCAAGAAGCGAACCAGGATACCTCCTCGCCAGGTGGGCGACTTGCGAGGTTCTTTGCCACCATAGTCAGGCTCTTTAGGGGCGTGATCCGCCTATTCCACTTCGGGTCAAGTGACCTTCGAACACCCGGCAGCTCCACATACTCAAATTCGACGACTTCAAGCGCAGCATCTCAACCAGCAGCCACTTCTTCTGCATCACAACCGATTGGCGCAGTGCAAGCCATGATAGCCTCACCACAGGCCGTCGTGGTGGAGCAAGCTCCTCAGCACGTCACAGTTTCCGCCGTCCGCGAGGTCGAAGTTCAGGAAGACACTGGAAACACCCAAAACGAACAGTACTCCGACCAGCTTTATGTACGTCCGAAAATCGCTCCCCCGCTTCCTCCTGAGCACAGGGCCTACGTTAAGAAATGGGTAAGGGCCGGAAGCAGAAAGAAGGCAGAAGAGAAGCTGGAAGAGCTTGGATACCTCTTTCCCGAAGTGTCAACGCGCGGCTCAACAGTGGTGGTAAAGTACCGTGGCTACGACGGTTATTTGTACGCAAGCAAGTTTCGCTACAAGTAAAGTAGCCCCCACCTTCCCCTCTTTTTATCACTCGCAAGCAGGAAACTCCGCTCTCTCCTGTTAGCAGAGAACTAAACACTTTGAATAGCGATTCGTGGGGCCATGCGGCATTCTAGAGAGGCGTGTTATTCGTTCCTGCAGGGGAAGCCTTACCCGCGTTCGGGTAATGCGATATCACGTGATTTGTAAACACGGGCACCTTACCAGACGAACGCAGAAAGTCCCCGCCTTTAAGGGGGGCAGGATGTCAGGCAGTAGAGCGTAGCCCATTCTATCCGGAGCTACTCTGAATCTCTCACACTGGATTCCGAGTAAATCTTCCGGACTGTTTCACACCCTCTCGGCCAAAGAACTCTACAGCGCTATGGTTAAAGCTGAATTCAGCCGAGACGAATGTGCGACGGATATTGAGAAGTTCCCCAAGACTTGTTCGGTTGCGGCGAAAAACGTAGGTGTTAATTTGGGAGCGAAGTAAATGATTGGCAGTAGAGCATGCCATCACAGGATACCTGTCGGGTTAGCTCGCCTTCTACTGGTCCGGCCACTGGCTCGGAAGCTCGAACAGTTTTGGCCGACTATCGTGAAGAGAAATCCGATGTTGTGAAGTCATTGCGGGCCTTCGGAGTAAAAGTTTCGATAGCAAGGCTGGACGTTTCTGATTACGTGATCACGGATTCGATTGCTATTGAATGTAAACGAAGCCGTGACTTCGTTGCATCCCTAATGGACGGTAGATTGAGCGACCAGACAAGTAGACTGCGAAGATCGTATCGTATCCCCGTGATACTGCTCATAGGTACCATATCTGATTGCGTAAGGATGGCACCCAATGAGGGACTAGTGCTTTCAAGCATAGCGGATTTGATTGCCAACGGTGTGACATTTGTTTCGGTAGAGAGTCCCATGCAGGCCGCGCAGGTCATGAGGTGGCTGACAAGAATGCCTGCCTCCTACCGCCCCGTTTTGGGAGGTCCTCTGATAAAGAGGGCCAAGAAGGCCGAGTCAGATGAAGAAAAGGCAATTATCTTGCTTTCTTCTATACCGGGAATCGGACCCAAGCTCGCTGCTCGTCTGCTAAAGAGCTTTCCGAACGTGGGGAGCATATTCGCGGCTTCCGAGGCAAAGCTGTCTACCGTTATCGGCGCTGCCCGGGCGAGAAAGATGCGCTCCCTTCTAGACCGCGCGCCGGTAAATGAAAAATATATCAAGCTTTCAAGTTATTCAAATGAAAAGGACTAGGTGTAATCCATCATGATTGTGCGGCTTAACCGCGTTCCCCCTCAACCCCTTCCAGGGTTTGTTGTTCCATTGGAGCCAATTGGCGCGGGGGAAGCAAGCGGAGGCTCTCCCAGACTACAATTAGTCATGTGACAAGACTAATAAACTCCGCCTAACGACGAGCGACCCATGAAGACCCGAAGTATGCGGCAGAGCCAGCGCATCGCCACGATTGCACTTTTGACCCCAGTAGCCCTAATTCTGTCACCTCTTAATCCCGCAGCCCCGTTTATCCCGTTCGGACCTTACGCCTTTCTAAAATTCGAACTGTGGGAAATACCCGTGTATTTTACGCTCTTTTATTTCGGTCCGAAACTGGCTCTGGGAATGGAAATGATAGTGTATGCTACCACTCAGGTTGATCTCAGGGGGAGCCCCGTCTCTGGACCCGTGTTTAACCTTATTGCGGTCCTTCTGACAATGGGGGGCGTATGGCTCTTTACTGGCAGAAGGTTCCAGAAACATGGAAAATATCTTGCCTACGTTATTCCTCTTGCCATGGGCGCAACCTTCCGGGTGCTCGGGATGACCGTTGTAAACTACGTGCTTGATCCGTTACCCACCCCTATTGGTCTTAATATCCCGAAGACTCTTATAGTGGGTCTACTTCCTCCTATAGCTGCTTTCAACCTTATAGTCACGCTTTATTCCGTTCCAACTGCCCAAAGACTGGCGTTTGCCCTAAGGCAGAGGCTTTCGCCAGGTGAAAGCACCCACGGAGAGCGGAACCACGCGGCTGAACGAGAAACCGTCGGTTCGTAGTGACGGGCTACGAACCGGCACCGCCGGCCAAACTCCCATTGTCATGCCCGGAAGCGCTCAGATGCTGGTATACTAGCTAATACGCCTTTGCGATTATTTGCAATTCGAGCTGTAGCCATGTCTATGGAAGAGTGCTCGCCTAAATAATTAGTCGCATCTCTTTCCACTCGAGTGAGTTGTTGTGTCTTCTTTTGAGCGAGATGTCGGATAGGTCTCCATCAGGCGTTCTCACGATCTCAGGCACCCTCAGCACAAGAACGTTGTCATGTTAATGGTGCTCGAAGACCAGGGAGCGAGCAGTTCAGTTTAGCTCTACGTGGTTTGGTTCGGCTTTTACCTGCATCACACTTTATGTGCGAAGCTACCGAATTCTATAGTATGATATCCGTTAGGAACTAGGAGAAGATTCCGATACCGATAGG